>JAGDYV010000210.1:0-8238 GCA_049116495.1 Hyphomicrobiaceae bacterium | reverse complement strand
ACTGGCTCGGCACCGATGATCAAGGCCGCGATGTTACAGCGCGAGTGCTTTACGGCATGCGAATATCAATTCTGTTCGGTTTGATCCTAACCGTCTTGGCATCGATTATCGGCATCATCGCTGGTGCCGTGCAGGGTTACTTCGGCGGTTGGGTTGACCTCATTGCGCAACGCATCATCGAAATATGGTCATCGATGCCATATCTCTACATCTTGATCATCATTTCATCGGTTCTCGTACCGGGCTTCTGGACGCTGCTTGGCATTGTACTGCTTTTTTCATGGACATCTCTTGTCTCAGTCGTCCGCGCAGAATTTCTGCGCGGACGAAATTTTGAATATATTACAGCGGCTCGCGCTTTAGGCGTCTCCGATGCAACAATAATGTTCAAGCACCTCCTACCGAACGCTATGGTCGCGACGCTGACGTTTCTGCCATTCCAACTCACGGCTGCAATCACTGCATTGACCTCGCTAGACTTTCTGGGCCTTGGACTGCCGCCTGGGTCGCCGTCGCTTGGCGAATTACTCAGCCAAGGCAAGTCCAACCTACAAGCGCCGTGGCTGGGCCTCGCTGGATTCTTCTCGATCGCCCTGCTTCTCAGCCTGCTTGTGTTCATCGGTGAAGCGGTGCGCGATGCGCTTGATCCGCGTAAGACATTCAGATAGGCGGCGCGGACATGGCTAAAGACTTGCTAGACACACCACAGCAGACCAATCTTGTTCGCGTTCGTGACCTCTCGGTCGATTTTGCGGTAGCCGGTAACGTCAACCACGCTGTCCGGCACGTTTCATTCAATATCAAGAAGGGCGAAACGGTCGCACTTGTCGGCGAGTCGGGCTCGGGAAAGACCGTCTCCGCGCTTTCCATTTTGCGCCTGCTCCCCTATCCAGCGGCGTCACATCCGTCTGGCGAGATCTACTTTCATGGCCGTAACCTCCTGAACCTTGACGAGAGCGACATGCGTGAGATGCGCGGCGCCCGCATCTCGATCATTTTTCAGGAACCCATGACGTCACTCAATCCATTGCAGACGATTGACAAGCAGGTCGGCGAAGTACTGCGCGTGCATCGCGGCATGGACAAAGCGTCTGAGCGTCGCCGCGTGCTTGAATTGTTGACACGGGTTGGCTTGCGCGATCCGGAAAAGCGGATGTCGTCCTATCCCCACCAGTTATCCGGGGGGCAACGCCAGCGCATCATGATCGCGATGGCGCTCGCCAACGAGCCGGAACTCCTTATAGCGGACGAGCCAACAACTGCACTTGACGTCACCATCCAGGCACAAATCCTGGAACTGCTGCAAGAGTTGCAGCGGGAACTCGGCATGGCGATGCTGTTGATCACCCATGACCTGGGCATCGTGCGCAAGATGGCCGAGCGCGTCTACGTCATGAATGACGGTGAAGTGGTCGAGGAGGGCGCAACCGAGGAAATATTCGAGCGCCCGCAACATGCCTACACGCAGCATCTTCTGGCAGCCGAACCCAAAGGTGCCCCGCCGAAAGAAGACCTCACCGCACCCGTGATCATGCAGACAGAGAACCTTAAAGTCTGGTTTCCCGTAAAAAAGGGCCTGCTGCGCAAGACCGTTGATCATATCAAAGCCGTCGATGGCGTCTCGCTGCAGGTGCGTGAAGGTCAAACGGTTGGTGTCGTTGGTGAATCGGGCTCGGGCAAAACGACGCTCGGGCTGGCGCTGCTGCGTCTGATTTCTTCGGACGGGCCGATCGTGTTCATGGGCCAGAATATCGAAAACTACAATTCGAAACTGATGCGGCCGCTGCGCCGCGACCTCCAGATCGTTTTCCAGGATCCATATGGATCGCTCAGTCCTCGACTATCGGTCGGTCAGATCATCGAAGAGGGCTTAACGATCCAGGAGCCGGATCTCTCCTACGAAGATCGCCGCGCGCGCGTAAACGTCGCGTTGGAAGATGTCGGCCTTGATGGCGATATGCAGGACCGCTATCCGCACGAGTTCTCCGGCGGCCAACGCCAGCGTATTGCCATCGCTCGCGCGATGGTGCTCGGACCGAAATTCATCATGATGGATGAACCGACGAGTGCGCTCGACATGAGTGTGCAAGCCCAAATTGTCGATCTGCTGCGCGAGCTACAAAGCGCGAAGAACTTGTCCTATCTATTTATCAGTCACGACTTGCGCGTCGTGCGGGCGCTCTCAAACCATGTCATTGTGATGCGCAATGGCAAGGTGGTTGAAGAAGGCGCGGGCGAGAAGATTTTTGCTGCGCCGGAAACCGACTACACCAAGGCGCTGCTAGCCGCTGCCTTCAATCTTGAAACACGCGAGCATGCCGAAGCACAGATGCAATAGGCCTTTTGTCTTCGATCAGGCCGCCCCACGACACGAAGGTTATCCATGTCCCTACTTGTTATTGGCAGCGATCGGCTTGACGATTTCTATAAGTGTACCAAAGCAATGGCTCCTGGACGTGACGTCCGTGCCTATCCAGATGCCGGGGCCAGCGAGGAGATAAAATATGCACTTGCGTGGAAAGCTCCGATGGGTTCATTGGCGCAGTTCGAAAACCTCGAGCTGATCGTTTCTGTTGGTGCCGGCGTTGATCATCTTTTTACCGACCCAGAATTGCCGAATGTTCCGATCGTGCGTTACGTCGATCCGGATTTGACCGCACGAATGGTCCAGTACGTCGTGCTGCAGACGCTCTATCACGTGCGCCGAATGACTGAAATTCAAGCGCAACAGCGGGCGAAAGAGTGGACGTTTCTAGGCGAGGCCATGCCGGATGAGGTGCGCGTCGGGATCATGGGTATCGGTGTGCTTGGCCAAGCCTGCGCCAAAGCGCTCGGCGGGCTCGGTTATCGGTTGAACGGCTGGAGCCGTAGCCCCAAAGACGTCGATGGCGTCACGTGTTTTGCAGGCGATGCCGGCTTGGAGCCGTTCCTCAATCAGACCGATGTTCTGGTTGTTCTGCTGCCATTTACACCTGCGACGAAGGGCATTCTGAACCGCGATTTGTTCAAGAATCTGTCAACTGAGGGACGGCACGAGCGGTTGCCGGGCCCGGTGCTCATCAATGCGGGGCGTGGCGGTTTGCAGGTCGAGGCTGATATTCTTTCCGCACTTGATGATGGTACGCTTTATGCCGCCAGCCTCGACGTGTTCGAAACTGAACCCTTGCCAAGTGACAGTCCGCTGTGGGAGCACGAACGCATTGTTGTCACGCCCCACAATGCCGCCGAGAGCGCCAACGAGAGCATTACGCGCTACTTCCTGCGTCAGGTTGAGCGCCTGGAAAATGGTCAGCCGCTTGAAAACGTGGTGGACCCCCAGGTTGGTTATTGAAATCGCTTGATGGCTTTCGCGATCGCGCCGTCCTGCCGTGAGCGCTCGGCAGCCAGCGTGACCGGCTCGATGGTGGTCGACATGTGCGTGCCATTGGCGTGCACGATCTGTTTGCTATCGATCATTATGCCTACGTGGCCGGGCCAGTATACAAGATCACCACGTTGCAATTGATCGAGGCTGTTTTCCGTCACCGCTAGATCGCCGGGCAGCTCGCGCGCCTGCATATCGGTGTCGCGAGGACAGGCAATGCCGGCGCGTAGCAGTGACAGCTGAACCAAACCTGAGCAGTCAATTCCGCGAACTGATTTGCCACCCCAGAGATAGGGCGTGCCGAGCAACGTCTGTGCGGTGGCAGCGTAATCCGATTCAAATGTATCAATGGCTGTGACGTGCTGGCGACCAACGAAGCCGCCGTTGGCCAGTCGGAAGAAGTTGCCGTTCGTGTCGACGACTTGCAACGTCGCGCCAAAGAGCCACGACTGCAAAGGCTGCGATCGGGCGGTTGGTTCGTGATAGGCAAGCGTTTCGCGCACCGCCACCCGGTGCGTCGGCGGCGGTGGCGGCCCGACTGCGAGCATGTCGACCGGCGTGTACCCGACATAGCCGTCGCCGGCGAGTTGGCACCAAGCCCAACCGTCCGCAACATCAAACACTTGCACTGGCTCGCCGCCGAGTACCTGGGTATCCAAATCAGCGGTCGATGCTGGCTCCGGGTGCAACGGCGCGATCGCGACGGCGACATGGTACGCTTGCCCCGTCGTAAAACGCGCGGCCTTGACTCGGCCTTGCAGAGCTGCGTCGGCAAGGTCATCCCGAAAAGCATTTGTGCGACGGTCGAGACCTTCTGCCATGCGATCAGCTCTCCGTTCCGCCCTGGGCAGCGATCTGCCGAACAACCTCGAACATGGCCCGCGCCGCATGGGCCTCGCCGCCCTTCGGGCCAAGAGGACGTTGCGCCGGACGCCAGCCATAGATATCGAAATGCGCGTAGTGCCGTGCCTGTTTGACAAAACGCTTCATGAACAGCGCGGCCGTTATAGCCCCGGCAAACGGGCTGTCACCGGTGTTGCTGACATCAGCGTTGGCACTATCCAGCATGCCATCGTATCCGGGCCAGAACGGCATGCGCCAAACCGGATCGCCGACGCTATTGCCAGCGTCGAGGATACGTCCGGCCATGGCATCGTCGTCGATAAAGCACGGCGGCAGATCAGGACCGAGGGCGACGCGCGCCGAGCCGGTCAGCGTCGCGAACGTCATCATGAGATCCGGCTTGTCTTCATCACCGAGCGCCAGGGCGTCCGCGAGGACCAATCGCCCTTCCGCATCGGTGTTGCCGATCTCAACACTGAGACCAGCGCGCGAACGGACGATGTCGCTTGGCCGAAAGGCATCGCCGGCAACGCTGTTCTCGACGGCCGGAATGAGTACACGCAGCCGGACATCCAGTTTTGCGCCCATCACCATGTCGGCGAGCGCAAGTGCCGCTGCCGCACCGCCCATGTCCTTCTTCATGAGGAGCATGCCGGCGGCAGGCTTCAGGTCCAGCCCGCCGGTGTCAAAACATACACCCTTGCCGACAACGGTCACACGCGGCGCATCTTCCCGTCCCCATGCCATGTCAATTAATCGCGGCGCGCGCGTACTGGCACGGCCGACCGCATGAATGAGCGGATAATTCTGCGCTAAAAGCTCATCGCCCACGATGGAGTTGACGACGGCATTGTGACGACCCGCTACCAGGCGCGCAACGGCCTCGAGTTCGTCCGGTCCCATGTCATTGGACGGGATGTTGATGAGATCGCGCCCGAGCCACATCGCCGACGTCACCCGCCGAACGCTATCTGCATCAGTATCAGCTGCGAGCGCCAATTGCGGCCTGTCACCCTCAATGCTGGCTTTGTACGCGCCAAACTTGTACGACCCGAGGCCCCAGGAGACGCCGGCAAGCGCCTGATCCCCCCAGTTGCCGGCGAGGCGATACCTGCCCGCTGGCAAATGTCCGGGCAGCGCGCCAAGCAAAAGTTCGGCCGGACCGCACGGCTCGCCGGTCGTTTCCGTGCCGAGCCCAAACAAGACCGCAGCCACGCCGCCTTCGCTTGCTGGCAGCAGCAGCCGTGACTTGGGCTTGCCCGTAAAATCATTTGCCGCGGCCCACGCGCGCTGTGTGTCGCTGAGCTCTGCAATCGTCTTCAATCCCTTGGGGCCGCGCACCGCATAAATCGGGATTGTCGAAGCGAGATCCGCATCGTCGGCGAAGACGGCCTGAGAGTTGGCAAGTTCATAGGGAGGATTGGTGTTCATGGGCTCTTCAATTGCTGCTCAAGGATTTGCTGGGCCGCATTTTAGCACAGCCATCGAGCGCGCAGAAACCACCGAAAAGCAGTCCGGCGCGGCTTCCGCAACAGATCCACCCGTCAACGCTGAAACCGAGCCTAATTCTTAACGAAGCGTTGATGTCACCGACCTTAAGACTTTGTTGATCACTGTATCAGAGAGTGTCACTGACAAATAGATTCGCCAAAGACTGTTCGTATGCGTTGGCTCAAGAGGATTCTCAGATGACCGCAACGCAGTACAAACGTACTCCCTCTATCGCAATTGCCGCTCGTATCACGGCTGTTGCCTCCCTGGCCGTCTTGCTGGGCGCCTGCGCGCAGGGCGGTGCGCCTGACCTTGGGCTTGGTCTTGGCATGTCGAACGACGACGTTGTCAGTTCCGCAGATGCCGGCAGCAACGACATGAGCAAGGCACTGAATTACTGGGGCCGCAAATACGTCAAAACACCGTCGGACAAGACGGCAGCGCTCAACTACGCCAAGAACCTGAAAGCCTCCGGGCAGTCGAAACAAGCCTTCCTTGTTCTGCAGCAAGCCTCCGTCCTGCATGGCAACGACCGCGAAATCGCATCCGAGTATGGCCGCCTCGCACTCGAAGCCGGCCAGGTCCAACTTGCCAGCAAGTTGCTCACCCTCGCCGACGACCGCACCAAGCCTGATTGGCGTGTCGTTTCCGGACGCGGTGCCGCACTCGCCAGACAGGGCAAGTACAAAGCAGCGGTGCCGATGTTCGAGCGCGCGCATCAACTGGCGCCATCGAATTCAACTGTCCTCAACAACCTCGCGATGGCCCACGCCGGCAGCGGCAATCTCGGCCGCGCAGAGAGCCTGCTGCGGCAGGCCGCCCAGAACCCGATGGCCAAGGAAAAAGTCGCCAAGAACCTTGCTCTTGTGTTGAAGCTGCAAGGCCGCAAGGCGGAAGCAGCAGCGGTCTCGGCCGGTGCATCGCTGGCCATGCGCAAGAGTGTATCACCTGAGCGCACGGCAAGCGGCAGCGCCAAAGTCGCGCAAGCTGCGCACCGCTAAAGCAATAGCGACGGCCGAAAGGTCCGGCGGCGCGCCAAAGCGCTCCGCACGGGCAACCGCCGGAAGATTTAATCGTCGAGGGGTACGGGGCGACAACGCAACCGCATCCTAGTTTAATTTTTTAGCGGCTGGCTGCCGCCCCGTGCAGGATTTATCGCGAAACCGCCCAGTTTTAAGATGCGGCCACCGGGGACTTTCACCCACGGCACGAGCGGGGGGCGTCACTGTTAACGTGCGACTGCGTTGCCGCACGCGTGACCTGCAGCCCACCCCCTCTAATGGTCGCCACCGGTTAGCGGCCCCTCAATGGGCGGGATAAACTCATTTTACGGGCGGATTGGGTAGCGTGGATAAGTTTTTTGATTGAGCACGCAGCGCAGGCTGCTTCGTCTTCCCGATCAAAAAAAAAACCGCCCGCGAATTGCTTCGCGGACGGCTTTCGTTTTGAACGTCTGAGGTCGGTTCGACCGGCAATTACATCATGCCGCCCATGCCGCCCATGCCGCCCATGTCAGGCATGGCTGGTGCGCCACCAGCATCCTTCTTCGGCGTGTCGGCAACACCGGCTTCGGTCGTGACCATCAGGCCAGAGACGGAAGCGGCATCCTGAAGCGCTGTGCGCACGACCTTGGCAGGGTCAATGATCCCCTTTTCGATCAGGTCGCCGTATTCATCGTTCTGAGCGTCGTAGCCGAACGATGCAGAGCGCGCTTCGAGGACCTTACCGACGACGATGGAGCCTTCGACACCAGCGTTATCAGCGATCTGGCGGATCGGTGACTGAAGCGCCTTGCGCACGATGGCGATACCGGCGTTCTGGTCGTCGTTGTCGCCTTCGATGTCGAGAAGTGCACTTGCCTTTGCGAGCATGACGCCACCGCCAGGCACAACACCTTCTTCGACGGCTGCACGGGTCGCATTGAGCGCGTCATCAACGCGATCCTTGCGTTCCTTCACTTCGATTTCCGTTGCGCCGCCGACCTTGAGGACAGCAACACCACCGGCGAGCTTCGCCAGCCGCTCCTGCAGCTTCTCGCGATCGTAGTCAGATGTGGTTTCTTCGATCTGAGCACGGATCTGAGAGACACGGCCTTCAATGTCTTTCTTCTTGCCGACGCCATCAATGACGGTTGTGTCGTCTTTCGTGATCATGACGCGCTTGGCGGTGCCGAGCATGTCGAGGGTCACGGACTCAAGCTTGATGCCGAGATCTTCCGAGATCGTCTGGCCGCCGGTCAGGATGGCGAGATCTTCGAGCATCGCCTTACGACGATCGCCGAAACCTGGAGCCTTGACAGCAGCGATCTTGAGGCCGCCGCGCAGCTTGTTGACGACGAGAGTGGCCAGCGCTTCACCTTCAACGTCTTCTGCGATGATCAGCAGCGGACGTGACGACTGAACGACAGCTTCCAGGATCGGCAGCATGGCCTGCAGGTTGGAGAGCTTTTTCTCGTGGATCAGAATATAAGGATCTTCGAGCTCGGCAACCATCTTGTCAGCGTTGGTGATGAAGTACGGTGACAGGTAGCCACGGTCGAA
>JAGDYV010000209.1:0-6346 GCA_049116495.1 Hyphomicrobiaceae bacterium | reverse complement strand
ATCATGTCGAGCGCCGTGCGCATCGCGTAAATGTGCTGGATCGGGGCGGTGCCGCAATATCGCAGGTAGTGCGCCTGCTCCGACTGCCGCGCCGTCCAGTCCCAATACGGCGACCGCATGTTCGCTGTTTTGTGCGCCGCCATCGCCTTGGCGCTGGCCCAGACAAACCCCAGCCCCGGTGGCACCATCAAGCCTTTCTGGCTGCCACCGACAGTGATATCGACACCCCAGTCGTCCATGAGATACTCAACGCAGCCAAGCGATGCGATGCAGTCGACCATCAACAGCGCCGGATGGCCGGCCGCATCCATCGCTTTGCGCAGCGCCGCAATGTCATTCCACACCCCCGATGCCGTATCCACCTGGACAACCAGGACAGCCTTGATCGCGTGCGCCGTATCCGCGCGCAGGCGCAATTCGAGATCGTTCGGCTCGATCGCAGCACGCGGCGGCGCGTGCAGAATTTCCGCCTCGCACCCAAGCATTTTCGCTTGCTCACCCCAACCGACCGCAAATCGACCCGACTCCAGCACGAGCACCTTATCGCCTCGGCTCAGCGTGTTGGTCAGCGCCATTTCCCAGGCACCGTGGCCGTTCGAAATCGCGATGAACACTTGCCCCTTGGTCCGGGCAACCGATGGCAGATCCTCGAATATGCTCTTGCTGACATCAACGAGTGCACCATCGTAAATATTGGGCATGGATACATGCATGGCACTCAAAACCCGATCCGGTATCACGGATGGACCGGGCATTGACGTAATGGCGCGCCCTCGGTTGAGTTTCAAAGCATTGTCTCCATGAAAAGCGATCCGCAGCCGAAGTCGGAACACGAGGCAACGCACGCAACGTGTTCCGTGTTGTCCTCGATAAATTGCCCCATGGTGAACGCCGTTGCAACCGCTGTCCGGGACATCTTCAACGTCGCGATAGCGCCGCCGCTCGTCTGAAGATCGACCTGCGACCGGCCCATCACGCCCGTTTGACCGCGGCAGATCGAGCACACGCAGCGGGCCAAGCCGTCGATTGTTCATGCCCGAAACATCGATGCGGCAATGGGACGGGTTTTTCTGGAAAAGGTGGCAGACCCAGTCGCCCGTACAGCGCTGACGAACGACTGGGACAGGGAACTGCCATACGCAACACCGACGCAGAACAGATTGGCAGTCTAGTTTCTTCCCGCAGACACTGTGAGGGCCTTCCGCGCGAAGCAATCGGCGGCGAAGAGCAACGCGATCCTTATACTAACTTCAAGGATCAAATCTCTTGCCGCCAAATCGTATGGGTCTGATACCCGTAGTGTGGTGCAGCCGGGACCGCCTCGTGAACCGGTCCCGCAACTGTCGATCGCGCCGCGCAAGGCAATTGCGGCGAGATCAATGGATCGAGTGGTGACTGCGCCCCGACGGATGATGAGAACAATCGGTCGAGCAGAAGATTTTGTGCTGCCCGCCGCAACAGGATCTGCTGCAGCGTCCGCTGCAGCAAGCTGGTCGATATCTCGTCAGTTGCCAAAACCGCCATCGCACCGGCCGTTAGCGCCTGCGCGGTAACTTCGGGCGTTGGACTGTCGACGATAACCAATGTCGCCGAGCGCACACAAATTTCGGGAAGTCCCGCGAAAAACTCCAAGGCAAACGTGCCGCAACCGATAGCAACATCAAACGATTGCAGGTCGAGGATGGCCTGCGCCGTCTCGGCCGAACACGTCGAGGTGACACGCGCATCGGACACGTCAAGCGATTTCAATGCACGAAAAACAGCGTCTATTTGATCTGAATCGTCGGCGACCAGCAGCACGTCGAACTCTGACGGCTCGACGACGTTGGCGATTTCGCGCGCAACTTTGGCACGACTGGGAAAATCAGATGAGTTCCCGTCACCTTCGTCCGCAACAGACGTATCATGAACAAACACTACAAATACTCCGTGCAAGAAAAACGCAGGCGCCGGAATACATAAGATTAGCGAACTTGAGAATAATACGCCGCTTAATCTTGGATATTTCTTACCGCTTCGACCGTAGCCGAATTTCAGGCCGCGTTCAGTTGCATGACCTACCATATGCAATTTTCGATACGTCACAAGCCGAAACTTTGGCTGTTGAGAACATGTGGGTAAGTGCGGCCAGAGTATTCGAACCGACACGTCCCCGAAACCTGAATGGTCGCGAGATAACATTTCAATCCAACGGTCCGGCAACCGGAGTCTCAGCCCGCAGTTTTCACACGGATGTGACGCACGCACGCCCAGTCAAAAACGGTTTCAAAGAAAACGTTCATGTTTCGTAAAGTCCTTTGTCATCGACCAAATGCCAATCTTGTTCCAGCTGCTTCGCTGATGCGCAAGCAGACTTCGCTGATCGTTCATACAGCTGATCGTTCATACACATGGAAAGAAAGCTCTTTGCCCGACATGCTTGGCTTCGATCTGATCAGTAGAAAGAGCACACGATGTGCAGGTCGTCTCAGAACGGCACCGCCGCCAACCACTTGGCTTCAGGTGACCACCGAAGGCTCAGATGGCGTTGCATGGCGTGATGGTCGGCGATCGCAATTCGCGCGCCTCGTGCACATCAACCAAGATCATCTGTCGCGTCTCACCATCGTCACGACACCAACAGAGGACGTATCTGATGTCTGATCACGTTCAGACACTTCAGCGGGAAGAATGTGTTGAACGGCTCTTGATGATCGCAAATATCGTCATTGAAGAGTACAAGCCCCCTTCCTCGCTGAACGGCTTCATCATCAGCGCGGAGCGTATTCTCGATCGCAATGCACGTGGTCAGAAGATTGCGCCACTGCGCGATGCCGTGGTCGGTATCGCCTTCGAAAGCAACGCCCTAACGGTTCGGGAAATCAATCTCCACGTCTTGGGGCGTACGACCTACCGGAACAAGACAACCATCCAGCGCTGCCTTGATAAGCGCCGTGAGGATCCTGACTTCAGCGCCTGTTATGCCCGCGCGCGATCGCAAGCTATCGCCGGATTAAAGGCAACGTTGCAGGCAGATGCAATCGAGGACGGCGACAGCGCTGAAACGTAAGCGCGGATCAACGGCCGCACCCATCAGCTTTCATAGCGCGTGTTGCCACGTCGCTTGGGATCGATCGGCAGTTCGACAAGCAAAGGTTGATTTGCACGTTGCGCGCACGCTTGCCGTGGACACACATGGCAGTTGATCCCGATCGGATGAAACAGCTGGTCATCCGTGGTATTGTAAGGCGCGGCATAACCGATACGGCGCGCATGCCGCAACTCACAACCTAGAGCAATCGCCAGCCGCTGGTCCTGCATATTACGATTGAGCACGGGACGGTCAACGGTCCGGCTGATCGTAAAAAAGCGCTCGCCATCGGGCAGTTCGACAAATTGCGGCCGGATCTGCCCCGGCGTGTTGAATGCCGTGTGAATATTCCAGACCGGACACGAGCCGCCATGTTCGGCCAGACTGAACGATGTCGCATTGAAGCGTTTGGTGACATTGCCTGCCCGGTCGATCCGCAGAAAGAAGAACGGCACGCCACGATTGCCTTCACGTTGCAGGGTCGTCAGACGATGACTGGCCTGCTCGAACGAGACACCAAAAGCAGCCGCAAGCCGGTCGACATCGTATTGCGTCCGTTCCGCTTCGGCGAGAAACGGCGCATACGGCGTCAACACGGCTGCCGCAAAATAATTCGCAAGCTCAACGGTGCAGCGCGAAATGCCTGCTTGCGATGAAATATCGAGATCCTTGGTCAAATCCCGCAACACATCCGGAAATTCCACCAGACACAGGACATGCGCAAGCTGGAACGTCCGGTTCGGATAATCCAGCGCTTGCGAGAGAAACACCGCACCGGCCTCTTCATCGTAGAACCGCAACGCACCTTTCATATCGTCGATCGGCGATGTTTGAACGCTCACACCGTGCTTCTGCTGCATCCTGGACTTGAGCACCGTATAGACCTCGTCCGCGTCACACCGCTCGGCCCCGCGCAGGACTTCGGCTGCCAATTCCAAATCGTGGAAGTAATTCGTGTGGTCGCGAAAAAAGTCGTGAATGATCGTCTCCGGCGACGTTTGCAGGATGGCATCGGGCATCCGGTCACTACCAAGGCGCATCATCTGGTCCAGCGCAGCCCGATGGCTCTTATAGAGCCCGAGAAGTTGCTCCGTCAGCCGCGGGGCATGGTCAATCGCACCGCGCAATTCCTGCAGATCAGGCGGGTTCTTGCCAAAAACGGGATCGCGAAACATGCTGCGCAGGTCCGCCAGACGATTGGATGCCTCATCTTTGACCAACTCACGCCAGTCAACGTTATACGCCTCGGACAGCGCCATCAGCATCTGAACCGATAGGCTGCGCTGGTTGTTTTCCAGCAGATTCACATAGGATGTGCTAACGCCAAGCGTCTTGGCCATCGCGGCCTGCGTCTGATCACGTTCGCGGCGCAACTGCCGAAGACGCGGCCCAATCATCGTCTTGCGCATGATACATCCATGTTTACAATATTACAAAATGGGATCTTGTGTCATTTACTTGTAACACATTGACCCGATTTGTCGTGCTTTAAAGCCCGTCGTCCAATATATTTATCGTTAACGGCAAGTGGATCGCACCAAGCAGATCGCACGTTGACACGACATACTGAGAGGCCACTTCATGCAATTTTCCGAGACGCCCGCAGTCAACAAATCGCTCGCCTTCGATAGCGCTGACCTTGAAATCAAGGCCAGACTGGTCGAAAACGAATTGACAATTGATGTCCTGAAGTCCGGTGTGTGTGTTCACCGCCTGACGATCGCCGATGTCGTCGGCCGCATGGAAAATAGCTGGATCGCAGACATGTTCGCCCGCGAGGATCGTGTTGACCTGTCTGGCATGTCAGGTGAGGTCGACGACTATGTCCGCAGCTTGAATATCGCTCAGGGATAGGACGTGCCAAAGGATGCAGCCCCTTCGCTCGCACATTGATTGCGACGCATTCTGAATTCGGGCCGCGCCACGGTTTCGATAAAATCGTGACGTCGATCAAACCATGGCCTCCGTCAAACGACACCATCACCGTACGGCGGCACGTGAGAAAGCTTCGCGGCTTTCAGTTGACCAAGGTCGCGACTTTCCGTGCAAAAGCAGACAATTCGAAGCTGCTCTATGATGATCTCCAATTGCGCGACAAGCGACGCTGTATCAACCGCCGCCGAGGCAAGGATGCCACCCGCAAGCCCGACAACGTCGGCACCAAGCCGCACCGCTTTGGCGCAATCAATTCCGTCGCGAACGCCGCCCGACGCGATAAGCGTCGTGGTCGGACAGGCACCCTTTACCCGTACCAGCGCTTCAACCGTCGGGATTCCCCAATCGCGAAACGCTTCGGCGATGCGCCGTTGCTTCTCGGAGTCGGCACGCGCTGCCTCCACCGCGGCCCAACTCGTGCCACCGGCACCCGCAACATCGATAACCGCCACCCCCGCTTCAACCAATCGTCGCGCCGTCGCAGCGGATATGCCTGCCCCAACTTCTTTCGCAACGATGGGAAAGTCACAGCCGCGACAGAGTTCGGCAAGCGCCGTCAACACGCCCTTCCAATTCCGATCACCGTTGATCTGAACCGCCTCCTGCAGCGGATTGAAGTGCACGATCAGCGCGTCAGCGTCAATCATGTCGACCGCTCGCCGAGCCATGTCGGCGCCATTCCAGGCAAGCAGTTGCGCCGCGCCAAAGTTGGCGAGGATCGGCACATCGCCTGCTCGTGCCCGAAGCGCCTTGCTGAACCCGGCTGAACCTATGTCTTCCAATGCAATGCGCTGTGATCCAACGCCAAAACCGATACCCAGCGCACCGCAAGCTTCGGCAATGTGTTCGTTGAACGATTCCGCAAGCGCCGGCCCGCCCGTCATCGAACTGACCAGCAGCGGCGCCGACATTGTCCGGCCGAGAAACGCGACGTTGAGATCAATTTCATCGAAATCGAGGTCGGGTAACGCTTCGTGCTCAAAGCGCACGTGGTCGAAACCGCTTGCCGTGTGCACAGCATTCGCACTGCCGGACATCACGACCTCCAGGTGCTCCAATTTTCGCTTCTCGATGTCATTCATACCGCCACCGGTGGTAGGCCGCTCATTTGGCCGATCATGGAGGACATTCTAGAAGCTCGAGCCTTTGATTGGAATCCCT
Source organism: Hyphomicrobiaceae bacterium (assembly GCA_049116495.1). Lineage (GTDB taxonomy): Bacteria > Pseudomonadota > Alphaproteobacteria > Rhizobiales > Hyphomicrobiaceae > CAJQQK01. The sequence continues at coordinate 180 of JAGDYV010000209.1, read as the reverse complement.
TCGTACCCGATGGCCCGGTCTGCAACCCAGCGCCCGCCCGCCGCTGGCCAAGGTGGTGCTTGCGCCAGTGGGGCGATCTTCGGTGATTCGTTAACCAAAAGATCAACTCGTATCCCAGATACAATCCCCCCTCCCACAACCTCCGCCATACTAAATCCATCCCGCCCAATCGGGGGCCGC
>JAGDYV010000208.1:0-11022 GCA_049116495.1 Hyphomicrobiaceae bacterium | reverse complement strand
TTGATCGACGGCGTCGTCGTTGCGACCTACGAGAACGTGCCTCAGGCAGGAGAGGAATATACGTATCAAGCCGATCAGGAGATTACGGCCGACCAGGTGCGCATCGCCTTCACAAATGATCTCTACGACCCGGCGAACGGCATCGACCGCAATCTGATCGTCGACAAGATCGTCATCGACGGACAGACATTTGAGACGGAAGACCCGAGTGTGTTCTCGACCGGCACCTGGTTGCCGGAAGACGGCGTGCAACCAGGGTTCGGACGCGGTGATCTGCTCCACTCAGAAGGCTATTTCGAGTACAGTTCGCTTGGCGGTTCTGAGGATTTCATGATGGTCGTTTAATTCGCGCGCACCAATGGAGATATCGTTCGGCGTGTCATGAGCTGAACGACAGTAGGTCCGCCTTTGGTGCGCCGCTGGATGACGTTCAGAAGCTCCCCTCATCGGAGCGTGCATGTCATCACGCGGCCTACGCAGCAATCTGATGCGTGTCGTACAAAACGCGAACCGTATTAGCTCTTTCCATGCGCCGCACGCTGAAGTCGGCGCCATGCACACGGGGGCGGGCTGCGACCGCAGCCTTGATAGTCAATCCGTTTGGATGTGACATGCATTAGTTAGTCATCGCGAAATGCCCTGGTGAACTGATCCGTCAGCGGCTTTGTCAGGTAGCTCATCACCGTGCGCGGCCCCGCCGTCATCATGATTTCAGCCGGCATACCCGGCTTGACATCGGCGTTGCCAAGACGTGCGATCTGATCAGACGTCAGCGTGATGCGGACGCCGTAGTAAGGTGGGATCTTGTCGGTGCCGCCGGACTGGTCCGACGCAATGCGTTCGACTTTGCCGGTCAACTCTGGCGTCCTGCGCTGGTTGAACGCCGTAAAGCGTACCCGTGCCGGCATGCCTGTCCAGACTTGGTCGCGATCGATCGTCTGGACGTTGGCATCGATGACGAGTTTGTTGTCCGCCGGCACGATTGAGGCGATCGTGTCGCCTGCTTTTATGACGCCGCCAATAGTGTGGACGGCGAGTTCATGGATGGTGCCGCGATCGCTGGCGCGAATCTCAAGGCGTGCTTGTCGGGCGAGTGCCGCGCGCAGGCGTTCGCTCAATTGCGTCAGCTCGCCTTCGATGGCTTCCAATTCTTTGAGGACTTCGCTCAGCGCCGCAACGTCAAGTTCCTCGATCTGCTGTTTTGTCTCAATGATGCGGCTTTCAGCGCGCGCGATTTCAGCAATCGTTTGTCCGAGACGGCCACGCTTTTCGGCGGCTTGCCGGCGCAGTTGATTGTAGCGTGCGACGTTGACCAAGCCCTTACCGAACAACCCTTCCAGGTTTTTCACCTCGAGGCGGAAAATCGTCATCTCTTCATCTGCCGCGATGCGCACTTCTCTGAGCCCGGTAATCTCTTGGCTAAGTTGCTTGATACGGCCGTGCAACTGCTCACGCTTGCTCTTGCGCAAACCGAGCCGTGATTTCAGAAGCTGGCGTTGAACCGCAACGAGTTCGGCCAGTTCGCCGTTGCCGAGTGATTTTTTCAGCATGGCCATTGGAAGGGTCAGCTTGCCTTGCCCAACACGCTCGGCACTGAGCCGGAGTATGCGCACCATGTAGTCGAAGATGCGCTTCTCGGTGGCGGCAATCTCGGCGGCAATCTGGGCGCCATCCAGCAGAATGAGTACGTCACCAGCCTCGACGAAATCGCCATCCTTGACGTTGATGAGCTTGACGATGCCGCCGGCGTCATGCTGCACGGCTTTGCGCGATCCCTCGACGACCACCGTGCCCGGTGCAATCACCGCGCTTTCAATCTCGGTCACGTATGACCAGCCACCAAGTCCGACGATCAGCAATGCGGCCAGGGCGAAGCCGACACCCATCTGCCAGCGGATCGACTGCTTGAGCTGATTATTTTGCGGGTTCGACAACGCGCAGCTCCCTTTTTTCTGCAACGGCTTGTTGGTGCTGCGCGCGAAGCTTGCGCAGTACTTCCTGCTTGTCGCCGAACAGAGTCTGACGGCCGTCTTGGATTTGCATAAGCTTGTTGACCTCGGAGAGCACGTTGCTGCGATGCGTCACGACAATCACGATCGAGCCTTGCGCACGCAGTTGTTTGATTGTTGCTGAGAGGGCCGCCTCACCAACGCCATCCATATTCGAATTCGGCTCATCAAGGACAACCAGGAACGGGCGCCGAAAGACCGCGCGGGCGAGAGCGACGCGTTGGCGTTCGCCACCCGACAGCGCCAGCCCGCCGGGGCCGACAACCGCGTCGAAGCCGTTTGGTTTGGATACAATCAGGTCATGAACGCACGCAAGGTTGGCGGCATCGAGAATTTGCTTCGGTGACACGTCGGTACCGAAACGAGAGATGTTCTGGGCGATCGTTCCCGGGAACAGTTCGATATCCTGCGGCAGGTAGCCGATGATCTCGCCGCGACTGGCGCTCGACCATTGGTCGAGCGTTGCGCCGTCGAGGCGAACCTCGCCCTCGGTCGCCGGCCACAAGTCAAGCAGGCCTTTGATCAGGCTGGTCTTACCGCCGCCGCTGGGGCCAATGATCCCCAGAGCATCGCCGGCTTGGAGCGTGAACGATGCATTCTCCATCAGTACGGTGGATCGATCCGGCACCGCGACCGAAAGCTCGGAGACCGCCAGCGTCTTGTGCGGCAGGTCCAGGATGAGGTCTTCCTCAAGGTCAACCGTCTCGGCGAGCGACGCCCTGAGCCGGCTATAGGCGTCGCGGCTGGCGGAGATGGAACGCCACTGCGCGATCGTCTGGTCAAGCGGCGCCAATGCGCGGGCGAAGATGATTGATGCCGCGATCAGCGCACCGGGTGAGAGTTCATTACCTATGACCAGGTAGGCGCCAAATCCGAGAATGGCTGATTGCAGCACGAGCCGCAGTGTCTTCGAACTGGAGGCAAAGAAGCTCTGGCGATCCGCGCCACTTGTCTGGGCGTCAAGCCGGGCGTGGTGCGCTTCATTCCAGAGGCGATGCGTGTTGGCGATCATACCCATTGCCTGCAACGGCTCGACCTGACGCCGCGCCGCAACGAGGAGAGTGTCCTCGTGTGCCGCGTGTTGCGAGGACTGCGCGTTGAGGCTCAGTGCCGCCCACTGGTTCGCAATGGCAATCACGACGAGAAGCACCGCACCGATCAGTGCCAGAATGCCAAGCAGCGGATGCAGCAGGAAGACGACGGCAAGATAGGCTGGAAACCACGGGACATCGAAGAGCGTGCCAATCGACGGGCCGGCAATGAACTGCTGAACCTGCCGCAAATCCTGCGCCGGTGTCGATCCATTTGCCGCAAGTTCCGTCGATTTGTGGAACGCGGCTTCCGACACTTCCTGGTCGAAGGCCTTGGAAAGCCGAGCGAGCAACAGCGATCGGATCCAGTCAAATCCGCCATAGAAGAGATAGAGGGCGCCGGCGATCAGCGCGAGGGCCAGCAACGTCGAGATACTGCGGCTGGTCAATACCCGGTCGTAGATCTGCAACATGAAGAACGGGCCGGTGAGCAGCAGCACGTTCATCAAACAACTGAAAAAGCCAACGCTGATCATGCCGCTTCGGCAGGTCGCCAACGCAGCAGCAATCGGTTGCTGCCTCAAATCGGATGGCTTCGAGCTGGCGGTCATGGTGCGCTTCCCTGATCGAGGTCGATGGAAAACGGAGCCTTCAATGCGAATGGATCAACGACACTGACCGGCTTGAAGAGCCAGGATCGTTCAATGAACGCACGATTTGATCGCATGCCAGAGGCACTACTCGATCGAACCTCAACGAATAGATAATGCACAAATACGTTCCGCCACCCAAGGGAAAACTCAGCAAGGTAAATCTGAATTAATAGCGCAAATTCAGATAATTAGATACGGACCATAATATAGTAAATCATGTTGTTTTTGTAAATCAGTAGAACCGGTCATTGCTTAATGTTCGTCTCGGCATCATGCCACGTGGGTCAGGCCGGACGCCGGTGCCAAACAACGGTTCGTCCGTGATGGAGGGCGCCTTGCCGTAGCTGTGTGAAATCGCGTCGTCGGCGCTGCGCATGCCCGACTGCGGACATGACGGCAACCGTCGTACGCCATTGCAAGCCCCTGTCGGCTGTGACAATCAATCGCCGCGTGTCGCCGGTCAAAGCGGCTCCGCGCGAAATCCACAGGGCCGACATGGGGCCCGGTCGTTTGCCGATCAGAAACGTCATGCCTTCGCGCCTGAAACCAAGAAGAACTTGAGACGAGCTTCGCGACGTCAACCGAACGGTCTGGAGGGCTGGCGGCCTAGCCAGGTCTGTGCCAGCTCGCTGACGCGCTCGACATCTTCCAGCGCGTTGTAGGCATGGAACGAGAAGCGAAGTATGCCCCTGCGTATGGTCAGTCGCACGTTGTTCGCGGTCAGGAAATCATGCAGCGCGATCAGTGCGGCGTCGTTGGAGGTATCGTGATCATCACTTAACACCCGTCCAACGGCCACAATTTGTGATGGCTGTGCCACCGGATCTCCCAAGATGGGCAGACCAAGATCCCTGAGGTCGTCAGCCAATTGTCGTGCAAGGCCGGTACAGTGCGCCTCGACACGCGTACTTCCGAGCGCGGCCAGGTCTCGCAGCGACTGCTCAAGCGCGATCGCCGCCAGAAAATTGTGATTGCCGACATCAAATCGTCGCGCTGACGAGGCCAACTGATAACTGTCGGTGTCGCCGGTTGAGGCTTCGTGCGTGGATGCCACTGCCACGCCCGCGCGGGAGAGATAGCTCGGAGAAAGCGCCTCCGCGACGGCACGTCGGACGTAAAGAAAGCCGCCACCATAAAGCGCGAGCAGCCCTTTCTGGCTTGATGTCGCCAGGGCATCGATCTTCATGGCTTCGACATCTGTCTGCAAAATGCCCTCGGACTGCGCGCCATCAACGACCAGTAATACGCCGCGTGCCCGGCACAGTGCACCCAACTCGGCCAATGGCGCACGAAACCCCGGAGCGAATGACACGCTGGCGATGGCGACAACGCGCGTTCGTCCATCAATCGCATCAGCGATCCTCGAAAGGTCAACTCGACCGTTTTCGGCGGCAACAGACTTGATCGTGAGGTCGCACCGGCGAGCAATATTACGCCACGGGAATATGTTTGCCGGGTGCTCCAAGTTTTCACAAAGCACGATGTTGTCGCCCGCAAGCCAGTCAATCGCGCAGGCCACGGCGTTAATGCCTTCGGAAACATTCTTGATCAGCGCGATCTCATCATCCGCAGCACCGATGAGCCTTGCACAACCGGCCCGCGCGCCTTCTGAACGTTCGAACATCCAGGCCTTGTCAGCTCGACCCTGCATGCGGGCATCAAGATAGTCGTCCACCACCTGTCTTACGGGGCGTGAGATCAACCCCCGCGCAGCGACATCGAGATAGGTTAGCTCCGCAGCGCCGGGAAACATTTTTCGAAAATCAGCAAAGGCGTCAGGTCGCCGCTGGTCCATCATGAAGCCTCCTCGTCGTCAGCGGTGGGTCCATTCCCCAGATCGGGCGTAACCCGAACATGCCCACCACCGTCTGGCGTGCGAGTCGAAAATACATCGCCGACACGGAGCGGCCCGTCCGCAGCCTCTGCCGTTGTGCGAGTTTCAGCATCCTCCACTAGGACGGCTTTTGCAACGTTGCGGCCATGTCTTTGGGGGGATGGCGGTAGGGATCCATAGACGAGACTCATACGGATATTATGGTCCACAATGATCATGGCCGCCTATCCAGCTCTAAGAATGGCCGGTAGGTTGTCTGCAACATTGACGACAATCTGCATTTGATGGATGCCTTATACCGTCGGCGTGCCCTGACCCAACCAGGCGTAGGTGAGGCGGTACCGTCAATACAGGCTGTGATCACGATCGAATTGATTTTCCAGAGGAGAGTTCGTGCCATGCAAGACGTCACGCCGGTTCGCTACATGGAGGCGATCGCGCATCGTTATCAACAATTGGGATATACACCCTATCGTTGGTTCGAAGCCGATAGCGCTCCTGAGATCACGCCTTTGCCGAAAAAATTGTCGGAGAGCCGAATCGGCATGTTGGCGACCAGTGGCACCTATGTTGCCGGCCAAGTGGCTTACCACTACAAGGACGACACCTCCCTGCGTGTAATTCCCAAGACCACGCCGGGGGAGGCACTTCGCTTCTCTCACATCACCGAGAATTACCTCGAAAGCTCGCGCAAGGATCCGAACTGCACGTTTCCGATCGACGCGCTAAACGCTGCGGCGTCGGAAGGCCATGTCGGTGAGATTGCTGATGAGGTGTACTCCTGCATGGGCGGGATTTACTCGCAGCGACGGGTGCGCGAGGAGTTGATTCCGGCGGTTGAAGGACACCTGCGGGCGCAGGACGTAGATGCCGTCCTGTTGGTTCCTATGTGACCGGTCTGCCATCAAACCGTGAGTTTGATTGCCCGTCACCTGGAAGCTGCTGGATTGCCCACCGTGTGTCTTGCAAGCGCGCTCGATATCATCGAGGCCGGACGCGCACCGCGCACCGTATTTGTCGACTATCCTCTGGGTCACACAGCAGGTAGCCCCTTCGATCCCAACGACCAGAAACGGATCGTGTTGTCAGCGCTGGACGCGCTCACGTCGATCAGCACTGCGGGGCAGGTCATCACGCTGCCAGCGCAATGGAGTGAAGATAACTCCTGGCGTACCGAAGCCGTTGACCCGGGGCAGGGGGACACCCGGCAGCCCCGCGACACCACCCCGCGGTATCAGCATGAAGCCGACCGCGCTCTGGCTGAGGCGCAGGCCGGCTCATGATTCAAGGAATGGAATCCAACCCATGCCCAAGGTGATCAGCTCGGCCCAGTTCGTCGAACTCCTGAGCCCTGGGATGAAAGTTTTCATCCAGGGGTGCACGGCAGAGCCACCAACTCTTTTGGACGCTCTGGCGGCTTCGCCGGAAAGCAGCCGGGGCGTGGAATACCTGGGTGTTCCTTTGCCCGGCTATAACCGGTTCGATCCAGCGGCACTGCATCCTGAAGCGCGAATGACGACTTTTTTTATGACGCCCGAGCTTCGGCGTTCGTCGGCTGCAGAACGCATCCGGTTCATCCCGCTGCACTATTCCGGCATGTATCGTTATCTGAGCAGTATGCCGGATCTTGATATGATGCTCGTGCAGGCGGCTGCGGGCGACCGGGACGGGATGTGCTCTTTTGGACTCACATCAGAGCATGCACCCGGGGCCTTGGAGAGTGCGCGAACGGTCGTTGTGGAAATGAACAGCGCCGTGCCTTTCACCCACTGCGAACCAGCCTTGCCGCTGGAGCGCATCGACTACATCGTGGAATCCGATCGTGCGCCGCCAACATTTCCGTCACCGGAACTGGGCGAGCAAGCCAACGCCGTCGGCCGCAACGCCGCCGCGTTGGTCCGAGACGGCGACGTGGTTCAGATCGGCATCGGACGGCTGCAGTCGGCTGTCATGCGCGAACTGCGCTCGCACCAGGATTTGGGCTTTCATTCCGGCCTTATCTCAGATGAGACCCTGGACTTAGTGGAATCTGGTGCGCTAACCGGCGCCAAAAAGTCCGTTGACACCGGCATCATTGTCGCTGGCGCGGTGTTCGGATCCGAGCGGCTGTATGACTTTGCGACGGACGCAAGCGTCCGCCTGCATGGCGTGAGTTACACGCACGAAGTTCCGGTCATTGCCACCATTAGCAACTTCGTATCCATCAACGCCTGCTTGATGGTGGACCTCTACGGCCAGGTGATGGCCGACAACCTGAGCGGTCGCCAGATCAGCGCGCCCGGGGGATACAGCGACTTCCAGCGCGGAGCCCGCCTGGCACCAGGAGGTCGATCCATTGTGTTGATGGCAGCGGCCTCGCCAGATGGCAATCGCAGCAATCTCATCTCTCATCTTCCCGAGGGCGGTGTGATTACCGGTGCTCGCTCGGATACGGATTACATTGTCACAGAGTATGGCGTTGCGGATCTCCGCCACAAGGATGTCGATGAACGGGCGAAGGCTCTCATTGACGTCGCCCACCCGGCTTTTCGCGAGGGGCTTGAGCGCGACTGGCACGCAAGGAAACGATGAACCGGCGGAACATGCTGGATTAATTGCCAGGGCTGCCTCTTCTTTCGTTTCGGCGCTGAAACTGACGAAGCCGCATGACGGGTGTCGCTGGCACTTACGTTCCGTGCCAGCTCAGGAATTGTACTCGGCCGTCGCGCCGCGTCCGGGATCGGTCAAGCCAAGTCTTCGGGCCTATATCCAGTGATGTCGGTGTAGGTATCCGGGTCCGTCGCACCTTCGGTACCGAACACGACGACGTGGGAATTTTCATCGAGCTGCAACTGCTTGCGCAGGTTATCGTCCGCGGCGGCGGTCAGGAAGCCAGCCAGACCGGCAACACCGGACTCACCGGCAACAATCACGGCATCTCCATGTGGTGCCTCCGCCAGCAGGCGCATGCAATCCGCAGCAGCCCCGTCTTCGATAGACATCATGGCGTCGGCCCCGCTGGACAGTATCCGCCAGGCGACACTTGAGACCTCACCGCAGGCCAGCCCACCCATCAACGAATCCAGATCACCGTCGATGACAATAGGTCGGCCGCTCTTCAAACTTGCCAGCCAACATGCTGCATTGACCGGCTCGACGAGAATGGTTCTTGGACGGTCTTTGCCAAATGCCTGCCAGAACTGGGCACACGTCGCCGCCGCCATGCCACCGACACCTGCCTGCAGAAAAATGTGTGTCGGCGCGCTTTCAAGCGGAAGCTGCTCGATCGCCTCTGCGGCCATCAGGGCATAGCCTTGCGTAACGTCTCGCGTTGCCAGGTTTGATGCATCTTCGGAAGTGTCGGCGATAACAAACCAGTTCTCTTCAACGGCGGTGGCTTGGGCTTTGCGGATCGCGTCGTCATAGCTCCCCGGATTGCGGCGCACTTCCGCACCATACGAGGCAATCGCCTTTTCTCGCCCCGCGCTCACGGCTTCGTTGATATAGATGACGCAGCGGCAGCCGAACATGCGCGCGCCCCAGGCCACCGCCCGGCCATGGTTGCCGTCAGTGGCAGCGGTGACCGTCAAACGCCCGGCCTCTTTGCGAAAGCGCCCATTAAGAAGATCATCAATGGTGACCTTCCCCTGTTCGGTATATGCCGGCAACTCCCGCATCAGCATGCGCGCGACGGCGAAGGCGCCACCCAGGGGTTTGAAACTTTTCAACCCGAAACGATGCGCTTCGTCCTTGTAGTCGAGACGCATAACACCGGCAGCGCGAGCGAGCCCGGGCAGTGCGATGAGAGGCGTCGGCTTGTAGCCGGGCCACGCGCCGATAACGACTTTTGCTGTGTCGAGACCAGCGGCGTTCAGCACCCGCCCTTGCGCGGGGCCATAGTCGTCACGGCTGGCGTCTGGGTTTGGCGCCAGTTCGGCAAGATAACGGCTGAACTGTCTCATGCCCGGTCGTCTTTCGATTTGGCAGCTTGAATGCGTTCCAGGTTTTGATCAGGCGACGTTCATTGCGTGATGCCAGGTGACCAGGATTAGCCTCGAAGATGACAGGCCACCTGATGCGATTGCGAAACGGGCTTGAGAAGCGGGACTTCCCGACGGCACCGCTCTTCGGCAACTGGGCAACGCGTGTGAAAACAGCATCCAGATGGTGGATCAATCGGGCTTGGAATATCGCCGCTAAGAATGACTCGTTTACTCTTGTTGTCGGATTCAGGATCTGGCACAGGCACTGCCGACAGCAGGGCTTCTGTGTAGGGATGCTGCGGCGAGTTGAACAGGCTGTCTTTGTCGGCCAGCTCGACGATATGTCCGAGATACATTACCGCCACCCGATGGCTGATATGCTCAACGACTGCCAGGTCATGACTGATGAAGAGATACGTAAGATCCAGTTCTTTCTGCAATCGAATGAGCAAATTCAAAACTTGCGCCTGGACTGAAACATCGAGTGCAGACACCGGTTCATCGGCAACGATCAGGCTTGGGTTCAACGCCAGAGCGCGTGCCACGCCCAGCCGTTGACGCTGTCCGCCTGAGAACTCGTGCGGATAGCGCTTCAGCGCGTCCTGGCGCAATCCAACCCGTTCAAGAAGCTCGCCGGCGCGCTCTAAACGCTGGGCCTTCGTTGAGTTCTCGTAATTCTCAAGCGGCTCCATGATGGTATCGCCGGCAGATAATCTGGGATTCAACGATGCATAAGGGTCCTGGAAAACCATCTGCATTTTTTTTCGCGTGTTGCGCAGTGCCTGCCCCGACACATGGGTAATGTCCTGGCCGTGTAGTTTCACCTGGCCCGCGGTGGCATCGAGTAATCGCAGCACGACTTTGCCGACGGTCGACTTGCCGGAACCACTTTCACCGACCAGACCCAGCGTCTGTCCTTTTTCGATGGAAAAGCTGACATCTTCAACGGCTTGAACCTGTCCGACGGTGCGGCCGAGAAAGTTGCTCGTCACCGGGAAATGCTTGACGAGGTTGTTGACCTCAAGCACCGGAGTGGCGGCGTCCTTTTGGGTTGAATCAGTGGGTTTCACGTCGCTTATGCTTCCATGAGTTCGTTGGACCGCCAACAGGCGGCGAAATGCCCATCGCGCTGCTCGACAAATTTCGGCCTTTCGGCATAGCAGCGGTCCTGGGCCATTTCACATCGGTCGGCAAAGGCGCAGCCAGAAATCGGGTCTCGCAAGTTGGGCACAACCCCTGAAATCTCGTGCAGTTCGTTCTGCGCGCCCTCTTGCACCAACCTCTTGTTGACACTCGGGATCGAGCGCAGCAGCCCGCGGGTATAGGGATGCAACGGATTCTTAAAGAGTTGACCGACATCGGCCTGTTCAACCTTGCTACCCGCGTACATGACGACAACCCGCTGGGCCGTTTCGGCGACGACGCCAAGGTCATGCGTGATCATGATAATTGCAGTGCCCAGACGCTCCTTGAGCTCCAGCATCAGATCGAGGATCTGGGCTTGGATCGTGACGTCCAGCGCCGTTGTCGGCT
>JAGDYV010000207.1:0-13603 GCA_049116495.1 Hyphomicrobiaceae bacterium | reverse complement strand
GACGCTTGTAGGAGTTCGTCGACGGGTTGGTGAAGGCATTGAGAGACTTGGCATGCTTGAGGATGCCGCCGATGTAGAACAGGCAGGTCTCAGACAGATCTGCATACTGGTTGCCCGCGAAAATCGGTTCGCCGCCTTTCCAGAGCGACTGGTGGACGTGCATGCCGGAACCGTTGTCGCCGAAAACGGGTTTCGGCATGAAGGTTGCCGATTTGCCATAGGCCTGGGCGACATTGTGGATCGCGTATTTGTAGATCTGCTGATGATCGGCCATCGTCGTCAGCTCTTGGAACTTGATGCCAAGCTCGTGCTGGGCGGAAGCGACCTCGTGGTGGTGCTTTTCGACCGAAACGCCCATTTCGGCCATCACGGAGAGCATTTCCGAACGAATGTCCTGGCAGCTGTCGACCGGTGGAACCGGGAAATAGCCGCCCTTGGTGCGGGGGCGGTGGCCGAGGTTGCCCATCTCGAAATCGGTGTTGGAGTTCGACGGCAGCTCGGATGAATCGAGCTTGAAGGCGGTGTGGTAGGGATCGGCGATGAATTTGACATCGTCGAAGATGAAGAATTCCGCTTCAGGTCCGAAGTAGGCGGTATCGGCCACGCCCGTGCTCTTCATGAAGGCCTCGGCCTTCTTGGCGATGCCGCGTGGATCGCGCTCGTACATTTCGCCGGTCGACGGATCGACGATGTCGCAGAAGACCGCCATGGTCGTCTGTGCAAAGAAGGGGTCGATGTGGATGCTTTCCGGATCGGCCATCAACAGCATGTCGGAGGCTTCAATGCCTTTCCAGCCGGCGATCGACGAGCCGTCGAAGGCGTAACCGTCGGAGAGCAGGTCTTCGTCGACACAGCCGGCGTCGGCGGTTACGTGTTGCATTTTTCCGCGTGTATCCGTGAAGCGGAAGTCGACGAATTTGACGTCCTTTTCCTTGATGGCCTTTACGATATCTGCCGGTGTGCTCATGACTGCTCCCCTTACATCCTAGTTTGGGTTTGTTGAAAGTTATCGATTGCGCGTTGGATCGGCGCCTTGCCTGATCGGCCGCGCAATGGCGTCGGTTGCCTGATCCGTTGAAGTTGAGCGTTGCAGGGTTAGACCGCCTCAGCGCCCGTTTCCCCGGTTCGAATACGAATGGCCTCGTCGATTGTCGAGATGAAAATTTTGCCATCACCGATACGGCCGGTCTTGGCGGCATTCTGGATTGCCTCGACGGCTTTTTCCAGGGAGTCGTCGTCGATCACGACCTCGACTTTGACCTTGGGCAGGAAATCAACGACGTATTCGGCGCCGCGATAGAGCTCAGTGTGGCCTTTCTGGCGGCCGAACCCCTTGGCTTCAATGACGGTGATGCCCTGCAGACCGATTTCCTGGAGCGCTTCCTTCACCTCATCGAGCTTGAAGGGTTTGATGATTGCCTCGATCTTTTTCATGGGGTGGGCCTCCGTGCCCTGTTGCTCTCTCGTCAAGCCGTCACGTCAGATCTAATGGTCTTGGGTCTAGGCACGCCTTGTGCCATTCGCCGGTTCGTGCATTAACTCGTTGCTATGAAACAATAATTCCTTCGGATGGCGCTAATATAGGCAATAATTGACCAGAAGACATGGTGAAAAAACAGTCTAGTTGGCTAAATTTTGGGCGTTATGACGATTTGCGGGATAAATCCGTCGGGCGTTGCCTGATGGCCAGTCGGATCGCTTGGCGTTACGCACATGTATTTCGGCCTGATTGAGAGAGTGTCGTGAGAGATCCATGGGAGGGTTGCGTGGCCACTGCGTCCTTTGCAGGATGGGCGTCGTCAAACTTGAGAGAGTCAGGTGCCAGATAATCGGGATTTTGGACGCCTAGAATTGTGATGCGATGGATACAGCGGCACAGGATCAGGATCGATTGCGGCTGATCACCTGCGCTGAGATGGCGCGGGTGGATCTTGCGGCCGTGCATCTTGGCACGAGCGGGCTGGAATTGATGGAGAATGCGGGTCGGGCGGTTGCCCGAGTCGCAATTGACCGGGTGCCGGTTGGCGCGCGCGTCGCGACCCTGTGCGGGCCGGGCAACAATGGCGGTGATGGATTTGTGGCGGCACGCTATCTGGCGGAACGGGGGCGGCATGTCCGGGTTGGTCTGCTTGGGCGACGTGACGCCCTGAGCGGCGACGCGGCGGTCATGGCGGAGCGTTATGATGGCGTGCTGGTCGACTTTTCGCCTGAGTTGCTGGAGGGAGCGGATCTTGTCGTGGACGCCGTGTTCGGTGCCGGTCTCAGCCGTCCGATTGATGCCACGGGTCCGATTGCAAAGGTGTTCGATGCGATTGCGGCACAGCGTATTGCGGTGGTTGCGGTTGATGTGCCGTCGGGGCTGGATGGCGATACAGGCAGTGCTGCAGGTGCGGTCCTGTCGGCAACGGCAACGGTGACATTTTTCCAGCGCAAGCCCGGACACATCCTGTTGCCGGGACGGCAGCTTTGCGGTGACGTGACGGTGGCCGATATCGGGATGCCGAAAGGCGTTCTCGAGGCGGCCGGCGTGCTGGCGTCGAACGTTCCGCTTTGGGCCAATTCACCGGCGTTGTGGCGACAAGCACTGCCCGGTGTCGCAATTGACGGGCACAAATACCGCCGTGGGCACGCGGTTGTGGTGTCGGGGGGTATTGAAATGTCCGGTGCGGCCCGGTTGGCGGCGCGCGCGGCGCTGAGGATTGGTGCGGGCTTGGTGACGGTGGCGGCGCCGGATGACACTTTGGTGGCGCATGCCAGCCAGTTGAACGCGATACTTTTGGCAAAAGCTGAGGGCGCTAAAGGATTGGCCGGCGTGCTGGCGGACAGCCGCAAGAATGCCGTCGTGATCGGGCCGGGACTTGGACTTGTTGATGACACGCTTGATCGCGTGATGGCGGCGCTGGAGTCATCGGCAGCGGTTGTGTTGGATGCCGATGCCCTAACGGCTGCTGCAGCGGCGCATAAGGCAGTGTTCGAGACGATTGCCGCGCGTGTCGATCGTCCGGTGGTACTGACGCCACATGACGGTGAATTCGCCCGTTTGTTTGGAGATGTGCCGGGCAGCAAATTGGAGCGGGCTCGAGTCGCAGCGCAGCGCAGTGGTGGTGTTGTGGTGCTCAAGGGCGGCGATACTGTCGTGGCGGCGCCGGATGGACGTGCGGTCATCAACGAAAATGCGCCGCCATGGCTGGCGACGGCGGGTTCCGGAGATGTGCTCGCCGGAATGATTGGAGGGCTGTTGGCGCAGGGGATGCCGGCATTTGAAGCGACGTGCGCGGCGGTTTGGATGCACGGTGCCGCCGCCGTTCGCATTGGGCGCGGGTTGATTGCTGAAGACATCGTCGAAGCGCTGCCGGTCCTTTTACAAAAGGATCTGGTTGCCGGTAACCTCGGCGATGGATCTGTTCATGGGCATGCGTCGCGGGTCAGCCTTTGACGCACAGGACGCAATCACCGTAAGAGTGTGGTTTCAAACAATTGATACGTGTCACGGCGAGATAGACGACCGATGACCCGGCAGAGAGGCGACGAATGGCTGAGGCGGCAAACAAATCCAACAACATGCGGATTGCGGTGATTCCCGGAGACGGGATCGGCCATGAAGTGGTTCCGGAAGGCATCCGGGTGCTTGAAGCCGTCGGCCGGAAATTCGACCTTGGCTATGAGTTCACGACCTACGACTGGAGCTGCGAGCGGTTTCACAAAACCGGTGCGATGATGCCGGAGGACGGGCTCGATCAAATCCGTGACAGCGATGCGATCTATCTTGGTGCGGTTGGTTTCCCGGGGGTTCCCGATCACGTCTCGCTGTGGGGGCTGTTGATCCCGATCCGACGTGATTTCCAGCAATACATAAATTTGCGGCCGGTGCGGCTGTTTGAAGGGCTGGATTCGCCATTGGCTGGGCGCAAGCCGGGTGACATCGACTATTGGATCGTGCGTGAAAACAACGAAGGGGAATACTCGTCGATCGGCGGCCGGATGTATGAGGGAACCGAACTCGAGGCAGCTATTCAACAGGCCGTGTTCACGCGCAAGGGCTGCGATCGCGTGATGCGCTATGCATTTGATCTGGCCAAATCGGAGGGACGCAAGACCGTTACGTCGGCGACGAAGTCCAACGGGATTTCGATTTCAATGCCGTATTGGGATGAGCGATTTGCGGATATCTCATCCGAGTATCCCGGCATCGAAACAGACCAGTTCCACATTGACATTTTAACGGCACACTTGGTGCGCAATCCAGATTGGTTTGACGTGATCGTTGGCTCGAACCTGTTCGGCGATATCCTCTCCGACCTTGGGCCGGCGACGACGGGGACGATCGCGATCGCGCCAGGCGGCAACATCAATCCGGAAAAGGATTATCCATCGATGTTCGAGCCGGTGCATGGCAGCGCGCCGGATATTGCCGGCAAGGGCATCTCCAATCCGATCGGTCAGATCTGGTCAGGTGCGATGATGCTCGATCACTTGGGGCATCCGCAGGCGGCGCAGGCCATCGTCACCGCGATCGAGAAGGTTATCCTTGATAAGGACGTATTGACGGCGGATATGGGCGGTAAAGCGACTTGTGCGGAGCTTGGTAAGGCGATCGCCGATCTCGTCTAGATCGAGAGACGATGAAAGCGTTGTGTGTCGCGTTGCGGGCAGAAATGGCACTTTGGAGCTGTGGTTGCTGTGAAGCGGATCGGAACACTCATTCTCGCGCTGACGCTTTGGGGCATGGCGTCGGTACAGCCGACGGCGGCTCAGCAGAAGGCGCGAGCCGGTGATGTGAAGGCGCAGCAGGCCGCAGCCGCATTCCGGCAAGGACAGATGGCGGAGGCGCTGCGGCTCTATGATAGCGCCCTGACAGACCGTTCGCTTGGCAATGAGCGCCGCGCCAGCATCTTTACCGATCGTGGCGTTGTGCGTGAACGTGTGGGGCGCATTGCCGATGCCGTTGCCGACTTTAATCAGGCGATCAAATTGTTTCCTGAATTTCCGGTTGTTTATAACAATCGCGGATCATTGCTTGTGCGGATCGGTGGTTTTGCCGAAGCGCTCAAGGATTTCGATCGGGCATTACGGCTGGCGCCCGGCTATGCAGCGGCTTATTCGAACCGCGCCGGCGCCTATTTGAAACTGAACCAATTCGATGATGCGATCGATTCCTATACGTCGGCGATCCGGTTGACCCCAGCAATTGTCGAGCCGTTGGCCGGTCGAGCCGGGGCCTATATCGCGGTGCAGCGGCCGCGGGCGGCGCTGCGCGATCTCACACGTGCGATTGCGACCGATGCTCGATTTTCACTTGGTTATCGACAGCGCGCAGATGCTTATTTCGCGCTCAATGAATTTGGCGCGGCGGCAGCTGATCTCAGCCGGGCGATCGCGTTTGATGCAACCAATGCCGAGTATTATCTCGCACGCGGCAAAGCCTATATGCGCGGCAAGGATCCGGCGTCCGCGCTGCGCGACTTCAGCAAAGCGATCGAACTGCAGCCGGATCTTTCAGAGGCGGTCCTTGAGCGTGGACATGCCGGCATTCTGCTTGAGCAGTTCGATCAGGCTGAGCAGGATCTGGCTCGCGCGATCGAGCTTAGTCCGACACAGCCGTTGGGCTATGCCTATCGTGCCCTGCTTTACAAGAAGCTGGGGCAACCCGAGCTTGGTGCGCAGGAAGTCAGTAAGGCCCTGGTCCTCGACAAAGACAATGCCAACGTGCTCTGGGCCAAGGGTGAGATTGACGAGGCGCTGTCGCGCCCGGATGCAGCCGCAGATGCTTATCGCAAGGCGTTGGCCGTTGAGCCGCAGATGCAGAATGCGATCTATGGATTGAAACGACTTGGCGAAAGTGTCGAAGACGAAACGGAAGAACTGGACGCGCTGAGCCTCGGCGATTGGCGTGTTTTTGGCGCGCGCACGCAGTTTTTCGCTCGGAACGAAGAACTGCCTGAATTGCGCGTTCCGTTGGAAGTGGCCGGCGAGGGGGCGCCACGCATTCTCGGCTGGGAGAGACAGAAGGGCGAGTTCAGTAATTTTGGTTTACTGCGGTTTGCTGCCGGCAAGATCGAGATCGACGGCAAGCCGGTTGATCATGAATTTATCGCGATCATCGATGTGCGCAATCAGAAGCTCAAGGGGATCGAGCCGCATCGACAGGGCAAGAAAATCTCAAAGTGGTCGTGGGGTAGCGGCCGGGTGGTGGTCTCCGCCCTTGATGGTCTAACGCAGGAATACGTGCTGCGCACACCGAAGCCTGCTGTCAGCCAGGCACGCCGTCCATCGAGGCGGCGATCGGGAGCCGACACGCCGGCCTGGGCTCCGTGGGCACAGGACAGCACCGCGCAGCGGCGCCGGACATCGCGCCGGACACGCAGCCGCTCGCGTCAACGCCGCAAGCCCAAGACGTTGTTTGATCTGCTGCTTGGCAACTAGAGCCCTTCAAACTGAGATGGAGTCAATTCTGTTCGCAAACGGTGAGTCGACCAGCAGGAGAACGGCGCAGCGCGCAGCGGTGCTGCGGGCAAGCCGTTCGACGCACAGGGTGGCCGCCGTTTGCGAACCCACTCGATACTCGTGATCGAATGATCGACACGAAGATAGGCCGGGCGGATTTGCCCCGATCCCGGCGCGTTCCGTCTTGTCCGTGGCACCGCCACGCACGGCGACGGTCCACTTGATCTCGGACCAAATCCGCTCGGCAGAATGGGTCCATCTCAGTTTGAAGGGCTCTAGAAGTTGCTGGCCAATCATCTGACTGCGTCATGAAAGTCGCACCTGCAAGTTAATGCATTCATTTGACTGCCAAATTAGACCTTGAGCTGCTGTCGGGCATTGCAGTTGGATGGCCAACTTTATTAAGGTTAACGCGCTGAGCGACGATGGCACGTCTTCTAGCGGGGGAAGGCGGACCGAAGAGCGCTCAGCGCCTTTTTCGATTGTCATTGAGTTGGTGGGGAGTTTGACGGTGATGCGGGTTATTTTTCGTAGTTTTGTATTCGTGGCGTTGATGTTGACGTCGACACAGGCTTTTGCTTCGATTCGGGTCAGTATCGATATCAGCTCGCAACGCATGCATGTTTTTGTCAACGGTGCCTTGCGGCATTCCTGGAAAGTGTCGACCGGCCGGGGACGCTATCGCACGCCAACCGGTTCATATCGACCGCAGCGGATGATCCGAACCTACTATTCGCGCAAGTACAACGGTTCGCCGATGCCGCATTCGATCTTCTTTCGTGGCGGTTACGCCATTCACGGCACGAACTATTATCGTCAGTTGGGCCGACGGGCTTCGCACGGCTGCGTCCGGCTGAGCCGGGGAAATGCGGCTCGATTGTTCTCGCTCGTGCGCCGGTACGGACCACGCCGGACCCGTATTTCGATTCGCCATTGATGCTTAAGGCGTGTGTGCGGACGGGATGAGGAAGTTGCCTTGCAGCGTCCGGTGACGTGCCAATTTGAGCAGATCTTTGGCGTTTATTGGCGATTGCTTAAAGGGATCGCAGCCCCTCTCGCGTAGCGTGCGTTCGAGAATGTCATTGGTGTGCGGCGGGAGAGTTTTGGTTATGCGTTTCGCGATAGGTTTAAGCGTTGCGGCGGCGTTTGCTGGTGCCGGCGCGGCGTTTGCGGCAGATGATGCCGACAAGAATGCGACGCCGGTCGTCAAATTGGCATCTGCCGGTGCGGCTGCGCCGGTCACAACCCATCAAAAGGTGCCTGCTGCGAAGGCTGCCAAACAAGTGGCGCTGGCGGTGCCGACGGTGAAGCCGAAGCCGACGCCGGCTGCTCCGAGCCTGGTTGCCCGGATCGACCTCAACCAGCAGCGCATGCGGGTGACGGCGAACGGCAAGCTGGTCGGCAACTGGTCGATTTCATCGGGTAAGCTTGGTCATGAAACGCCACCTGGCCGGTTCCGCCCGAAATGGTCGTCGAAGATGCATTACTCGCGCAAGTATAACAACTCGCCGATGCCCTATTCGGTGTTCTTCAACGGTGGGATCGCGACGCACGGCACGACTTATACGAGCCGGCTTGGTGGTGCGGCGTCACACGGCTGCATCCGCCTGCGCACAGCCAATGCGCGCAAGTTCTATCAGCTGGTCCACCGGCACGGATACAAGCGCACTCGGATCATCGTGACCGGCCGGGCGCGTCAGACACGTACCGCATCGCGGCACCGGAGCCCGCGGCGGACATATCGCACCAACCGGACGTCAAATTACTGGAATTCCTATACGGTGCCGCGGTCGCAACGCCAGCGCCGTTCGTTGCGCCAGTATGATCGACGCCGGACAGCGCGCCACCAGCAGCGTGTGCGTCGCTACTACCAATCGCGCCGCATGGTTTTCCCGGGCGACCGCCGATAGTGCCGACAGGCTCCGGTTTCAGCGGTATGAGCAAAAAATGCAGCCTGGAGCGGGTGCATTTTTTTGTTTCGGTCGAGACAACTACTGCTGCATCCTGACGTAAGACCCAGGCGCATCCTCGATCGGTTTGTGTTTTTTGCCGACCTTGCGTTTGGTTGTTTTCTCGCCGGACTTCTCAGACAACCACTCGATCCAGTGCGGCCACCATGAACCCGGCGTTTCGGTTGCCTGGCGCAGCCAAGTGTCGATATCGGCGCCTTCGAACGCGCCCGTCCAGTACTGGTATTTGGGCTTCTTGTCGTTCGGCGGATTGATGACACCGGCAATGTGGCCGGAGCCGGCGAGGACAAATTGAACTTCGCCACCGAGGAGGCGTGAGCCCCGAAACACGGAAACCGCAGGCGCGATGTGATCCTCGCGCGCGGCGAGTTCGTAGACCGGCAGTTTGACCTTGCGCAGGTCCAGCGCGACGCCGTCGAGTTCCATCTTGCCTTCGGCAAGTGCGTTTTTGCCGTAAAACTCGGACAGGTAGAAATTGTGGTTGGCAGCCGGCATCCGTGTCGAATCCTGGTTCCAGTAGAGCAGGTCGAACGGCATTGGTTTCTTGCCGAGCATGTAGTTGTTGACGATGTAGGGCCAGATCAGATCCCGTGGACGGAGCATGTTGAAGACGTTGGCCATGCGCGATCCGTCGAGATAGCCTTTCTCAGCCATGATTGCCTCGATGGCTTTGAGTTGCTCGTTGCCGATGAGCAGCGTGAGGTCGCCGGCTCTCGAAAAGTCGGTCTGGGTGGTTAGGAAGGTCGCAGAATTAAACGGCTTCTCGTCGCGGTCAGCAAGATAGGCAAGGGTTGCTGAGAGCAGCGTGCCAGCGACGCAGTAACCGACCACGTTGCACTGCTCTTCGCCGGTCTCCTTCTTGACGACGTCGGCCGCAGTGAGGATGCCCTCCTTCATGTAGTCGCTAAACGTCTTTTGGGAATGCCGCTCGTCGGGGTTGACCCACGAGATAATGAACACGGTGAAGCCCTGTGAAACGACGTAGCGGATGAACGACTTCCGTTCCGTGAGATCGAGAATGTAGAATTTGTTGATCCAAGGCGGCACGATCAGCAGTGGCGTTTTACGGACCTTCGAGGTCGTCGGCTCATACTGGATGAGCTGCATGATGTCATTTTGGAAGATGACCTTGCCCGGCGCTGTCGCCAGATTGCCGCCAACTTCGAATGCAGCGAGGTCGGTCTGCGAGATTTTAAGCAGATCGTCCGAACTCTCCATATCCTTGACGAGGTTTTCGAGGCCTTCGACGAGATTGCGGGCATTGGATTTCAAGGTTTCGCGCAGCACTTCCGGATTGGTGCCGGGAAAGTTGGTTGGTGAGCAGGCGCTGGCGATCTGGTTGAGGTGGAAGCGCGCCTTGTGCCGCTCGCGTTCATCAAGGCCTTCAGTCTGTTCCAGCAGCGTCTCGGCCCAATTAGTGGAAAGCAGATAGAATTGCTTGCAAAAGTCGAAGTAGGGATTGTCGGACCACTCGGGATCCTTGAAGCGGTTGTCGCCCGTGGCGGGCGCGGCCAGCGGTTCAACTTTTTCACCCATCATGCGGCGCGTGGTGTTGGCCCACAGGTCGACGTAGTCCTGGACGAGATCGGTCTGAGCCTCAACGAGCTTTGCCGGGTTGGTCATCCAGCGCTGGGCGATTTCACCCATTGTCTTGGAGGCTTCCGCCAATTCATGCGTCGCCGACATCGGCCCGGCCTGGTCGGGGCTGTGGGTCATCATGGCCGACATTGCCTTGGTCGACTCCTCGACCAGGCGGAACATGTTCATTGTGAATTCCTGGGGATCGGAAATCTGGTAGGCCGTGGGATCGGTCAATGAGGCTTGCTTCGGCGTCTCTGCCGGTTTCGCGCCGTCTTTCGGTTTCGCGCCTTTGGTCATATGGGACACTCAGTATTGGCTGGGGGCTTGGTGCGGAGTTGCAGGATTGTGCGCATCGCGACTGACAACGCCGTTGTAGACGTTCCCTCAGCTCAGCGCTATTGCCGTAAAGTATGGTGTTCAAGAGGAAATCTTCAACAGGTCGACTGTAACTGGATCAGCACGGCGAAGCAAAAAATCTGTATTGGGTGCGGCCGAGGCCGACCGGAATGTGCGATGGCCGATTGCGCGGACGTTGATAGCGTTCGACCAGCCCGTTCGTTTTACGTGCGCCGTGCTACATGACGTTGGCCTTGCATGGCCGACCACACAACAATTGCATGGGCGTGGTGGTCGTGGCATGCCGAGGCCTGTAGAGTGCAGGTCCGTATCTGTGCACTTCAAATTTGGGACGAACGGCCCGTGAACGGGCGCGAGCGAGGATACCGTGATCGAAGACTTTCACCGCATCAAGCGGCTGCCACCGTACGTATTTGCCGAAGTTAACGCCCTCAAGGCGTCGGCGCGGGCCGGCGGCGCGGATATCATTGATCTCGGTATGGGCAATCCGGATATGCAGACGCCGCAGCACATTATCGACAAGCTGGTCGAGACGGTGAACAAGCCGCGCGTGCATCGTTATTCCGCATCGAAGGGCATACCAGGTCTGAGACGGGCGCAGGCGGCGTACTACGGGCGGCGCTTTGGGGTGAAGCTCGATCCTGAAACGCAGATTGTCGCGACGCTTGGCTCGAAGGAGGGGTTTGCCAATATGGCGCAGGCGATCTCCGCGCCGGGCGATGTTGTGCTGACACCCAATCCGACGTATCCGATCCATGAATTTGGTTTTCTCATTTCCGGTGCCTCTGTGCGGCATCTGCCGGCGAGCAACGGCGATGAATTTCTCGCAGCCGTATCGCGCGCGTGCCGGCATACGGTGCCAAAACCGATTGCGGTTGTGCTGAACTACCCATCCAATCCGACTGCGATGACCGCAACACGCGAATTTTATGCAGAAGCCGTACAGCTCGCGAAACAGGAAGGCCTGATCATTTTATCAGACCTGGCCTATTCGGAGATCTATTTTGACGACGAGCCGCCGCCGTCGGTGCTTGAGACGCCCGGCGCCATGGACATCGCCGTGGAGTTTACATCGCTCTCCAAGACGTACTCCATGCCGGGTTGGCGCATGGGATTTGCGGTTGGCAATGAGCGCCTGATCGCGGCGCTTGCGCGCGTTAAGTCCTACCTCGATTATGGAGCGTTTACGCCGGTACAGGTTGCAGCCGCGGCCGCGCTTAACGGGCCACAGGACTGCGTCGACGAAGTGCGGGGCATCTATAAGGCGCGCCGCGATGCATTGGTTGAGAGTTTCGGGCGGGCAGGATGGGACGTTCCACCTCCACCGGCGACAATGTTTGCCTGGGTGCCGGTGCTAGAGCGGTTCAAGGATATCGGGTCGATTGGATTTTCGAAGCTGCTGATCGAGAAGGCGGACGTCGCCGTCTCGCCGGGCGTCGGGTTTGGCGAGCATGGCGAGGGCTTTGTGCGCATTGCATTGGTCGAGAATGAGCACCGGATCCGTCAGGCTGCACGCAACATCCGCCGGTTCTTGTCTGATGAAACGGATGCGCTGCACAACGTGGTACCAATTAACAAGAACGTGTCGGGGTGAATGTGATGGGTAAGATGGTCAAACTAGGTATTGCCGGGCTTGGAACGGTTGGTTGCGGTCTGGTTGAGCTGCTGTCAGCGAACCATGCACGGATGAAACTCGGTGGCGGCTGCGACTTCGAGATTTCAGGTGTGAGCGCACGCGACAAATCGAAAGATCGCGGCATTGCGCTTGGGCCGAACGTTATTTGGCATGACGATCCAGTCAAACTGGCAACGGCACCTGAGACGGATGTTTTTGTCGAATTGATCGGCGGATCCGAAGGGGCGGCGCGTGAAGCCGTGATGGCCGCGCTCAAGGCTGGCAAGCCGGTTGTGACGGCCAACAAGGCGTTGCTTGCCGACCATGGTGCAGAGCTTGCCGGGCTTGCTGAAGAGAACGGTGTCGCGCTTGCCTTCGAAGCCGCTGTTGCCGGTGGCATTCCCGTTATCAAGGCGATGCGCGAATCCCTGATCGGAAATTCGATCACGCGCGTCTATGGCATTTTGAACGGCACATGCAACTATATCCTGACGCGCATGCAGGAGGAAGGCCTTGGATTTGATGAGATCCTGAAGGATGCGCAGGCGTTGGGTTATGCCGAGGCCGACCCGACTTTCGACGTTGGCGGCTTTGATACCGCCCACAAGCTGTCGTTGCTCACCACGTTGGCGTTTGGCACGATGGGGGCTGCATCCGATCAAATCCATGTCGAAGGTATTGAGAGCATCACGCCTGCCGATATCGAGGCAGCCGATTCGCTTGGCTACCGGATTAAATTGCTCGGTGTGTCGATGAAGACGGATAGTGGGATCGAGCAGCGGGTGCACCCGGCGATGGTGGCAAAGCACTCCGCGATTGCCCAGGTTTCGGGCGTCACCAACGGCGTTGCGATCGACGGTGACCGTGTCGGCGACATTTTGCTGGTTGGGCCTGGAGCAGGCGCCGGCGCCACGGCATCAGCGGTTGCTGGTGACATCGCCGATGTGGCAAGGGGCGCCACCTTTGCGCCATTCGTGACGCCGGCCGCCGATCTGGCACCCTATCAGCGTGCCCAACTGCGCAAGCATCAGGGCGCCTATTATCTGCGCCTGTCGGTTTACGACCAACCGGGCGCAATGGCTGCAATCGCGACGCGAATGGGTGAGCAGAACGTGTCGCTTGAGAGCATCGTGCAGCGTCGCCCCACTGCCAGTTTGCCGGGGTCTGACGGACTGCCGGAGCCGGGCGAACCGGCCAATGTTGTGTTGATCACGCACAAAACCAATGAACAGGCCATCCGCAATGCCTTAATCGCGATCGAGGCGGATGGTAAAATCGCCGATAAACCCCAAGTTATCAGGATTGAGCAGCTTTAATTCAGTCTGATAATTTGTTGGCATGGCGCTTGCTGTGTCATGCTGTTGGCGAACCGGTTGATGTCATATCCCGGATCTGGCGAAGCAGGGGACGATCATGAACGAGACAGAAAAAGGCTTAGGCCGGATGCTGGTGATGGAGGTCGGGCGGGTAACGGAAGCCGCCGCGATCGCATGTGCCAAATGGAATGGCCGAGGTGACGTCAAGGCGGCTGATGGAGCTGCGACGGATGCCATGCGCAGTGAACTCAGCCGGATTAATATCCAGGGCAAGGTGGTGATCGGCGAAGGCGAGATGGACGAAGCGCCGATGCTCTACA
>JAGDYV010000206.1:0-5333 GCA_049116495.1 Hyphomicrobiaceae bacterium | reverse complement strand
TACCAATTCCGCCACCTGGGCCCACATCGTGCAGACATGGCTGCATCGAAACGGAGCGCGTTAGTTAGGGGCGTCTTGCGTCAATGTCAATCATGACGACGCGGTCAATTCAGTTGCCACCTCTCTTCACAAGGTGGGTTGTGGCGATGTATGGCTGGGCAGCACAGACATTTATTCGATTCACAACGATCGCGGCTGTGGCACGCACGGAGTATCTCCTGCGCCCAGCTGGCGATCGGTAGACAGAAAAAGATCACGCGATGGCGGCAAATCGATCAGGACACGGCAAGCTTGTCACGGTGTTTGGCGGCTCAGGGTTCGTTGGACGGCACACGGTGCGCGCACTGGCACGGCAGGGATGGCGGGTGCGTGCAGCCGTGCGACGCCCTGATCTGGCCGGTCACCTGCAGCCAATGGGCAATGTCGGGCAGATCCACGCCGTTCAGGCCAACCTGCGCTATCCCGACTCCGTCCGCGCTGCCGTCGAAGGCGCGGACGCCGTCGTCAATCTGGTTGCCGTGCTGGCCCCGACCGGGCGGCAGACATTCGATGCCGTGCACGTTAAGGGCGCCGCCGCCATTGCCCGCGCGGCGGCAGATGCCGGCGTTGACCGACTTGTCCACATCTCCGCACTCGGCGCTGATCCACATTCGAATGCGGAATATGCCCGCAGCAAGGCCCTCGGAGAGAAAGCCATGCGCGACGCGTTTGAGGACGCTGTCATTCTGCGACCATCGATCGTTTTTGGCCCGGAGGATGCGTTTTTCAATCGGTTTGCCGGTATGGCAGCGATGTCGCCATTGCTGCCCTTGATCGGCGGCGGCAAGACCCGATTTCAGCCCGTTTTTGTCGGTGATCTGGCAGAGGCGATCACGAATGCCTGTGATGGCGCCGGCGCGCCTGGTACCGTCTATGAAATTGGCGGGCCCGAAACGCATTCGTTCCGTCAACTGTTGGACCGGACACAAGAGTGGTCCGGGCGCAGGCGCGGCTATATCAACCTGCCGTTCTGGATCTCGAAACTGATGGCCGTGTTGACCTGGCCACTGCCGAACGCCGTCAGACCGATGACAGTCGATCAGGTGCGCATGCTGCAACGTGACAATGTGGTGAGCGCAGAGGCCGTGGCCGAAGAGCGAACGATCACAGCACTGGGCGTGACCAACGCCCAGTCTATTTCCGCGATCGTGCCCGCCTATCTTGAGCGCTTTCGCCCACGCGGACAGTTTTCTCACTACCGCGGCTAGAACGTCGGGTGATCACGACGTCCAGATTTTTAACGTCTAATGCAACTGGGCCAGTTCAAGATCATCCCCGATAGCATGGCTGATCGCCGTGCCTTCGTCGTCCGTTAGCACGAGAGGCGTGCCATCAGCGGCAAGTAGTGCAAACAAATCAATGCCGTCGGGAAGATCGTCGACCGTTGGGAAGGCCTCTTGCGCCTCTTCCGAAGTCAACGTCTTGATATAGGCCCACTCGCCCGCACCAAGATCCGCAAATTCTTCGTCAGTCATGATCGGCTCGTTGGGCGAGCCTTCCGCAATACTTCCAATACCGTCGTTATAATCCGTCGACATGCCGCTTTCCTTCCAGTCGGAGGGCCGGTTCGGGCCGATCAGAGATATTCGCCCGCGGTCCCCGCAGACTCCAATCAAATCACGCGTTACGAAAACAGTTTTGCCAACAATGAAACACCCACTCGTTGCGGCGCTTGCTGCACAAGGCCGCAGTGAGACTCATTCTAAGGTTGATGGTCAGGTGATTCGTTGAATTTGGCGAGCGAAATTCAAGATTCAGGCGATTTCTTGCCGATTTCAATGCGCCGTACGAGGCGATCGGGAACCAGCCGGACAAGATCAATCGCAAGCATGCCGTTTTTAAGATCCGCCGTTCTCACCTCGATGCCATCTGCCAACAGGAAGGAGCGCTGAAACTGTCGCGCGGCAATGCCACGATAAATGTACTCGCGCTCCGTATCGTCGGCTTGACGGCCACGAATCAGAAGTTTGCGATCCTCAACCGTGACATCAAGATCAGCTTCAGTGAAACCGGCCACCGCGAGCGTAATGCGCAATCGCTCAGGCTCATCTTCCGAACTTGCCAACCGCTCTATGTTGTAGGGCGGGTATCCGTCGCCGGATGATTTCTGCCCGACCCGCTGGATAAGGCTTTCGATTTCCTCGAAACCAAGTAGCATGGGGCTGGAAAGCCGTGTTACACGAGCCATAGTGTGATCAGTCCTTGAACCAAGCGACCAATTTTGATTTTTACGTCGCGACCGATCTCGGCCCGCTCCGCACGTTAATTACGCCTTTTCGTTCACCACCGACTCCACGCAACGGACGCCGGTGATTAAAGGCGTTCTCGTCATATGGTGCTTTGGCCTGCGCAATCAAGCCGTTGTTGCTCGGCCGGCCTTGCCATAGCCATTCCTCTTCGCTGATCGGAGTGATTTATTGGAATTGTCATGGCTGCTCGTGTTTGCCGGCGCATTCATTGGCGGTTTCGTCAGTGGTTTGAGTGGCTTTGGCACGGGCCTCGCCGGTATGCCGTTCTGGTTGCTGGCGGTGCAGCCCGTCGTTGCCGCACAACTTGCCGCGTTTAGCGCCGTGATCAGCCAGGCGCAGACGCTTGGCACCGTGCGCCATGCACTTTCCTGGCACCATCTCGGCCCGATGACGCTGGCGGGCATTGTTGGCGTGCCGATCGGCGTGTGGCTGCTGCCGCATGTGCCCGTCAGCGCGTTCAAAACGGGCATCGGTGTAACGCTGATTGTGTTTTGTGCCTTCCAGCTGGTTGTTTCGTCCGAGTGGCGGCTGAAACACCGTTACCGCCCAATTGAATTGATCATGGGGCTGGCGGGCGGTTTCATGGGCGGTCTGTTTGGCGTACCCGGCCCGCCGGTCATCATGTGGGGCACGATCCAGAACTGGTCCCGCGAACAAAAGCGCGCACTCTATCAGGTGTTCATTCTGGCAATCTTGTTCATGATGCTGGTTGCATCGGCCGTTTCCGGCCTGATCGGCTGGGCGTTCATCAAAGGCGCTTTGCTGGTTGCGCCAGCAACCGTTTTGGGCGCGTATTGCGGTGAATGGCTCTATCGACGGGTCGATGACCGGCGCTTTGACCGGATCATCCTGACGATCCTGATGCTATCGGGGATCGGACTTGTGCTCAGCCGGTAACGGTCGCACGCCGCGCCGCAGGCCGTTTCAATCGCGTCACAATGTTGTGTGATTGACGCGGCCGCGTAACAGACGCGACAGTAAACAGGAGCTTCAATCGATGATTTCTCGCATCCCGCTGCTTGGTCTGACCGGTGCAACGCTGATGGCAATCTTGCTTGTTGGCCCAGCCCATGCCGCCGATGATGCCAAGGTTGCGCCACTTAAGTTGACGCCGGAGGAAGTGGCCGAACGGGCTGCGCGAAAAGGATGCAAGATCAAGATCTGCTCAACCTTTCTGCTCAAGAAGCCCGGTGACGACGTGCGCTGCAATGTCGTCAAGTCTTGGCGCAAAGCGCAGCTCGACAAGATGGTCAAGAAGGCACGCGTTTCCTGGCCCTGGGGCAAAGTAACGTGCACCACCGATATCTCGCTGCCGCGCGATCAGATGATCCAGGCGATGGACAGCGCAAAGTTCGAGTTGAAGCTCGAAAAACACACCGTGTCCTGCGTCGTCGAACGTGAGAAGGAACCAGCAACGATCAAGTTCTCGTTTGCACCAAAGGTCAAATTCGAAGGCGGCAAAGCAAAAAAGGCCGCACTCAACTGGGGCAAGATTGAAGCGCCAACCCTGATCAAAGGTGCAATGTGGACTGCGACCGCCACGGACAACACGTTCGGTGTCCTGCAGTCGACCCTCGTTGAAGACATCAACGAGTTCATCGGCAAGAAGTGCCCGGCGATCAAAGATGAGCTCAAATAGGCCGGACTGCCGATCCACAGGCACTATCCTTCGAGCTCTTCGCGCATCATCTCCAGTTCGAGCCAGCGCTCCTCGGCGCTGGCCTTCTCATTTTCAAGTTCGCCAATCCGTTTGGAGTTGGCATGAAACTGATCGGGATCGCGCGTGAACAGCGCCGGGTCGGCAAGCTTGGCTGTCAGCGTCGCGATCTCGGCAGCGAGCTTTTCGATCGTTGATGGCAGCTTGTCCAACGCATGCTTGTCTTTGAACGAAAGCTTGCCTTTGCGCGCCGCAGCGGCAACCGGCTGCGCGGCGGCATCTGCACGTGGCGCAACGGCCTGAGACCGCGTGCTTTCAGCGCCTGAGATCGTGCCGCGCTGCGCCAGCATGTCGGTGTAACCACCGGCGTATTCCTGCCAGTGGCCATGCGCATCCTGGGTGATCAAACTGGTCGCCGTGCGGTCGAGAAAATCGCGGTCGTGGCTGACCAGTAGCACGGTGCCGGGGTAATCCGCGACCAGTTCCTGCAACAAGTCGAGCGTCTCCAGGTCGAGATCGTTGGTCGGCTCATCAAGCACGAGGACATTAGACGGCTTGGCAAGGGCGCGGGCGAGCATCAGGCGGGCGCGCTCACCACCGGACAAGGCACTGACCGGTGAGCGCATCTGTTCAGGCGCAAACAGAAAATCCTTGAGATAGCTGGCAACATGGCGTGATGCACCATTGACGACGACACTGTCACCGCGCCCGCCGGTCAGCGTATCGCTGACCGAGGTGTTGGGGTCGAGCGTCTCGCGGGTCTGCTCAAGCGCAATGATCTCAAGATTGGCACCGTGCCGAATACTGCCGCTGTCCGGCTCCAGGTCGCCGGTCAGCATTTTCAGCATCGTTGTCTTGCCCGAACCGTTGGGGCCGGCGAGCGCGACACGGTCGCCACGCGCGATACGGATCGAGAAATCCTCGATCAAGGTGTGGCCATCGTAGCCCTTTGTGATGCCCTTGGCCTCGACCACCAGCTTGCCGGTCGCGCCCGCCGACGTCACCTCCATCTTGACGGTGCCCTGGACGGCGCGGGCGTCACGCCGCTGGCGGCGCAGTTCGCCAAGTTCGGCAACGCGGCGCATGTTGCGCTTGCGCCGAGCCGTGACGCCGCCATCGTGCATCCATGCCAACTCGCGGGCGATCTTGCGGTCGAGTTTGTGGCGCTCCAACTGCTCCTGTTCGAAAACCGTATCGCGCCATTCTTCGAACGCGCCGAAACCCTGGTTGAGTTCGCGCGACGTGCCGCGATCGAGCCAGACGGTTTTCGTCGTGAGCGTCCGCAGGAAGGCGCGGTCGTGGCTGATCAGCACCAACGCTGCCCGGGTCTTGGCAAGCTCCTTTTCGAGCCATTCGATGGCCGGCAGATCGAGATGGTTGGTCGGCTC
>JAGDYV010000205.1:0-4381 GCA_049116495.1 Hyphomicrobiaceae bacterium | reverse complement strand
TTGAAATTGAACAAAATGACCCGAACTGGCTGCCGCAGACAGTTTTCATTTCGCACCGCATCAACGATTGCCCGCAGCTATAAGTGGACCCGGGCAAGTGCAATATCGTCGAGTGTCTTGACCGCAGCAAGGATCAATGAGGCGACTTTAGAGTGAGCTTAACATTGTGCACCGTAGAGAAAGCTGCATTGTCCGTTCTTTCTACAAATACGGTCATGTTTGGATGCTCGTCGATCTCAACTCGCCTTTCGATCAAACAGTGTTGGGCGATGCTCTCACGGGATCAGTTGAAGTGGCCTTTATTCGTGCAAATGGTCGAAGTACGATCAGATGTACTTGAATGTTCGGGCGGCACGCAATTGATCGGATAACTCATGCAGATCGATCGTCGAGAACTATTGAAAGTGGCGTTGGCGACGGCATCCATCAGCCCAATGACATCCTTTTCAGTGCGGGCTGGGGCCGCAACTCCCGCCGTTCGGCGTGTCGTTTCAACGGGCGAGGATATGCCGATCGTCGGGCTTGGCAGTTGGATTACCTTCAATGTCGGTCGAGATCCCAAGCTTCGCGATGAGAGCGCGGCTGTGATTGCTGCCTTCCTGGAGGGCGGCGGTCGAATGATCGACAGCTCTCCGATGTACGGCTCTTCACAGGCGACAATTGGTTACGGACTGCGTAAACTCGGTTATCCAAAGAATCTGTTCTCTGCTGAAAAGGTTTGGACCTCATCACAATCGGATGGGCCACGCCAGATCGCAAAAACGAAGGCGTACTGGGGTGTGCCGCGCTTCGATCTCCTGCAGGTCCACAATCTATTGAACTGGCGAGGTCACCTTGAAACGCTTGCTGAAATGAAGGCCGACGGCCGTTTGCGCACCATCGGTATTACGACGTCGCACGGCGGTCGCCACAAGCTTCTTGAAAAGATCATGGCCAGCGAGCCGATAGATTTCGTTCAAGTGACCTACAACATCCTAGATCGAGAAGTAGAACAACGCATACTTCCTTTAGCGCAGGAAAAAGGCATTGGCGTCATTGTCAATCGGCCTTATCGGCGTGGTGCGTTGATTGAGCAGTTCCGGTCGAGGCCGCTGCCGGTTTGGGTTGCGGAAACAGGGGCATTGAGCTGGGCGCAGTTCCTACTCAAATTTGTCATTTCGCACTCTGCCGTCACCTGCGCCATTCCGGCGACGACACGTGTTGATCACGTGCGGGAAAACCTCGCGGCCGCGTCCGGCGTTCTGCCGGACGCGAACCTTCGCCAACGTATGGCTAACTACGTCAAACAATTCTAATGTTCGATCGTACAAACTACGGGCTAGCCGACTTTTTGCTGTTCTCTGCCCGCGTATATGATCGGATGTTCGAGCTGCACAACGCAGCACTCTGGCCGACACACTTTCTCGCACTGGTATTCGGTGGATACATTGTGGCGGTCGCGCTCAAACCGTCACGGCGTGGCGCACGCATCGTATTTGTGCTGTTGGCGCTGATCTGGCTATCGATCGCCGCGGTATTTTTCGCTGAACGATATGCGTCGATCAACTGGGCTGCGGTCTACATCGTGCCAATTTTTGTGCTTCAGGCTCTCCTCCTCGGGCTTCTGGCCAGGCGGTCGGAAGCAACAGTAATTTCTAGTTGTGGCAGATTCTCCGACGCGCTTACGCGCGGTGTGCTGCTGTTTTCGCTACTAGGATATCCCCTCGCTGTCGTAGTTCTCGGCAGACCCTGGTACGGGACTGAGCTGTTCGCGATCGCGCCTGATCCGACAGTAACGGCGACGCTGGCGTTTTTGGTCATGGCGCGGGGCACGGTTGCTTTGCTCGCGACAATCATTCCTTTGTTTTGGGTCGTCATAACGTCGCTAACGTTGTACGCACTCGGCTCACATCAGTTCGCGATCGCACCCCTGGCCGCCCTTGTATGCGGAGTTGCCTACATCCGTCGAAGGTAAGACTGCAGCTCTCAATGTCGAAAAATGCCGAGCGGCATCTGAGCTACTACGGTCATTCCACAAATCCTTTGATCCGACACTGATAGCAACTGTTTTGGGCTGATCTTACATGCACGAACGAGGAGCCGGGCCTCTATCGTTCCTCCATCTTCTGCGCAACAACCGTGTCTATGTTGATGAGCCTGGGCTGGGCACCCAAACAAGACAACCGGTCCAGCAAGTATCCGGGCACTGAGCCACAAGCAAATGCGTTAAGAACAAAAAGAACGGACATAGCAGGAGCAATCCGTCTGGCAGCCTGGTTCAAAGATTTCTATCGGCTCGAAGAATCGGTGGCGGATCTTGTCGATGATGCTCAAAGCTGGAACGACAGCGGAAATAGATCGAGGTTTGTTCTCCTGCCTTCCGCTTGTCAGGCTCGTGCTGCCGCGATCGTACACTCGTCACACTGCTCACTTCTGGCCCTGTACGGACCTGAGCAGGTGCAGTGCCAAGCTACTTGTACGGCGGTGGTTCCCCTTGGCTTTCAAAGGCCGCTTTGAGTTCGACCATTGCATTGTAGGCGGCTGGCATACCGGCAAGGTACTGTGTGATGTAAACGATCTCAACAAGTTCCTCGAACGTTATGTCGACATGCAACGAAGCGCCGAAGTGAAAACGCAGTTGGGGAGCAACGCCTCCGAGGCATGCAAGAGCTGTAACGGTTGCGAACTGACGTGTCTTGAGTGATAGCCTGGACGAAGCAAAAAGATCACCAAAGGCTCGGAATGTCAGGTTCGCAAGATCTGGTGCAGCGTCATCAAAAGCTGCGCGAATGGTCGAGAGAGCTGTAGGGTTTAGTTGATTGTAGTCCGCAATCCCTGCCGCGTATCGATCATCGTCGGACAGCATCCAAATGGGGTTGGTAGGCGGTGTTGTCGCGGGATGACCTGTGATTGTTTCAAGTGCAATGACGGCAACGCGCACTTTCGGATATCCGATGTAACAACCAATTTGTCGGACAATGTCCTCGATGAAGTCGGCGGTGCAGCCCTCTGCCAGCAGTTCTTTGAAGCGCTGCTCCAGTTCAGATTGGGGCAAGGAAAGTGCCAGGCAACCGCCGATCAACGCCGCTTGCCGGTGTTCATTCATCAGCTTTTCGCGCTGCCAAAGATCAACGGTACTGGCGCGGCGTTCACATGCTTTAAATCTCTCAAGTGCAGACATTCAAGTCCTCCATGCGCATCAATGCTGGCAACAAGAACATCTCAATTGGCATTCCACAAATGAATACCTATTATAGCTATCATGCATGAAACGAATTATAAGAAAATCGATTTGAATCTGCTCGTTGTCCTGATGAGCCTCCTTGAACAGCGAAGTGTGACGAAGGCCGCACGATCGCTCGGGCTCAGCCAACCAGCAGTATCGCATGCCCTTGCCCGGCTGAGAGACCAGCTCACTGACCCGCTTTTCGTCAGTGTCGGCCCAAAGTTCGAGCCAACCTCGCGTGCGCTTGAAATAGGAAGGGCCGTAGCGCCGTTTCTGAGCGCCGTCGAAGTAACAATTCGCGAGAGCCAGAAGTTTACTCCGGCGGAAGCGACGTCATTGTTTCGGATTGGTATGACCGAAGATATGCAGGCGGTATTGCTCCCTCGTCTCGCCAATCTCCTGGAGAGCCAGGCTCCTCTTGCAAAGTTGGTGGTCATATCGATCGACTATCGACGAGCACGGCAAATGATGACGGATGGGGAGATCACAACTGCTGTGGGATATTTGGATGAACTGGCTGCCTATACCAAAGTGCAAAAATTAAGCCGGGTCGGCTACAGCGTCGTATCGGCGAATAGATTTCGTGTAAAGAAACTCAGTATCGCAAGCTACTGCAAGGCCCAGCACGCCTTGGTGACGTCCGCCGGAGACTTAACCGGGTATATTGATGAAACGCTTTCGAGCTTGGGGAGTAGTCGGGTCATTCGGCTCTCGGTGTCCAGTTTTGCCGCCTTGCCCTTTGCTTTGAAGGGGACAAACCTGATCGCGACAATTCCCGATTACCTTGCAGCAGAGCTGACGAAAGTCGCGGGCCTCTACGCCTACCGATTACCTTTCGAGACACCAAGATTTGACATCTCTCTAGCTTGGCGACCCGAGACGGATGCCGATCCCGCAGAGACTTGGATTCGAGACGCGATCCGATCCTGTTTCCGACAGGTCTTGAAATAGTCGACATTGCTCAACTGAGGACTTCATGGTGACCGGATGTGGCCCAGCACTGAAGAGTTCGACTCAAGCACGGCTGGTCTCTTGTTGAGGTTGAAGCGGCTGAGCTATGCTCAGGATGTCCTGGGCGGAGGATGACCCGAGGGCGGCTTCCCGCATGGATGAGAATGCAAATTCTGCTACTGAACTACCGCGTCGGGCAACCTGCCCAATGACTTCACCGGAGCT
>JAGDYV010000204.1:3903-4159 GCA_049116495.1 Hyphomicrobiaceae bacterium | reverse complement strand
CGTTTTTTGATGCCATTGCGCCCATCGTGCATGCCGAGAGCATCGATGAGAGCAAGGCCTGGCGTCAATCGCGCTACGACAAGCCGGGCCCGGGCGGCACCGGCGCGGACTACATGAACTGCGCGCTCGATCGCGATCAGTACGAGGCGTTCATCGATGCGTTGCTGGCCGGCGAGAAAACCGATTTCAAGGAGTGGGAGGCAAGCACGCCGTATTTCGATGGCTGCCTGCCGGTCGAAGTGATGGCGGAACGCGG
>JAGDYV010000204.1:0-3843 GCA_049116495.1 Hyphomicrobiaceae bacterium | reverse complement strand
TGAAACCGGTCGGCCTGACCAACCCACATCGTGCCGAGCGACCACATGCGGTGGTCCAGTTACGCCAGGACAATGCGCTTGGAACGTTGTGGAATATGGTTGGTTTCCAGACCAAGCTGCGCCATGCCGAGCAGACGCGCGTATTCCGCATGATTCCGGGACTTGAGAACGCACAGTTCGCGCGGCTCGGCGGGCTGCACCGCAACACGTTCCTCAACTCCCCGCGACTGCTTGACGATGAATTGCGTCTCAAGAGCGCGCCAAAATTGCGCTTTGCCGGCCAGATCACCGGCGTCGAAGGCTATGTTGAAAGTGCGGCCTGCGGGTTGATGGCCGGCCGGTTTGCAGCAGCGCACTACTGCGGGCGGATTCTCAGGCCACCGCCGCCGACGACGGCGCATGGCGCGCTGCTCACGCATATCACCGGCGGTCATCTCAGCGTCGAGCGGCGAGATGGCGGTGCCAAGTCGTTCCAGCCGATGAACATCAATTTCGGCCTGCTGCCGCCGATGGAGGCGCCGACGCGCGATGGCGATGGCAACCGCATCAAGGGCAAGGCGCGCACACTGGCCAAGAAGCAATTGATGGCCAGGCGCGCGCTTGCCGATTTTGAAGCGTGGGCGGCAGATCCTGCGCGGCCGTTGGTTGCCGCGCAGTAGTTTGGTGCCTGGCCTAGTTACGCCACCACAGACTGATCGGCCGTGGCTGCCACCAAGCGCGCCGGTTCCAACCGTTCAGGTGACCGAATTGGCGCTTTTCTTCCCAGCGGCGGCTGTGGCGTTCCAGTTTGTCCCAGACGCAGCCCGGGCGGGCGGTATGGTCAAAACAATTCTCGTAGCGCACAAGCTGGCGGATGCGCTTGCGGTATTTGCGGGCGATGCAGCGGCGGTCGTCACCGCAAGCGTTACGGTGCTTGAGCCAAGCAAGCTGCGTGCGGCGCAGTTTGGCACTGGCGCGCCAATTGAGCTGGCCTTTGACCTGCTCGTAGGCGCCAGCCAGCGTGCGGTCCAGGCTGCCGAGACGGTTGCTTTGGCAAATGGTCCTTTCGGCGTCGACGCTGCGGTGACTGGTGTGCAGGTTGTCGCATCGAAACGACGGCGAGCCGGCTTGCGCGGTTCCTGAGAGGGCGACGACGGCGGTTGTCAGGCCGAAAAGTGCTGCAAGAAGTTTCATCGGATTGGTCCATTGCATAGTTGGGCGGGTTGGCAATGGACACGGTTTAGCGCGTGCCGATTGAACGATGCCGGAACACCACGTTCAGCTGCCAGTCATTTTAGACAAGACCGCGAGAGGCGCCGGCGGCGCAGGCGATGCACCACGCGGCAACCGTTTCTGTCGTGGCGGATGGCGTCAACGCAGCAATCCGCGATCGGCATTATCAATGGTAGTGGCGACCGAATCGAAAGCCGGGATTGTCGTACCGTCTGCCATACAAGTGGTGGCGGTAGAAGCGCCGGCCGTATCCGAAGCGCCGCCCGAAACGGTAGGAATGCCGAAAGCCGCGGCGGCGATGGCCGAACCGGGAATGACGGCGCCGACCAAACCGCCGACCGTAGGGCTTGCCGCGGCGATAACCCCGGCGAACTTTGATGACGCTTGCGCGAACGTCACCGGCTGCCAGTGGTGTTGCGGTCGGCGATACCTGGATGGGTTGGGGAATTGCGCCGGCCTGCAGCGTCGATGTTGTCGCCAGGCTGGCGAAAAAAAACAAGGTCGACGCGATCGTGGCCTTCGTCCATTTTCTCATCAACATAACGTTCTCCTTGAGTTGTCGTGGAGCCCTGTCCTTGTTGTGAGCGTAACGCAATTTGTGCGGCGCGGTTGTCACTCCGTGACACTTGAGTGTGAGGGAACGTGCACTTGCGTGCGCACCATCCCGGCCGTGCGCCGATGCCGTCTTTTCAGCGCCGATAAGGGAAACAAACGTCAGGGTCGAGATCGAGGTTGACGTGGCGGCCGAGTGCTTCAATGGCTTCGGCATATTCTCTATACGGGTCGCTGTTGCCGTGCCCGACGATGACCGGTCGTAGCGCGCGCAGGTCGCGGTCATCGGGCGGCAGCATGGCGGTGACGAGGGCGGTGCCTTCATTGTTTCGTAGCGTGAGAAAGCGCGGCATCGTACGCTCAATGTGTGCCTTGAGGCCGATGTTTTGCTCCATCGCCGGAACCGACGCCGGCGGTGCCCAGGCGCGTACGGCATCGTCATAGGCTTTCTGGAAGTATTTCTCGACGGCGTGGTCCATGAGCTGAGACTCCGCAGCGGCTTCCGCTTCGGTCTCCAGGCGGAACCAGGTCAAATCCTGCGCATCGCAAACGTACTGCATGACAACTCCAACACGATCAGGGTGCGCGCGAATGGTCTCGCGGGCACTTGGTCTGGAAAGATATCCGACCAACAGCGTTGCAAATCATAACATATCGGCGGGCATATGACTGTGCCGGACACGTTCCTGAAATCAAACGTGATCAACGTCGCGAGGCAGTGATGACCAGATCAGGAGATCGAGCCGCCAATGGCCGGCATGGGCCGGCGGGCTGCCGCGATCGCGGAAGATGGCGGCTCTCACGATTGCCCGGCCGGCTGTGCGGGCTGGATAAAGGCCATCGCGGCGCCGTTCCTGTCTGCAACCACCGCCATGGTGCCGGTGCCTGGTATCTCGAAGGGCGCGCGGCGGACCTCACCGCCGGCGGCATTGCTGGCGGCAATGGTTTTGTCGAGGTCGTCGACGGCGATGTAGGTGAACCAGTGATCAGGGATGCCCTCGAACATCGGTTTGACCATGGTGAAGATGCCGGCGACCGGTTGGCCGTCACGCATCGCGATATAGTAGGGGCGTTGCTCACCCGTGCCGGCGGTTGCCGTCTCTTCGAACGTCCAGCCCATCACCTCACCGTAGTAGGCCTTGGCGGCGTCCGCGTCCCAGGTATTGAGTTCCGTCCACCAAACTTTGCCGTGATGGGTCATGTCGGAGCTCCTCGTAACTATCGTTCGTCGTCGGGTGTCCGTATAGCTTCACTCAAGCAAGAACACGATCCTAACCAACCGGTGCGCCGATCGCGGCGAGGCCGGCGCGGGCGACTTCCATGTCGTCGCTGTAGTGGCCGCCGGAGATGCCGATGGCGCCAACGATCTTGCCGTCCTCGATGATCGGATAACCGCCGCCGAAGACGGTTATGCGCGGCTGCTGCGGCAGGCCGTGCAGGAGCGGCGGATCGTTCTTGATGAAATCCCACAGCGCGTGGGTCGCCTGGCCGAGCGAGGCGCTGGTATAGGCTTTATCGTGAGCGATCCGCAGGGTGGCATCGCTGGCACCATCCATGCGCAGCGATGCTTTCGCAATACCGGCGTGATCGCAAACGGCGATACTCATCGCATGGCCGAGCTGTTTCGATTTGGCTGATGCAGCAGAGATCGCGATTTGCGCGGTTTCGGCGTCTATCGATGCGACGGTGAACGTTGCCATGTATCGGGTGTCCTCAAAATGGATTCGAGCCAAACGGTGACAATTCTGATGTCGAACGCAGCCCCGATCGAGTGGAACAGGTGGTTGGCCGCGTTGACGAGCTAGGCCTGTTTGCCATCCTCAAGGTTCTGGACGTCCTCAGGAACGTCCAGCGTTGACCATGTCTCGTCGAGCGGCGGCGCAGGAGGCGGCACACACGTCCGGCGGTGGATGCTGACCTTGGCGATGAAGTTCGCAGAAATCGGCGCCGTAACGAACAGGAACGCCATGATGAGAAGTTCGTGGAACGAGGTTTCGCCGGACGCGAAGGAGTGGATCACTGAGGCCAGAAGCAGCATGCCGATGCCGGCAGTCCCGACCTTGGTCGGGGCGTGCAGGC
>JAGDYV010000203.1:0-29200 GCA_049116495.1 Hyphomicrobiaceae bacterium | reverse complement strand
GGTTGAAGCCGCGATTCAGGAGCAGCTTTACAATCTGATGGCTGGCAAAACCGTAATTGCGATTGCTCATCGACTGTCGACAATTGCGGAGATGGACCGTCTTGTCGTGATGGATGCCGGTCAGATCATCGAGCAAGGCACGCACACCGAGTTGCTCGATAAAGGCGGTCTTTATGCCAGCCTCTGGGCGCGCCAGTCCGGTGGCTTCCTGGTTCGCGAGGATGCGGCGTAACAGGCGATGCGACGGCCCGCGATGGTCGACGCATCGCGCGTCGCCGATCCGGTTCAGGCGAAGCCTGTCTGCCGGGCGATATTCATTTCGATTCGCCTCTGACACGCTTGTCACCCAGCGCGTCCTGCCGACTTTAGCAATGGGCAAAACCACCGATCTGGCGCAACGCCTCGCCAGTGACCATCGCGGCGGCAACAGCGACGTTGAGCGAACGCTTGCCCTGCTGCATCGGGATCGTGACGCGCCCATCACAGGCTGAATGCACTGCATCCGGCAAACCGGCAGTCTCCCGACCAAGCAACAATACATCATCGGCCTGAAAGGCGTGGTCGACATAAATGGTTGGCGCCTGTGTTGTAATCGCAATCAGACGCGTTCTGATGTTGACACGAATCGCACCCAGAAAAGCTTCCAAGTTGTCATGACGCACGATCTCATGACCGTCGCTATAGTCCATCACAGAACGACGCAACGCTTTGTCAGATATATCAAATCCTGCCGGCCGGATGATATCGACCGCAACACCCAGGCAGGCCGCCATGCGCAAGATGGTACCGGTATTCTGCGGAATGTCCGGCTGATAGAGCGCCACTCGCATTGTTATCCACCATTTGTTGCGCCCAACGCAAATTCACATATGCGCCAAAATGCCTTGGGTTGGAACGCTTATGTCGCCTTGAGACGGGGCTCG
The DNA here is from genome assembly GCA_049116495.1 of Hyphomicrobiaceae bacterium. Classification (GTDB taxonomy): domain Bacteria; phylum Pseudomonadota; class Alphaproteobacteria; order Rhizobiales; family Hyphomicrobiaceae; genus CAJQQK01. The sequence goes on along the minus strand of JAGDYV010000203.1, from coordinate 28,277 downwards.
AACAGTGCCAAAAGTTTGGGCAAGTTCGATGCCGATACGCTCATTCTGTTGCTATGCTATAGCTTTGATCGTTCGGCCGCCAATTAGATCCTTTGGTCTGGAACATTTACGGCTCGGCGTACGAACACGCGATAGAAGAATACGGAACTCGACCGATCAAACGGTACTGGCATCGAATAGCCAGCCGCAGACGGTTGGAGCGACTTCGAAATGGAGGGGTCATTGGCTTCGGACGCTGACGAACCAACACGGCGCGATTTTATGACACTGGCGGGCCCGGCTTTCTTTGCTGTCGGTGGCGCGCTGACTTTATGGCCGTTCATCCATCAAATGAACCCGGATGCCGGTGCCGTCGCACTGGCAAGTACCGAAGTCGACTTGTCGCCGGTCGAAGAAGGCCAGGCGATCACGATCATGTGGCGCGGAAAGCCAGTATTCATCCGCCATCGTACAAAAAAAGAAGTCGATGAGGCGCGGAGCGTCAAGCTCGCTGACCTGCCTGACCCGGAGTCGGATACGGCACGAACCAAGGAAGGTCACGAAAAGTGGCTGGTCATGGTTGGCATTTGCACGCACCTTGGTTGTATCCCAAAGGGGCAGTCGCTCGGCGACGTAAAGGGCGACTACGACGGCTGGTTCTGCCCGTGTCATGGCTCGCACTACGACAATTCAGGTCGCATTCGCAAAGGTCCGGCACCACGGAACCTTGAAGTTCCGCCGTATGCATTTCAATCCGATACGAAAATCAAGATCGGCTAGACCGGCTAAGCGCAAGGGAGCCTGACGAACCATGAGTTCGCACGAAGATAGCTACGAGCCGAAAGGCCGCGTTTCCAAATGGATGGACGAGCGTCTGCCAATTGGACGCATGATGCATGGTCAATTTGTTGATTTTCCGACGCCACGCAACCTCAACTATTGGTGGACGTTTGGCGGCATTCTGACGTTCTGCCTCGTCGCGCAGATCGTAACTGGGATCGTGCTTGCCATGCATTACATCCCAGCCGAGTCGATGGCATTTGATTCGGTGCAGCACATCAAACGTGACGTGAATTATGGCTGGCTGATCCAGCCAATGCACGCGGTCGGCGCTTCGATGTTCTTTATCGCGGTCTATATCCACATCTTCCGCGGGCTCTACTACGGTTCCTACAAGGAACCACGCGAAGTCCTGTGGATTCTTGGTGTGCTGATTTTTCTGGTGATGATGGCAACCGGTTTTCTCGGCTACACGCTGCCTTGGGGGCAAATGAGTTTCTGGGGCGTCACGGTGATCACCAACCTGTTCTCATCTCTCGATGAGGTGATACCAGGCCTAGGAACCGCAGTCGTGACCTGGCTATGGGGCGGTTATTCGGTCAGCGGGGCAACACTCAACCGCTTCTTCAGTCTGCACTATCTTCTGCCGTTCGTACTCTGTGGCCTAGTCGCCCTGCACATCTGGGCGCTGCACGTTGCTGGTCAGAACAATCCGACCGGTCTTGATATCAAGACCAAAGCGGACAGCGTACCGATGAGCCCTTATGCGGTATCGAAAGATCTGTTCGCCCTTTCTGTTTTCATCATCTTGTTTGCTTGGTTCGTGTTCTTTGCGCCAGATTACCTGGGCCATGCTGACAACTACATTCCGGCGAACGCGCTGGTGACGCCAGCGCATATTGTGCCCGAATGGTATTTCCTACCGTTCTACGCGATCCTCCGGGCGATTCCGTCGAAGCTCGGCGGTGTGATCGCGATGTTCGGTGCCATCGCCGTCCTCGCCTTCGTCCCGTGGCTCGATACTTCCCGGGTCCGCTCCGCGCGTTATCGGCCGTACTTCAAGTTTTTCTTCTGGCTGTTCGCCATCACCTGCCTGGCACTTGGCTACCTCGGTTCGTTGCCGGCCGAGGGCGTTTATGTGATGTGGGCACGAATCTTCACGGCTTACTACTTCGCCTTCTTCTTGCTGATTATGCCGTTCCTATCACTTTGGGAAACACCGTCGCGAATGCCGGGATCGATCAGCGAAGCTGTGCTTGGCAAAGAAGCCCATCAGCATCCCTCCGGCGGTGGGGCGCCAGCCGGCGCCAATGCAGAAGCCGAAAAACGCTAAGCGGACGACGGAGAACAAAGTCAGATGATCAAATCACGATGGATCGCAGTGGTTTTGGGCGTCGCCACGCTTGCTGCAGGTTTCAGTACAACGAGCCACGCAGCCGGTGGCGAAGGCATCAAGATCGACCGCCAGAAATGGTCGTTCTCCGGCATGACCGGTACATACGACAGTCAGCAGCTGCAGCGCGGCTTTGGCGTTTATAAAGAAGTCTGCGCAGCTTGCCATGGCCTATCACGCATTGCCTTCCGCAATCTCGCTCAACCAGGTGGTCCGGAATTCAACGAAGAGCAGGTGAAAGCGCTAGCGGCCTCTTATGAAGTGCCAGATGAGCCTGATGACGAAGGCGAAGTGAAGCCGCGCCCGGCGCGTCTTGCTGATCGTTTTCCGCCACTTTTTGCCAACGAGAAAGCCGCGCGGGCTGCTCAAAACGGCGCTCTGCCGCCTGATCTTTCGATCATCGCGAAAGCGCGCGGTGTCCCCTACACGGGCACTTGGTATGCGCATCCGTTCGCCATGGCAAAAGACATCGTCATGGCTTATCAAGAAGGTGGCGCGGATTACCTTTATGCACTCCTGACCGGCTACAAGGAAGAGCCGCCGAAAGGCGTCGAAGTCCCAGATGGAATGAATTACAATGCGGCCTATCCCGGCCACATGATCGCGATGGCGAACCCGTTGTCGGCGGATCTCGGAATTTATAATGACGGCACGCCAGAGACTGCCGAGAACTACGCTCGCGATGTGGCGGCGTTCCTGTCTTGGGCGTCGGACCCGACGCTCAATCAACGCAAGCAGATGGGATGGATGGTGATGATCTTCCTGCTCATCACCACCGTCCTGCTTTACGTATCCAAACGGCGCATTTGGTCCGGCCAGAAGCATTAGGTGCGACGGGTTTTTCGAAATTGATTGAGAAAGGCCTCGGCAACGAGGCCTTTTTTCGTTATGGCTCGGAACTCGGGCATCAATAAAAGGTGAACATGAACATGGCCCAGGCAGTTCTCGGACTAGTTGGCGGCAGTGGCCTTTATGATCTGCCAGGTCTTCAAAATCCCGAATGGCGTCGGATAGAAAGCCCGTGGGGACAGCCATCCGATGACGTCTTGTTCGCTGACATCGACGGCCTGCCGATCCGTTTTCTCCCGCGCCATGGTCGTGGTCACCGGATCTCTCCGAGTGACATCAACTATCGCGCCAATATCGATTGTCTGAAGCGGGCCGGTGTAACTGATCTGGTGTCGATTTCGGCCTGCGGGTCTTTCAAGGAAGAACTGCCGCCTGGCAAATTTGTACTGGTTGATCAATTCATTGATCGGACGTTCGCGCGCGAGAAGAGCTTTTTTGGAACCGGGCTGGTTGCGCATGTTTCCGTTGCCGATCCGGTTAGCCCCGGCCTCGTCGACGAAGTAGAAAAAGCTCTCCGAGCAACCGGCATTGATCATGCTCGCGACGGCACCTATCTCGCGATGGAAGGACCGCAATTCTCGACCCGCGCCGAAAGCATGCTGTATAAATCCTGGGGATGCGACGTGATTGGCATGACCAATATGCCGGAAGCAAAGCTCGCCCGCGAAGCCGAGCTCTGCTACGCGACGGTCGCGATGGTGACCGACTTTGATTGCTGGCACGATGACCACGAACACGTGGACGTCGCCTCAGTACTCGCCGTAATGAAATCAAACACCGAAAAAGCCCAAGCCCTGGTGCTGCAGCTTGCCAAGACGTTTCCACGTGAGCACCAACTTTGCCCGATTGGCTCGGATCGAGCGCTCGGAGTCGCGCTGATCACCGCCCCCGAGGCGCGCGATCCAGCGCTTCTCGCCAAGCTCGATGCCGTCGCCGGACGCGTTCTAGGATAGTTGTGCATTCCGGCGCAGATATCGTCCAAATAGCCGCCAACTTGGACGCTTTGAGCCCGCCAAGTTGCAAAAATCGAGGTTAACCGACGTAGGTCATCTGATTTTTGACGTATCAATTCCGGTAAGCCCTCAAAAGTCGAGCAACCGCCCCTCGATGCCATGGCCTCACGTTCTTTCATGGCGCCGATCCAACCACTCAATCTGCCGGACGCGACGTGTTCTCGCCCGTGTCGCACCGGAATCCCATGGTCACGCGCCTCGCCTGCGGGTATATCTATAGATGGCGGTCGTGTGCCGCTTGCAGCCCCCCGCCAAAGGACGCCGTCATGTCAAATGCCCCTGCCCCCGCGTCAGCCGTCGATCCGGACGGCCTGCTCGAATATTCCGTCGTCTTCACGGATCGCTCGCTCAACCACATGTCGACGGCATTCCAGGACGTGATGCGGAACATCTCGCAAACACTTGGCGAGGTATACAACGCCTCCTCAATGGCAATCGTGCCCGGCGGCGGCACCTACGGTATGGAGGCGGTTGCACGTCAATTAGGCACCGGGCAAACCTGCATGGTGCTGCGCAACGGTTGGTTCAGCTATCGCTGGTCTCAAATCTTTGAAGCGGGCGATATCCCGGAAAAGGAGATCGTTCTGAAAGCGCGGCAAGTGTCGGGCGATAATCAGGCCGCGTACCGTCCGCCGCCGATTGATGAAGTAGTCGCCGCTATCCACGCGGAAAAACCCGACGTATTCTTCGCACCGCACGTCGAAACGTCGGCAGGCATCATATTGCCGGACGACTACATGGCGGCGATCGGAGAGGCTATGCGTCAAGTTGGCGGCTTGTTCGTGCTTGACTGCATCGCGTCAGGCACCGTCTGGGTCGACATGGAGGCCTGCAACGTCGACGTGCTGATCAGCGCACCCCAAAAGGGTTGGAGCGCATCACCATGCGGCGCCCTCGTTATGATGAACGATCGCGGTCGTAAGGCCGTGGCCAACTCGAAGAGTTCGAGTTTCGCGGCCGATCTGAAGAAATGGGCCGAGATCATGGATGCCTACACGAACGGCGGACATGGCTATCATGCAACTATGCCGACGGATGCACTTGTCGGTTTCAACAACGCGATGAAGGAAGCGCAAGCGTACGGTTTCACCAAGCTCAAGGAACAACAACTCGAACTGGGTCAAAAGGTCCGTAGTGTCCTGGCTGCAAAAGGATTCCGCAGTCTCGCCGCGGGCGGGTTCGATGCGCCGGGGGTGGTGGTGTGCTACACGAATGACCCCGAAATTCAGAATGGCAAGAAATTCGCGGCTGAAGGCCTTCAGACAGCTGCAGGCGTACCGCTGATGGTCGGCGAATCGGACGACTTCAGTACGTTCCGCATCGGTCTGTTCGGACTTGATAAACTTCAAAACGTCGACCGCACTGTCGAACGACTGGACAAAGCATTAAGTGGGTTTGCAGGGTAGCCCTCCGCATTCCAGCGATCAGTTAGGCATCCGAATCAGGATTTGCATCTTGATCAATTCAGGGAATGTTGCAGTGATGACTTCGCCGAACAGCCATAGGATCGCGACCAGCAGGATCAGGGCTGGGATAGCGGCGATAACCGCCTTAAGGAAGAAAAGCGTCAGGTGCAGAAACGGGATGTCGAGCCGTCTGACCGTCGTCGCTGGCGGATCGACATCTTCGAATTCATAGCCCTCATCCACGTAAGCGGCCGTATCCGGTGCAGACATGGGTGGTGGGATTGCCGGCGGCGGCGCGTCAACCAATTCGTGCTCCCGTGCCCGGCGCGCTTGGGCATCGCGTTCGCGGCGCAGCGTCCGCGGCAGGTCGTCGTCATCGTCCGCATCGGCCACACTTGAGAATTTTGGTTCGGCCATAGCTTGTGGTTCCCTGGCACTGTCCGGCAACGAATGGTATCCGGTACGTCGAATGCACCGTCTCGTTGGCTCGAATCAACGACTGTATTCGGGTACACGATTTTAACGCAATTGATAACCAATCACCAATTTGCGCCGCGAATTTGACAGATGTTGAGGAGAACCCATTGATCGACCTGAAATCACTAATCCGTACGATCCCGGATTATCCCAAACCGGGCATCATGTTCCGTGATGTGACGACGCTGTTTCGCGATCCCGAGGGCTTTGAACTGGCGATCATCGCCATGGCCCGGCCATACCGAACACTGCACGTCGATGCCGTCGCCGGAATCGAAGCACGCGGCTTCATACTTGGTGGTGCGATTGCTGACCGACTTGGCTGCGGCTTCATTCCGATCCGAAAGAAGGGGAAGTTACCGGGCAAAACCATCGGCCAAGATTACACACTTGAATATGGTGTCGATGCCATTGAGATCCATGAAGATGCCATCGAGAAGGGCCAGCGCATTCTCATTGTGGATGATCTGATTGCGACCGGCGGCACCGCAGAGGCGGCGATCAAGCTAGTGCGCCAAACCGGCGGCGAGATCGTCGGCGCATCATTCGTCATCGACCTGCCGGAAATCGGCGGTAAGTCGAAAATTGAGGCACATGGCGTCGAATGTCATGTACTCGTTGAATTTGAAGGGCATTGATCGTGAAACCTGATCATCAAGTCTTGAACAACAGCGAATGGGACAAGGCTCATCTCGTGATTTCCAACTGGAAGAACAATCAAGAAGCGTCCTTTCCTTGTCCACGTTGCGATACGCCGGGCCTGACGCTCGAAGACCACTCGGCACGTCCCTACTCAGAATGGTACGCATTGAATTGCGGCAAGTGCAATCTCGAAGTGACGATGCATCTGCCGCTCGCGCCTACGCCCGGTGCACCAGTGTAGTCATTTTGCTTAGAATTTGAGTTCCTCATCCCATGAAAATCGACGGCAAACACTATCGGACGATCTGGCTTGGCGAAGATGATTGGTCGGTCGAGATTATTGACCAAACGAAGCTACCTCACCGATTCGAGACAACACGCCTAACGACAGTCGAGGAAGCCGGGCGCGCTATCCTGACAATGCAGGTACGCGGCGCGCCGCTGATTGGCGCGACGGCGGCATTTGGCGTAGCCCTCGCCATGCGTGCCGGGGCATCGGATGCCGCGCTCGAGCAGTGCCTGGAATTTCTTGCCAAGCAGCGTCCAACGGCCGTCAACCTGCAGTGGGCACTCGAGGAAATGCGCAAGACGCTCACGCCGCTGCCGCCGGCGGATCGCGAGGCAGCAGCCTACATGCGCGCCATCGAGAATTGTGACCACGATGTCGAAACTTGCCGCCGGATCGGTGAACACGGCCTTGAGATCATTCAGAACATTGCATCTGATAAGGCGCCAGGCGAACCCGTCAATATCCTGACGCACTGCAACGCCGGCTGGATCGCTTGCGTCGACTGGGGCACCGCGACGTCGCCAATCTATCAAGCGCACGATCTCGGTATCAATGTTCACGTCTGGGTAGATGAAACGCGGCCACGCAACCAGGGTGCTTCATTGACAGCGTACGAGTTGGGCGCACACGGCGTCCCGCACACAATCATCGTCGACAATGCCGGCGGCCATCTGATGCAACATGGCCAGGTCGATCTCTGCATTGTCGGTACCGATCGCGTGACGGCCAATGGAGACGTCGCCAACAAGATCGGCACCTACTTGAAGGCTTTGGCGGCAAAGGACAATGGCGTGCCGTTCTTCGTCGCACTGCCCTACACGACAATTGACTGGCAGCTGAACGACGGCATGCAGGTGCCGATCGAAGAGCGTGGCGCAGAAGAAGTGCTGGCGATGACCGGGCGAGCGCCGGACGGCGACGTCGTCACGGTCGAGATCGCCGCCCCGGGTTCACCGGCTGCCAATCCGGCGTTCGACATTACGCCCGCGCGACTGGTCACGGCACTAATTACCGAACGCGGCGTAGTCTCGGCCGACCCGATCGCCCTTAAAGAAATGTATTCGGATGCTCGAAGCTATTAGCCATGAGGATTGTCAATACAGAAACAACTGCCGGCCCTTTCTACCTCTCCAGCAAATTCGGGATCAGCTTGGTGACGCGCCAGTCGTAGTTGCGGAATGCGAGTTCAGCAGTCACTTCCGGATCGGCCGCGGTCGGTGAGCGAGCGACACCGACCTGCATGGCGGTGGCGTTCGGGAATGCGAAACTCTTGACATTGTCAAAGCCATAAGCTGGTTTGCCTTTGGGCTTCGCCGCGCCTGTGCTGCCGCCAGATGGCCGGAACAGCTTACCAGCCATCTTGCCCGGATCGAGCGCGATCTTGCCAGCAATATTCCCGATGGCTTCGCTAACCTCCTTGCTTTTCAATAGCTTGCCGAGGCCGCCAGGAATTTTTATGCCGCCGATGCTAGCGCCCGTGTTGCCGCCCTCTCCTTCATCCCCCTGGGTAAGAAGCTTATCGAGTTTCAGGACCTTTACGAGACCGCCCATCTTGTCAATTTCTTCGAGCACGGCTCCCTTGATCGCAGCATTTATGTCGCCGCCATTGGCGTAAATTTCAGCAATGCGTTTGGGCTCAACGACGGTTGCAAGCGCACCGTCGATAATCTTCTCAATGTTATCATGTGGGATCTGTCCCCCGACCAGTTGCGTTGCAGGACCAAGGTCTTTCATGACCGACTCGATGCGGGTGTTGACCTGAGCGAGAACCGGCCCTCGCATCGATTGACGCACGCTTGGAAAGTCGATCTTGGCCGCAAGTATGGCCGGGTCGTTGCCTTCCAACCCCTGATAGATGCGGTAACCTGTAAATGCAGGCCAGACCACATAGAACCCGATAACAAGAAAAACAATCAGTAGTATCAAGCGTTTCATTTCCGCCTCCTGAAATGACGATTGAATGCCGAATCACAGCAATGTGTCGGCGAGCATGAAGGCCATGCCAAGGCAGCCGGCGCCCTAGTCTGGCGCCCAGTCTGCTTCGGTCAAGGGGCGCGGCGGCGCGAACATGCCGGCCAAGACGGTGCGCACTGCCTCTTCCTCGAGATCCTTAGTGATGAACACGAATCGCGAGCGGCGCTCGTCAGACGGCCACGTATCGAGCGTCGTCGGCGGATAGAACATGTGCTGCACGCCGTGCACAACGAACGGCAGCGACTCATCCGCGACGTGGACGATCGCCTTGACGCGCAACAACTTGTCACCGTGGTGCTGGCGCAAAAGCTCCATGACGAACGACAGCTTTGCGCCATCAAGCGGCTCATCATAACTAATCGCGAAAGAGCGAATGCCGTGCGTGTGCGTATGTGCCGGTGCGCCGTGACGGTGGGTGATATCGCATCCGTGGGCGTGATCGTGATGGCCGCAACGCGGATCGGTGCAATCCGGATCGTGTTTGTAGCGTTCGCTTGCGAGCCATCCCTCAGCGTGATGCTTGGCGGCAATCGGTTCGAACGCGCCGAGTTCCTCGATTAGTTGGACGGCACCTCTGCCACTGACATTCCGCGTCAATATCGCCGCAGGATTGAGGTCTCGAACCACCTGCTCGGCGGCATCTGATTGCCCAGCCCCAGCCCGGTCAGTCTTTGTCAGCACCAGCCGGTCGGCGACCGCAATTTGCTTGGCCGGTTCGAAATACTGCTCAAGTTGATCCACAATCAGTTCGGCGTCAGCGGTGGTGATAATCCCATCGAGCTGAAACAGCCGAAAAAGATTCTCCTCGGTCATCAAAGTGTGCGCGATCGGAGCTGGATCGGCGAGCCCGGAGGTCTCAAGTACGACACGGGTAAGCGCCGGAATGGTGCCGCTCGATGCCTGATCGTAGAGGCGGGCGAGCGCTTCGACAAGATCGCCACGTACCGCGCAGCACACACAGCCAGACGGGAGGAGCACGGTTTCTTCTTCGGAGGCTTCGATCAGTGCGTCATCAATACCGACTTCGCCGAATTCGTTGACGATAATGGCGGTACCAGCCATTGCCGGCTCGTTGAGCAACTCTTTCAACAACGTCGTTTTGCCGCTGCCAAGAAAACCGGTCAGGACCGTAATGGGAATCGGGATCTTCACGCGCAACTCTCGCATCTGGGACATAGGTCTGCTATCCGCTCGCATAGGTGGGGCTGGTATGCAAGGGAACACGTGATGGCGAAGGCGGCGACGAAATCGGCTCAAGGTCCGGCAAAGGCCAAGATGCGCCCGAAAACAAGGCGTTCGGGCAGCGCTGCCGAAGCCGCCGCACGCAGGGCCGTTATTGCCACGGCACTGGAAATGAGCCGTTCTGGCCTGTCGCCAGGCCGTTCGGGCAATGTTTCACAGCGGTTCGGCGACGGCATGCTAATAACGCCCTCGGGAATGTCCTATGACGTGCTGAAACCAGCTGATATCGTCTTTGTCTTAGGCGACGGCAGCGCTGCCGACAACCAGCGCAAACCTTCAAGCGAGTGGCGCTTTCATTGGTCCGCCTATCAGGCGCGCCCCGACGGCCACGCCATTGTCCACACGCACTCGTTGCACGCAACAACCATCGCGTGCACCGGTAAAGCGATCCCAGCCTTCCATTACATGGTTGCGATCGCTGGTGGCAAAGACATTCCCTGCGTGCCGTACGCAACTTTTGGCACGGAAGAGTTGGCTGATCTCGTTGCCGACGGCCTCAGCCAGCGCGATGCCTGCCTAATGGCGAATCATGGTCAGATCACGATAGCGTCGGATCTCGATCGCGCACTTGAGTTGGCCCAGGAGATCGAGATCATTGCCGAGCAGTATGCAAAGCTGCTTGCCGTTACCTCGAAGCCGCCATTGCTGCCAGATGACGAGATGGCCGATGTGCTAGTTCGGTTCAAAGGTTACGGGCAAAAGGCGCAGGGGTCAAAGCCGAATATCTGACAATTGAAAATTTGAGAACTCTCGGGCGCTTCTGCCGATTGCAAGCGCGCAAGCAAAACCTGATCATATGATCGGGCTCTGTGAGAATCTCGCGATTCATCTCCAGCTTAAAACGCCTTCTCGCTACCTTCTCGCCATTTGTTCTTCGGCACGAACCCGCTCTTTTCGGCCGCACGCGGTTCGCTGACCCAGAGCGCACGTCCTGGATGCATACCGGCGCCCTGCGTCGCTGGAACCGCCGATTGGCGCATCCGGTTGAGCAGGCGCGTATCGGCGCTGCCACAGTTGGGATGGCTGCCACCATTGGCGGCGACCACTTTGTCCCAAGCGGTCTTGCGGGCGGCGAGCGTCGCAGGATCTCCGAGCGCCGTACAGCTCAGTTCGTTCTTGTTGAGGTCAGCGACGATTTCGTCACCGTCTTCGATGAGCGCGATCGGGCCGCCAAGAGCCGCTTCGGGGCCGACGTGACCAATCACCAGTCCGACTGAGCCACCAGAAAAGCGACCGTCAGTCATCAGGCCAACCGCGATGTCGCGCTCACGGCACAGCGTCGTGATCCGTGACGTCGAGTCGAGCATCTCCGGCATGCCCGGAGCACCGCTTGGACCTTCGTAGCGCACGATGATCATGTCGTGGTTCTTAAAACTATCGGGCACATTTTCGAGCGCATCGAGCAGGCTCTGCTCGCCCTCGAATACGCGAGCCGAGCCACGAAAGACGTTATCCTCGAGACCAGCTTCAACGCCCGCCAATTTGAGGATCGCGCTGAATTCCGGCGATAGGTTCCCGCCAAGCACGCGCAAACCGCCAGTCGGCTTGTAAGGCTTCTCAACTGTGTAGACGACACGTCCGTCGGCAGGCTTCGTATTGAGCCGCTTGATCTGCTCAGCAAGCGTTTCACCGGTGCAGGTCGGCACATCGCCATTGAGCAAGCCGGCATCAAGCAATTCCTTGGCGATCACCTGGACGCCGCCAACCTCGTCAATGTCAACCATCGAATAGCGACCGTACGGCCGCGCGTCGGTCAACACCGGCACCATGTACTGCGAGAGGTGGTTGAACTCTTCTGGCGTGATGATATCTGTCCAGAAATTGCCGAAACCTGCGGCGCGCGCGATCTCTGGCGCATGCAGGACGACATTTGTCGAGCCACCAATGGCCATGGAAACAATAACCGCATTGCGCAGCGAATCGCGTCCAACGATGTCTCGCGGCGTGATATCCGATTTGATCATGCCGTCGAGATAGGTGACTAACTCGTCAGGGAAGTCGTTGAGGCGACGCGGATCGTCGGAAGGTGGCGCAACCATGTGCAACGGCTGCATGCCGACCACGCCAATAAACGTCTGCATCGTGTTGTAGGTGAACATGCCACCGCAACTACCGTAGCCCGGGCAGGCCTCACAGGCGATCCGCGCGCGATAGTCGTCATCCGGATGTCCGGCGACCTGATAGGCCGTGACAAGGTCGATCACTTCATTGGTCTCGGAGTCGGTTCCTGGCCGGATCGGTCCGTCCGACATGATGATTGCCGGCCGGTTATGCTCAAGCACAGCGGCCAGCGTACCGACAGGTGGCTTGTCGCAAGCCACGACCGCAATGGTCCCCTCGAGACCAGTGGCACTCAGATGCTCGCACAGGCCATCATGGGTGACTTCACGGCCGATCAAGGAATAGCGCATTTCACGCGTACCATTGCGGATGCCGTCGGATGTCGCGATGGTGTACTCCGGCTGCACCAGGCGCAGCGGCATCTGACCAGGTTCGCGGCCGAGCCGTGCTTTGACCTTCTCATGGATGGCTTCAACTTTGGCCTGGACGCCCATATAGCATTGGCTGTCCCCTTTGTTGCCGATCACGCCGATGGATGGTTCGTGGATCAGATCGAGGTCGGTGCCAAGCTCGCGGGCAATCCCGTAGGTCTGCGAGTTTCGGCCAGGATGCATATCTATGAGGACGGTCCGGGAATTCTTCGACACCTTGATGGTCTCCTTGGACAATGTATGGCGCTGAGCAGCGCCTGCGAGCGTATATGAACCGGTGAAGACGTTTTCTCACCGGGATGATTTGCGTCCGTGCAACGGACGAAGAAAACTCTGGCTATCATCCTTGTAAAGCGCGGCAATGAAAAGGGATTTTCAGCAATCGCGACACTTACGTATTAAACCGGAAATGCATCACATCGCCGTCTTTGACGAGGTATTCCTTACCTTCGAGACGCATCTTGCCAGCTTCCTTGCACGGCGTTTCGCCGCCAAGCGTCACGTAGTCATCATAAGTGATGGTTTCGGCACGGATAAAACCCTTCTCGAAATCGGTATGGATGACGCCGGCGGCTTTCGGCGCCTTGGTCCCATCGGGAATCGTCCAGGCTCGTGCTTCCTTCGGCCCGACCGTGAAATACGTCAACAGATCCAATAGACTGTACCCAGCCCGAATCAGGCGGTTGAGGCCGGGCTCTTCAAGGCCGAGATCGGCCAGATATTCCGTGCGCTCGTCGTGATCAAGACCGGCGAGTTCGGCTTCGATCTTGGCTGATATCACGACAGCGACGGCGCCTTCGGCTTCAGCCCGTTCTAGCACCTTGGCGGAAAACGCATTGCCTCCGGAAGCTGAGCCTTCGTCGACATTGCACACGTAGAGGACGGGCTTTGCGGTCAGCAGTTGCAACATCTGCCACATCTGTTGATCGGCCGTGTCAACCTCGACCAGCCGTGCCGGTTTCCCCTCGCGTAACAGTTCCAATGCTCTGTCGATCAGTACAATCTGAGCCTTGGCTTCCTTGTCCTGACCCTTCGCGCGCTTTTCCAGGTTAGTACGGCGGCGTTCCAGGCTTTCGAGATCAGCCAGCATCAACTCCGTTTCGACGGTATCGGCATCTGCAGCCGGGTCAATGCGGCCTTCGACGTGCGTGATGTCGTCATCCTCGAAGCAACGCAGTACATAAGCGATCGCATCGACCTCGCGAATGTGGGCAAGGAACTTGTTGCCGAGGCCCTCGCCAGTCGAGGCGCCGCGGACAAGCCCCGCAATATCGACGAACGTGAGCCTTGTTGGCAGGATCTGTGCAGATTTCGCGATCGCTGCGAGTTTGTCGAGGCGATAGTCTGGAACCGGCACCTCGCCAACATTCGGTTCGATGGTGCAGAACGGATAATTTGCCGCTTCCGCCTGCGCCGTCTGCGTCAAAGCATTGAAGAGGGTCGATTTGCCGACGTTCGGCAGGCCGACGATGCCACACTTGAAGCCCATGGATCTGGTCCGTTAGTTATCTTTGTTGGCGCGCCCGGCAAGCCAGCGCTTAAGGTTATCGGCCAGCGCGGACTGGCGCTTGTTGCTGCGTTCGCCGGAAGGATGCCGGGCAATAGGCTTTTTGGCAGCTTTCATTTTAGGCCGTTCGTCCGACTTTTCCGTCGACTTCTTCGACCTGACCGATTTGCCCTCGGCATCGTCATCATCGCCGAAGGAATCGCGATAATCATTAAGCGCCTGTGCGACCTGGGTCTGGAACTTGTCATGCGAGCCGCCCGAGAGATGAGGTGCAGCCGCCGCCATAGCATCCAGCATCACGTCCAGACCGTCTTGAATGTCCTTCGGGAAATCGTTGAGGACGTAATACTTGACCGCATTCTTGTCGCCCGGATGCCCAACGCCGACGCGCACACGGACAAAATCTGGTCCCATATGTGAAGAGATCGATCGCAATCCGTTGTTGCCTGCTAGGCCTCCACCGGTTTTGACACGAACCTTACCAGGCACAAGGTCGATCTCGTCGTGAAAAACGATGATGTCTTCCGCGTCAATCTTGTGGAATCGAGCTGCTTCGCTGACCGCTCGGCCGGCCTCGTTATAAAACGTCTGAGGGCAAATCAGAAGGGCCTTGTCACCGTCGATGTCGGCATCACAAACACGCGCAGAAAACTTCTTGCGCCAGCCGCCACGGCCGAATTTATCGGCGATGCGCTCAAGCGCCATAAAGCCAACGTTGTGGCGATTGCGCGCATATTTTTCGCCCGGATTGCCGAGCCCGACAATGAGCTTCATGCCACGACACCTCTGGGGCAATCTTGGCCACACAGACGCAGTTCACTTGCTCGTGAGCCTGCATTTGCGACCATGTTTGAGGACGGGCCAGCGACGCAGAGGCCGCCACCCCGTCCAAAGAACGAAGAGGACTACTCGTCCTTATTCTCTTCTGCGGCATCTGGCGTGGCAGCTGCTTCTTCGCCACTTTCTTCGCCGTCTTCGCCGTCCGCATCCGAACGCGCCGATGCCGAGCCAGCAATCGTGACAACCGTGAAATCGCGATCCGTGATCGTCGGTGTTACCCCGGTGGGCAGCGGGACAGCCGAAATATGTATGGAATCGCCAATATCGGCTTCAACCAGGTCGATCTCAAGCTGCGCCGGGATCGCATCTGCAGGGCAATTCACTTCGACTTCATGGCGCACGATGTTAAGTACACCGCCACGCTTCAGACCGGGACAAGTCTCCTCGTTGAGGAACACAACCGGCACCGCGACACGAATCGTGCCGTCGCCCGGAACTCGCTGGAAATCAACGTGAATTGGCAGATCTTTAACCGGATCGAATTGAATATCGCGCGGCAGCACTCGGTTCGAGCGACCGTCAATCTTGATATTGAACACGCTTGAGAGGAAACCACCTTGGTTCATCAGCTTCGACAACGTTGGCCGGTCGAGCGCAATGGTTTCAGGCTCTTTCTTATCGCCGTAGATCACGGCTGGAATTTTTCCTTCACGACGCACTGCCCGGGCGGCCCCCTTACCGGCCCTGGGACGCGCCGTGGCTTCGATATCAACGATCGCCATAGCATTTCTCCAACGAAAAAAGGGCCTTCAGGCCCAATGGTTTACCGGGCCTCCAAGGGTGCAAGCCGGCAGTTCACACGCACATTTTGTGGGAACGAGGCGCTTTATAGCAGAGTTGTCGACGGTTGCAATGGCTAGGATCGGCGCCAATGGGCTTGCAGGACGAACCGCATCGAGCCGCCCCGTTAGCGGTTTCCAGTCCCAATCCCGCGGTTTTCAATCAGTTCGCAACCATGCATGATGCCAAAAATCAACTTCCATAGTCCGGAACGTCATTCATGACCGCCAAGCTTCATCATCCCGATCAACTCATCACCGCCGCCCAACTTGAAACCCAGCTGGGTACCGATAACCTGCGGGTTTTCGATTGCACAACCTATCTGATCTATGAATCCGGCACCGGCCGGCCGTATACGGTCAAAAGCGGTGCAGAAGACTACGCGGCGGGCCATATTCCGCATTCGGCGTTCATAGACCTGCAGGGGCAGCTGTCGATCGAAGACAGCCCGTTCCGATTTACGATCCCGAAGCCGGAAGATCTGGCAGGCCGTTTTGCCAAAATCGGCATTAGCGACGATACGCGTGTCGTGCTCTATGCCCGCGAGAATATGCAGTGGGCGACGCGGGTGTGGTGGATGCTGCGCTACGTTGGCTTCGACAATGCAGCGATCCTGGATGGTGGCTGGCAGAAATGGCAGCACGACGGCCGCGCCGTTGAAACGACGGAAACTGTGTATGACACCGCGACACTGACTGCACGACCACGACCCGAATTGTTCGCCGATCGCGACGAAATGCTGGCTGCGATCGGCGATAGCGCGACGTGCACACTCAACGCGCTTGGCGCCGATCTGCATTCTGGCGCAACCGCGCGCTATGGCCGCCCCGGCCGCATTCCTGGCAGCGTCAATGTGCCGGCAGCGACGCTGCAGAAGCCGGACACAAAGGAATTTGTCGAAGTTGGAACGATCGCCACCGCGTTCGCCAAGGTCGGGGTCACGCCGGACAAACGCATCCTCAATTATTGCGGTGGCGGCATTGCCGCAACCTTGGATGCCTACCTGTTGCATCAACTCGGTTTTGAAAACCAAGCAGTCTACGACAATTCGATGAATGAGTGGGCAAAGGACGAGAGTTTGCCGATCGAGAGAGATTGAGCGCGATCTTACGCAACCATCCAGTCCGATCCGATGGACGATGCCGGGTGCCGCGCCGGCTGAATCTTGTTTCGGCAGGCCGTCCACGCGTTTAACGTCATTGCCAACATTACAAAAGCACCACAGACGGAGACCTCAAATGGCAACCATCGGCTTCATCGGACTCGGCAACATGGGCGCTCACATGGCGCGCAACCTCATCAAGGCTGGCCATGATCTCAAGGTCTATGATCTCAATGACGATACCGTGCAATACGTTGCGCAATCCGGCGCCAAGGCGGCCAAGAGCGCTGCCGATGCGGCGGCAGAGGTTGAATTCGTCGTCACGATGCTCCCAGTCGGCGCCAACGTCCGCGCCGTGTTACAGGACGCCGGCGTCATCGATGCAGTAGCGCCCGGGACGGTGCTGATCGACTCCTCGACGATCGATGTCGAGACGTCACGGGACATGCACGAGGCCGTCGCCAACGCCGGCTACGAATTTTTGGATGCGCCTGTATCTGGAGGCGTTGGTGGCGCCGAAGCTGGAACTTTGACGTTCATGTGCGGCGGCGATCAAAAAGTTTTTGCTAAATGCCGGCCGATCCTTGAAGGGATGGGCAAAAACGTTGTGCTGTGCGGCGGGCCGGGCCAGGGCCAGGTGACCAAGATCTGCAACAACATGATCGCCGGTATCACGGCACTCGCTTGCTCGGAAGCTTTCGTGCTTGGCGAAGCGCTCGGCGTTGACCGTAAGACACTGTTCGATGTCATCTCGACGTCGAGTGGCAATTCAGCCGTGCTTAACATGATGTGTCCGGTATCCGGTGCCACCGAGAAGGCTCCGGCGAACGACGGTTACAAGCCAGGTTTTGCCGCAGGGTTGATGTTGAAAGATTTGCGCCTGGCACAGTCGGCAGCACTTTTGGCTGGCACCTCGACGCCGCTTGGTGCAACCGCTGCGGCTGCGTTCGCGATCCACGATGCCAATGGCCATAGCCACCTCGACACATCCAGCATCGTCAAACTGATCAAGCCGGATATCGAATGAGGTTGTTGTCGGGGGTTGAGTCCTGTCGCACTTCAGGATAGATCGCAGCCATGACAGACACGCCTCCAGATCGACTCAGCGTCAATTCCGCAAGTCCTCACTACGACGAAGCCCTGCTTGCGCGCGGCATTGGCGTACGTTTTCGCGGTGAAGTGAAGACTAACGTCGAAGAATACTGCCTTTCGGAGGGCTGGATTCGCGTCGCGGCCGGTAAAAGCCTAGATCGCAAAGGCAATCCGCTGACGATTAAGCTCAACGGGCCGGTTGAGGTCTGGTTCGAGGACAATCAGGCAGGCGACGGCCCAGCCGACAGTTGAACGCGCCCAAGTCCAAATCTAGCCAAATACCACCCACGCGATTGCCTGCCGCGAATCGGCAATGCTCATCTGCGAACGATCCCGTGATGGTCCGCTTGGTGGAGCATGCCATGATCGAAGACATCATCGACATCGGAAACGGCAAACTCTACATCTCGTATACCGAGTTTGATGAACTGCCAATGCTGACGCTGCTGCGCTGTGGTACGCGAACGCAATCGGTTTCACGGAGGTCCGTCATGCGGAAGCACCGCACAACACTGTCATTGTGCAGCGCGATTACATCGAAATCGGTTTTCCGAGAACGTCGGCAACAGTGCGCAGGACGGCGCTGCTATTCGCGTGAGCGATATCGACCAGGCACGCGTCGAATTCGAGGCCAATGGACTTGAGGCCGGCGAGGAACGAAGCGACGAGCGCGACGGAACCAAATATCAAGTCTCCTTCGTCGTGGCACTGGATGGGCTTTACTACTATTTCCACCAACCAATTTTCGAGCAATCATCAGGCGAGGACAAGGAGCACGACATGCCGATCAGGATCACTCCCCTAGGTGCCACGTTCGGAGCGGAAATTGTCGGCGTCGATCTCTCGAAACCGATCGATGAGACAACGTTTGCGGAGATCGATGAAGCCTTTGCGACCTGGTCAGTGATCGTATTCCGCGACCAGAAAATTACGCCGGATGACCAACTAGCCTTTGCCCGTCGTTTCGGTGACCTTGAAATCAATGCATTCGAGAAACACGCACTTGAAGGCTACAATGGCGTTCTAAAGATCTCGAACATTGTCGAAGATGGACAAGCGCTCGGTTATGCCGATGCAGGAAGCTTCTGGCACTCCGACATGTCGTACACTAAGACTCCACCGCGTCTGACCATGCTCTATGCTTTGGAGGTGCCGCTCAATGCTAACGGCACGCCGAAAGGCGACACTTGGTTTGCAAGCGCTGTTGACGCCTATGACGCGCTCGACAGCACAACCCGCAACCGTGTCGAAGGGCGCACAGCCACGCACTTCTTCGGTGCCAAGAAGCGTGGCGTCAAGACCCCGGTGCCGGTCACGCAGGAGCAACTCGACAAGAATCCGCCAGTCGACCACCCAATTGCGCGAACGCATCCTGTTACCGGACGCAAGGCAATCTACGTGACAGCGGACGAATGCATCGCGATTTCGGGTCTGCAGGAAGAAGAGGCGCTGCCGCTTCTGAAACGGCTCTCAGAGCATGTCGTTCAGGCAGAGTTTCAATACCACCATAAGTGGCAAGTCGGCGACGTGTTGATGTGGGACAACTGCGCCGTGCAACATGTCGTCAACCGAGACTACGAATTCCCGCCGGATCGGCGCATGATGCATCGCGTGACTGTTGGAGGCAGCAAGCCTTATTAGAGCATCTGCGATCGGTCAGATACACGACTTAAACTTAAACCGAAAAAGGCGCTACCAAGTGCCATGCAGATTTCGCATGCCCGGCAGCGCCCGATTCAAACTTCCATCTCACAGCTACTGCAAACTTGCACAGAATCGCTGGACGCGCTGGCAGGCTTCTTCCAGCAGGTCAGTCGACGTCGCATAGGAAATGCGCATGTTCGGGCCCATGCCAAAAGCTGACCCATGCACCGCGGCGACGCCTTCGACCTGCAGCAGCTCAAGCACGAAATCCTCGTCCGTCTCGATCTTCTTACCCGAAGGCGTCGTCTTGCCGATCAGTTCATGCATCGACGGATAGACGTAGAACGCACCTTCAGGTGTGGCGCACTTGAGGCCGGTTGCCTGGTTGAGCATCGACACCACCAAGTCGCGACGTTCCTCGAACTTGGCGCGGAACGTCTTGAGGTGATCCTGCGGACCGTTCAAGGCCTGAACCGCGGCCCATTGCGAAATCGTGCAGTTGCCTGAGGTCTGCTGTCCTTGCAGCGTATCCATCGCTTTGATCAGATGCTTTGGACCACCGCCATAGCCGAGCCGCCAACCGGTCATCGAATAGGCTTTTGAAAGACCATTGATCGTAAGCGCGCGGTCGTAAAGACCGGGCTCGACTTCCACCGCCGTGACGAACTGGTAGTCGCCGTAGGTCAGATGCTCGTAGATATCATCGGTCATCAACCAGACGTTCGGATGCTTCATCAGCACATCGGTTAACCCTTTCATCTCTTCCCGCGAATAGGCAGCACCTGTCGGGTTCGATGGTGAATTGAGGATCAACCACTTGGTCTTTGGCGTGATGCACCGCTCGAGCTCTTCCGGCTTAAGCTTAAAACCGTTGGTCTCACTTGCCTTTGCCGTCACAACGGTGCCGCCGCACAAGGCGACGATTTCCGGGTAGCTCACCCAATAAGGCGCCACGCAGATGACCTCGTCACCCGGGTTTACAGTCGCCAGCAGGCCGTTGTAGATCACCTGCTTGCCGCCGGTGCCGACAATGATCTGGTCAATGCCGTATTCTAGATTATTTTCCCGCTTGTACTTGGCAGAGATCGCCTCGCGCAGCGGCACGATGCCAGCGACTGGTGGGTACTTGGTTTCGCCACGCCGAATCGCATCAATCGCCGCATCGGCAATGTGTTCCGGTGTATCGAAATCTGGCTCACCCAACGCCAACGAAATGACATCGTCCCGTTTCGCTTTCAAATCGCGCGCCATCTGTGTGAGTGCGATGGTGGCTGAGGGCTTCATGCGCCCCAGCGCGTCAGAGATGAAAGCCATGGAATTGGATCCTTTCTTGAGATCAAGCGTCGTCTCGATCTGCCGCCCGGCAGGTTGATGTATGGGTCAGAGTGGAGAAAACGTATTCGAAGCGCCGGGCGCGACATCGAAACGCGCAGGAAACTAGGCCTGCTCGCAATGAATCGCAAGCGGATTGTTTGCATTCCCGATGCGAATTGCCCGGTAAAGCTGAGCCGCACCTTCGCGGGAATGCGCGAACGGCAGCGGACGCACGTGCTCTTGAGAGTATACCGGCGCGCAAGCGCTATGGTAATGTACGGGATCACAACACCCGAAGCCTTTCCGAACTGCAATGTCGCGGATACGAGCCGGCGCTTTAATTTTTTTACCAAGCACGACAAGACACAACGCTGGAGAGCAATGCCACCCGCATGTTGGCAATAACTCGCGCGGGGCCAGATTTCGTCAATGACCGGTGCGACCTGTGAGCGCTATAGCGGCCAAACGATCAGTATCATCGGCACGGCAACGGCCACCACCAGGATCTCAAGAGGTAGTCCCATGCGCCAGTAATCACCGAAACTATATCCGCCCGGCCCCATGATAAGGGTGTTGTTCTTGTGCCCGATCGGGGTCAGGAACGCACACGATGCCGCAATCGCCACCGCCATCAGAAACGGATCAGGGCTGACGCCAAGCGAATTGGCAACGCCAATGCCGACAGGGGCGGCGATCAATGCCGTCGCCGTGTTGTTGAGTACATCTGAAAGCGTCATGGTGACGATCATCAGCAATGTCAGTATCATCCATGCTGGCGCACCCTGGCTCACGGACACTATCCAGTTGGCAAGCAATTCCGTGCCGCCGGACTTCTCCAGTGCAGCACCAATCGGGATCAACGAGCCGATTAGAACCACCACGGGCCATTCAATAGCATCATACAGCTGGCGCAGCGGCACGATCTTGAGCAGTACGTAGAGTATTGTCACGGCTGCCAGAGCAACCGGTAGATACATCAGCCCGACAGAAGCAAGACCGATTGCCGCTGCAAAAATGACCGCGGCAACCGCTGCCTGCTGGCCGTCGCGGACCTGCAATCCGCGTTCCGCGAGCGGCAAGGTGCCAAGGTGCTCGGACGCAGCCTGCAACATATCATCGGTGCCAAGTAGCAGCAGCACGTCACCGGCGCGCAACGTCATGGAGCGTACACGACGGGTCACTTTGCGGCCTTCGCGCGAAATCCCAATCAACCAGACACCGTAGGTCTCGTATAGCCGCATGGCCATGGCTGTGCGCGCTTCAACGGCTGCGCCGGGGCGCACCACAACCTCGATCAGTGACAGATTGTCAGGGCGCTTGAGCTTCTTCTTTTCCGCTACACCTTCATCATCAGACGTCACTGCCGCTGCCAACGCCTGTGCCTTTTCAGTCTGCGCCGCATCCGTAACATCTTCTGCGCCGAACGACAGGTCTAGTTCCGAAGCAACCTTGTCGAGGTTCTCCGCCACGGTCTCGACAAGCAGGACGTCGCCCTCGCGCGCCTTCATCCAACGCGCATATCCAGGAACTTCCATGCCGTCACGAATGAGTTCGACGAGAATGCTGTCATAACCGTCGAGTACGTCCTCGAGTTCGTCTATCGTCTTGCCGATAGATTTCGATTCCGGACCGACGCGCATCTCGACCAGGTAACTGCCAAGATCAAACAACTCTTTTCCGGCCTGCCGCTCGCGTGTCGATTTGGGTAGCAGTCGCCAGCCGACCAAGGCGACGAAGGCAACGCCTGCGACCGCGCAGGCGATGCCGACGGGCGCGAAATCGAACATCTTGAAAGGCGCTCCAAGCTTTTCTTCACGGATGCTGGAAATGATGATGTTTGGCGGGGTCCCGATCAGCGTGATGAGACCGCCGAGAATGGTCGCGAACGAGAGCGGCATCAATGTAATCGCCGGTGAGCGCTTTTCACGCTCTGCAGCCTGAATATCTACAGGCATCAAGAGCGCGAGCGCCCCAACATTGTTCATGAGCGCCGACATCGCAGCGCCGAGCCCGGCCATGACACCAATATGAGCGAGCAGCGAACGCCCCGCAGGCACAAGCCAGCGGGCGATCAAGTCAACGGCGCCGGAATTGGCGAGGCCCTTTGAGACGACCAGCACGAGCGCGATGATAATCGTCGCCGGATGCCCAAACCCCTCGAAGGCGGTTTTCCCTGGAATGATTCCGACCACAACTGCGACCACCAACGCGCCTAGCGCAACAATGTCGTAGCGGATCCGTCCCCACAGCAACAGTCCGAACAGGCAGAAGAGAATGCCAAATAGAATGTACTGGTCGTTCGTCATGCTGGCTGATCCATCTTCGATCTAATGGCCCTACCAATGCAGGGAACGCGATTCCTTCGCATAACACAGCAGGACGGCTGCGTATCCAGACCTCCGGATGCTGACATGCCAACCTCACGTTTTCCACAGGCGGTAGCTGAATTTTATCGGCGCGATCGCGCCAGAGCCGCCTGCCAGGCCCATGAACTCGATGCTTACTGGACCTGGTCAGAGTGTGTCGTTCCTTCAAAGCAACACTCATGACGCATTAACCGACCGTCACGAAATCCCACCACGCGCGCCACATTCCAGGCCCAACACGGTCTCAGTCTTGCGGTCTAACAATCGCATCAAGCGAGCATAACGCCGTGCCGGCGGTATCCAAGGCGGGATCGAAAATGAAAAGATTGGTTAAATGGCATCGTATCCAAAAGCCATTGCGGGACTTCGTTTGCGCGCTCGTCGTCTTTTCCGCTTTATTCGTCGTTATGGCTCCTTCGCGGCACCAAGCAGCCCCAATTCCCGTGCTGTCGTTGTTTAGCGGATCAACCGCGACCGCAGCCGACTTCGGCCCGGCTGTCGCAGCCCCGGCCTCAAGACGTATCGTTCACAATTCTTTCAACCGACAGCCCTTGCCCGCTGTTAACATGCCTCTTATCTCCACCATACTGGCTCTCGTGTTTTCATCTATAGTGGCGTTCAATCTTGCGCTCTTGAGACACCTCCGTCGCGTAAACGCCTCCTCGCGGTGGGGTGCGTGGAAGGAAAGCTGAACGTTCTGGGCTCCCGGAACCGCTGGCTTTCCTTCCATCAAAACAATTGATAAGGGAGACTGCTCGGTGACAGCATTTCGCGCTAAACTCAGTCGACTGCCCCTATTGGCAGGACTGGCCGCTATCGTCTCAACAATCGGCATCGTAACCGTGATGCCGGCAACAGACAGCTACTTGGCAAGGGCCATGCAACGGCATGATGCCCGTCTTGAGGCAATCAGCGAACGCGCGGAACGGATCGAGTTTTTGTCGCGCCACATCCGCAACGCCAGCTTAGCCAACCAACCAGACGACCAACTGCCGTTTGGCGGATTTGTAGGCGCGGTCAACCGCGTCGAGCCCGGGGCTCGGCTGAAAATCAGGACTTCGAGTGTTGCCGGTGCCCAAATGCTGGAGGTTTTGTCGGCCCATAAGGTCGCACCCACCATTGATGTCGCATCGGACGCAGGTCGAAACATTGATCTCATGCTGGTGACCGGCCGTGATGTCGATACGCCTAACGCATCAATCATCCGCTTTTTGGTTGCAGTAACACCGGATAGTCCAGCGGCCACAGCGATTATCGATCAGCGCTCGCTGTAAGCGTTCTGCGGACTTCTCTTTCCGGCTGACACCCTCTAGTGTGTCGCGAACGGGGACGCCAAATGCGTGCGTGTGTGTGAACGATTATACGGGAAAGAGGGAAATGCGGCTCAGCCCACCAACATTGCTGCTGTTTCTAATTTCACTGGTGCTCGCGTTGATTGCGATGGCCACCAAACTTAGCTACGTGCCAATCCCACGCTATCTGCCACATCAGGAATATTGGCTCGCCATAACTGCGTATATGGTTCTTGCCGTCGGTGCCATTTTTCGCGGCCTTTAGAGCCGCATGTCAACCGCAGTACGCTTCAGAACTGCTGAGCTGGACCAAGAAGAAATCGGGCCAAGCTAATGTCGCGCCTCCAGGCCAATCTGTTGCTGCTCACAATTGCGGTAATCTGGGGCTTGGCGTTCGTCTATCAAAAGACGGCAATGGAACACATCGGGCCGTATACGTTCCTAGCTCTGCGTGCCGCAATTGCGGCCACGATTCTCGCCCCGATCGCATGGTTCTGGGAAGCAGCCGGCCGCGCTGACCAACCCTCGCCCGGCTTTTGGTTGATTGCACTTGCTGGTGGCGTGTCCTTTTTTATTGGTGGAATTCTGCAACAGATTGGGCTCGTCACCGCAACTGTCACCAACACTGGCTTCCTCACCGGTCTCTATGTCGTTGTCACGCCGCTCCTGATGTGGCTGGTGCTGAGCCGTCCGCCGGCATTCCTGGTGTGGATCGCCGTTCTCCTAGCGTTTGTCGGGACCTGGTTTCTCGGCGGCGGCACGGTTGGCGGATTTTCGACAGGTGACTGGTTGGTTGTTGCCTCATCGTTCTTTTGGGCGACGCACATGTTGGTGATCGAGCACTCGGGACGTCACGCCCGCCCAATTGGCTTTACAGCGATCCAATTTGCGGTCGTCGCGACCGTCTCCGGTGTTCTGGCCGCCGCCCTGGAGCAAACCACGCTCGCTCTGATACTCGATGCAGCTCCGGAAATCGCGTATGTCGGTGTTCTTTCCAGCGCGCTGACATTCACCCTTCTTGCGATTGCCATGCGCTACACGCCGGCGGCAGAAGCGACCATTATCGTGAGTACCGAAACCGTATTCGCAGCTATTGCTGGCGTCATTTTGCTTGGCGAACAACTACTGTGGATCGGTTGGATCGGTGCCGCATTGATGTTCTCGGCCACATTAATTGTGCAATTGGTGCCGTCCAAACCGGCCAAATCCCGATAAATAAGCGACTACACATATAATTGTTTCGAATTTGGTGGTCAGGGGCAGACTTATATAGGAGCCTGTCAATTCTACACGGTAGATGTGGGTCAATCGTAGCGGTACCAAGTCAATCACAAACACCAAGAAAGGCAGGCATGTCATGGCGCGGCCGTTCCGCCCAATTCTCTCAATTTCGGTTATCGCACTGAGTTCTCTGATCGGTACACATCCAGCGCACGCAGGCTGTAGCTCAAGCCCTGGTCCTGGCACCGATTGGTCCGGCTGCCGCAAGATGTCTAAGGTATTGCAAGATCTCGACTTGACCGGTGCCAAGTTTAACCGCGCCGATCTCAGCCGCAGCAACTTTCAAAGCGCGAAACTGATCGAGGCGGATTTCACGAAATCAAATCTCAGCTATACGATCCTACGCCGTGCCAATCTTGAGAAGGCAAGCCTTTCTGGCGCATTTGGCACCCGCACATTCATGAGCGAAGCGCGTCTCAAAGGTGCGGATCTCTCAAAAGCCGAGTTCTTTCGCGCAAAACTAACAGCCGCAGACCTGAGCAGTTCCAATCTCAACGGTTCTCAACTTTCGCGCGCCGATCTGACTGCGGCCAATTTGGATGCCGCCGACGCCCGCAATGTCAACCTGTCACGTGCCAAGTTGGGCCTTGCGTCACTCAATCAGACAAACCTCGAAAATGCCTACCTTTATCGTACCGACTTGCGTGGTGTCGATCTCAGCAAAACGATTGGCCTGTCTCAGGTGCAACTGCGCGGCTCGTGCGGGGACCAAGACACCAGACTGCCGGAAGGGCTGCAGGCTCCGGGCGAGTGGCCTTGCAAACTTGGTAGCGATAAAAAGGCCAACAAAGCCAAATAGAAGACGATCAACACAATCCGCCACAGCCGATGCGTGATAGATGGCGCGGTCCAAGCATGTCCGCCATGAATAATGTTCGCGCCCAAGAGCAGTCATGCTATCGGATTGGCACGATCATCAATATGCACGAGGACACACCAACATGGAAGTAAGCGGCAAGACAGCAATCATTTTTGGCGGCACATCCGGCATCGGCCTTGCCGCGTCGAAACAACTGGCGGCCAAGGGCGCCAAAGTTATTGCGGTCAGCCGCAACCCGGATCGCGCCGGTGAGGCCCCGGCCGGCGTGACGCTTGCCAAGTGCGACGTGACCGACCGCGACGCCGTCGATGCGCTGCTTAAGCAACATGCCCCGTTTGAAATCCTCGTCAGTGCCGCGACCGGCGGCGGCCGCGCACTCGGCCCATTCCTTGAAATGGATATGGACGGCTATCAGGCGTCTTTCGCCAAGCTGTGGGGTTACGCCAACGTGGTGAGGTATGGCGCACATCACATGACGGCGGACGGCTCGATCGTTCTTGTCAGCGGCGCTCCGGCGCGCAAATGCAAACCCGGCCAGGTTGCCCTATCGTCAGTAGGCGGCGCTGTCGAAGCGCTGACCCGCGCGATCGCACCGGAGATCGCACCACGCCGCATCAATGTAGTTTCGCCGGGCAGCATCGACACACCGATGGTATCGCTTGAAGGTGACGCCCGCACGGATCTTTATAAAAAGGCAACCGCAGACAACCTGATCCCGCGCGCCGGCACCGCCGATGAGGTCGCAAAGGGCATTGTTTTCGTCATCGAGAACGATTTCGTGACAGGTACAACGGTCGACGTTGATGGCGGCTGGTTACTGTCGTAAATGGACGTTGAAGTGCCCGACTGACGGCGCCCGAAGATTGCGGGCGCCGGAACCAAGCTTCCTAAAATAGCAATACGCTGATCAAAGAATTCCATTTACTACGGTCAGGCCTTTCGCTTGACCGTAGCTATCGAGCGGATTTTTTAGCCCCGCGGCTTTCAGAGTAAACATTCAGGGCAAATAGCAAAAGCGGATTTGGAGCAGAAGAACACTGTTGGTCGATAAGGTCGTTGGGATGATCATTTTGCCAAGCACGCACGCCACCGCTTCTCGCCGACGGCGACCAAGATTATTTGCGTAAGAGCACGCCGGGTTGCTACAATCTCAAATATTAAAGCTGAATGAGCGTCCGCAATTTCTCAGATTGCCTCAATCGACCGTATCGCAAGGCAGGGCATGATGGGGGAGATCGGGAGATGCATCAACTTTTCGGCTTGTCACGTTGGGGCGTGGCCGGACACACTGATGGCGCAAACGGAGCTGAATGCGTCTTCACGCTCGCTTAACTCCTCGTTGCGATGGTAATTCTCGTGAGGCTTGCGAGCGTCGTGGGGGGCTCAGGTGATCGGCTATCTTGGATTGTCACGAGCCAAAATTGCAATGGGTCGAATGTCCGAGTCCTGCGGACGGCCGCAAGGCCCTGGTCGAATAGCCAGCGGGCCAGGCGAGTTGGAGTACCCCCGAACTGCACAATAAAAGACTACCACTCGATCCTCGGGAGAACGATTGTAACTATCGCCATCCAGGCAAGCATTCTGAATTCGATATCTTTTCATACGGCGCCGACAATAAAGGAGGCGGCAGCGGTGATGAAACCGGCATCGTCAGCTGGTAGCCGGGTCGGACAATGAAATCATTGGTAGCGGAGGAGGGACTT
>JAGDYV010000202.1:0-1650 GCA_049116495.1 Hyphomicrobiaceae bacterium | reverse complement strand
TGGCGCTGGAGCTGTTCAAGCCGTTCATCTACGCGCGGCTGCAGGCGCTCGGCCAGGCGGCAACCGTCAAACAGGCCAAGAAGCTTGTTGAGAAAGAAAAGGGTGAAGTTTGGGATGTCCTCGACGAGGTCATTCGCGAACACCCGATCATGTTGAACCGCGCACCGACCTTGCACCGCCTGGGCATCCAGGCGTTCGAACCAGTGCTGATCGAAGGTAAGGCCATCCAGTTGCACCCGCTGGTGTGTGCAGCCTTCAATGCTGACTTCGACGGTGACCAGATGGCGGTTCACGTGCCGTTGTCGCTCGAGGCGCAACTTGAAGCACGCGTCTTGATGATGTCGACCAACAACATCCTGCATCCGGCCAACGGTCAGCCGATCATTGTGCCCTCGCAGGATATCGTGCTTGGCCTCTATTACCTTTCGATCATCTCGGACGGTGAGCCCGGCGAAGGCAGCCTGTTCGGCTCGGTTTCCGAGGTCCGTCATGCCATTGAAGCGGGCGCTGTCAGCCTGCATGCGAAGGTGCGGGCACGTCACAAGTCAATCGATGCCGAGGGCAATGAGGTCTCCGAAATCATCGAGACGACTCCCGGGCGCATGTTGCTCGCTGAACTGTTGCCGGCTGCACCGGGCGTCAAGGTCGATCTGGTCAACCAGTTGCTGACCAAGAAGGCGATTTCGAGCATGATTGATGCCGTGTATCGCGGCTGCGGTCAGAAAGAGACCGTGATCTTCTGTGACCGGATCATGGCGCTTGGCTTCCGCCATGCGTTCAAGGCTGGCATCTCGTTTGGCAAGGACGACATGGTTGTGCCGGGTACCAAGCAGGACAACCTTGAAAAGACCAATGATCTCGTGCTGGAATTTGAACAACAGTACAATGATGGTCTGATCACGCAGCAAGAGAAGTACAACAAGGTCGTCGATGCCTGGTCGAAGTGTACCGATCAGATCTCGAAAGACATGATGGAGCGCATCTCGACGGAGCAGACCATTGATGCTGCCGGCCGCAAGCAGATCAACTCGATTTATATGATGAGCCACTCCGGCGCGCGTGGGTCACCCACCCAGATGCGTCAGCTGGCGGCGATGCGCGGGTTGATGACCAAGCCATCCGGCGAAATCATCGAGACGCCGATCATCTCGAACTTCAAGGAAGGCCTGACGGTTCTCGAGTACTTCAACTCGACGCACGGTGCGCGTAAGGGCCTTGCTGATACTGCATTGAAGACGGCGAACTCAGGCTATCTGACACGTCGTCTGGTTGATGTCGCTCAGGACGCGATCATTTCGGAGGTTGATTGCGGCACGGATGCTGGCATCAATGTTCAGGCTGTCGTCGATGCCGGCCAGGTGATTGTCACGCTTGCCGACCGCGTTCTTGGCCGTACGGCGGCAGAAGATGTCGTCGACCCGGAAAGCGATGCGGTCATCATCGAGAACGGCGAGTTGATCGAGGAACATCATTCTGAAGCGATCGAGAAAGCGGAACTACAGGAAGTCCGCATCCGTTCGGTGCTGACATGCGAGACGACAACGGGTGTCTGCGCCAAGTGCTACGGTCGTGATCTCGCCCGCGGTACGCCGGTCAACATCGGTGAGGCCGTTGGTGTGATTGCAGCCCAGTCGATTGGTGAACCTGGTA
>JAGDYV010000201.1:293-5031 GCA_049116495.1 Hyphomicrobiaceae bacterium | reverse complement strand
CTGCGACAACCTCCGATTTCACCGGCGTTGCGCCGATTTTGGTCGGTTGAGACTCGAAATCGCTTGGGAGGCCGCGCCAAACTTTGTCGTCATCCCGACGCAGGCCGGGACCCATGTGCGCGGCATCGGGCCGAGCGTTCGTGGCGTTGCGTATAGTTTCCGGCCTTCGCCGGAATGACGTCCGGGGGGACGCGGCCGCACGCCAGAACGCAGCGTCGAACTTCCCCGCACACGAGTGCGCACAGGCGGGACACCCGACAAGGTGTGCCACGCCGATCAGTCGTGGCAGCGCGTTTGGTTGTTGACCACATGGACAGGGGCGGCTCGCGTGGCGTAACGGTCCCACTCAACTTTGCCGAATTGTTGCGCTTCTTGAGATGCATCAAGTCGCTCAGTTGGCCTGACGAGGTCTAATTTCCGCGACCAACCGCACAACGGAGGACGCACATGACAACGCCATCTCGCCTCGCGACGACAGCGTTCGCCGCATTACTGGCCGCCGTGCTTCTGCCCGGCATCGTGCACGCCAAGCCGAGAGGCTGGAAGTGCAGCTATGCCGTCACACCGATCATCGGTGGCCCCTTCCGCTACGACAGCGGTCCCTATTACTACGCCTGCTACGGTCGAAGCCTGCGCCGCACGCGGGCGCGTGCACGGGCGCAATGCCGGCGGCGTCACGCATGCGAAACCGGTGCCTGCCTGCCGCTCGACGACACGCCGAGCAGCAGGTGCGAAAGGGACTGATCTTGCCGCGGCGGCTGTATCATCGCCGCCCGCCGCAACCGTCACCTCACTTGAGCGGCAGGTGGATCGCCGTGCGCAGGTCCGGCGGCGCAGTTGTTTTCGGGTCGTTCAGGTAGGCTTCGAAGCAGGGCCGGTCGGCAGCCTCCTCGCCGCTCTCGGGAAGCCAGACGCCGAACAGCCATTGATACGATTTTGCCAAATCCGAATAGGCTCCCTCGTGGATCATGACGGCGTGGCGTCCGCCATCAAGCGTAACGGTTTCGAAACCACTGCCGGCGGGCAGCGCCGCTCCGTTGGCCTTGAAGGCGGCGGCTGAGCGCAATTCGGCTTCGGCGACGACATCGGGGTCATCGTAGTAGATGCCGTACATCTGGCTTGCCGGCCCGAGCAGGCCCGCCGAACCGGCCTGCACCGCAAGCTTCTCGAACGTCCGGCCAATGTTGTTGTAGGCGCCGCGGTGCGGCAGCGAGATCAGCTCGACGGCATCCATGGTTTTGATTGCAACGTCTGGCATGCTGCTTCCTTTCGGTTCTGGAAAGTCGATCGCATAAGGTGTCAGGCGCTTCTTGCGGAAGGCACCCGGCGGTTCGCCGTAGGCGGCGCGGAACGCGCGCGTGAACGCTTCGATGCTGGTGTAGCCGGCACGCTTTGCCGCTTGTGCGATCGACAGGTTGTGGTTGAGCAGGTCCGACGCTGCGCGGTGCAGGCGCAGCCGGCGCACTGTCTCGGCGACGGTGGAGCCGGTCATGGCATGGAAAATGCGGTGCCAGTGGTGAGTCGAGAAATTCGCGATCTCAGCCAGTTTGTCCGCCGAAAGATCGCCGTCGAGGTTCTCGTAGATATAGTCGACGACACGCGTAATGCGCTGGGCATAGTCTGCTTTGGTTTGGTTTTTCGTCATGCTTTCGCCGGTCGCTGCTCTGCTTCGGTGACAGGACGGCTTGTCCGTCCGAGCAAACGTTAGACCGGCGCCGCTTGATAAATCCTGCTGACTTTGCGGCCCTATCGGCTCGCGGTCTTGACCGGTGAGCGGCGCAGCAAACGTTCGATCCGTTTGCGCTCGCGCTTGTAGGCTGCAAGTTCTTTTTGGCGCAGCTTGCGGGCGCGGGGCACGCGGATCTTGAGCGGGTTGACGAAGCGTTTGTTGACCAGGATTTCGTAGTGCAGGTGAGGTCCGGAAGACAGACCCGTCGAGCCGACATAGCCGATGATCTGGCCCTGCCGAACTTTGACACCCGGGCGGATGCCTGGGCCAAAGCGGTGCATGTGGCTGTAGGCTGTCTGATAGCCGTTGGCGTGCTTGATGCGGACGTAGTTGCCGTTGGCGCCCCGGCGCTTGGCAACTTCGACGACGCCGCGGCCGGCGGCCATGATCGGCGTGCCGGTTTTGGCTGCCCAGTCGGCACCGGTGTGCATCCGCCGTGTGCCAAGCAGGGGATGGCGGCGATAGCCGAAGCCCGATGTCAAGCGCACGTTGTTGCTGCGGACCGGCTTGCGCATCAAGAATTTTTTCGAATTTTCGCCCGCTGTATCGTAGTACTCGACGGCACCGTCTTGCGAGCGAAACCGCCAGAATTTGGTTTTCTCACCGCCGGTGGTCACGGCCGCATAGAGCAATTCTCCGGGCTTGCTGGTGCCATCGGGTTGCTGCTTAAGTTCATAGAATAGCTCGAGTTGGTC
Organism: Hyphomicrobiaceae bacterium; assembly: GCA_049116495.1. GTDB lineage: Bacteria > Pseudomonadota > Alphaproteobacteria > Rhizobiales > Hyphomicrobiaceae > CAJQQK01. The sequence goes on along the minus strand of JAGDYV010000201.1, from coordinate 2,607 downwards.
GCCGTCACGCACGCGCCGGCGGAAGTCGATCTCGTATGCATGAATGCGCAGGATCTTCATGATCTCGCCTGGCGGCAGTTTCTGCATCAAGGCGGCATAGTAGATGCTGGCGTAGAGCGATGCGTCGCTGGCGTCGGCTGACTGGAACGTCTTGCTGGTCATCAGGACGCGCGGGTCGAATTTGGTGTCGGCAACGAATTCGCCATCGTCACTTCGTTTGACCGTGACGAGATGCTGGTTCAGTGGACCGAAGATCGCGAACGCCTCTGGTTCCATGCGGTCGGCGTGCGGGACCAGGCGGACGCGCACTTCGTGGCCGCGTGGCAAGAGCTTTTCAGGCACGACCGTCGCGGTCGCCTCGACCATCGCGCGGCTCTGCCAGGAGGTCGCGCCCATGCGGCGCAAAATCCCCACCAGGGCCATCGGCTTGCCGACCCGCACAACGCGGATTTCGCTGCGGTCGAGCGACGAATCATCGAGTTCGGACTTGCTGGTTGTCCGATGTAGAACCGTGGTCGCTTCCGCGATCGACGAGCCGTTGGATTGATTGCTTGGCGTCAGGTACGCCGGTGTCAGATTTCCCGGCAGCACCCCGACCTGGTCGAGAGACGCTTGCGGCGCCGTGTTGATGATCGAGCCGCGCGCCTCACGGACCAACGCCGTCACCTCATCGTTGTCCAGCTCCTGGCCGTCGTTGCCGTGCAGGATGCCGCCAATCAGTTCTACAACCCGCGATTTGATATGCCCCTGGCGCTGATTGCTGTCGGTCTCGCGGTCATTGTCGCTTGCCAGCGCGGAGGCTGCATAGAGCTTGAAGGGGTTGAAGGCCGGTATCACGTCACGGTGCGTCGGTGAAGCCGGCACCAGGCGCATGGAAAGGCGCAGGTACGGCCTGATCTGGATGAATGGTCGATTGTTGCGGCGCACTTTGACCTGTTCGTGGATCGTATAGCGCGCCGTCAGGGCGCTGCTTGCGACGCGCAGCCGGTTCGATTTCGGAATTGCCCAATTGAGGCCGTCGCCGAGAACGGACAGGCGCAATGGCGTTGGTACCGGCTGCTGCACGGTCGATAGCTGCTCGAGCACGCTGTGGCTCGCGTCGACACGATTGAGTGAGCCATAGAGGACGACACCGATCGCGATCGTGCCGACCGTGGCGGCAAGGCAGGTGCTGAACAGCCAGCGAAAGCGGTTGCGACCGCCATGCGCATGGTCGACCTCGTAGATGTCGCGAATCGATCGGCGCGCGCGACCCGCATAGACCTGCGGCAGCCCGCGCGACTGCTCGCGTAGACGTGGCGCGCGAAAGCGGCCTGTCGTGGCATGACGACTGCGGTCGATCACGAGGCTCTGGACCCCCATCCCGTTTAACGGCAACCGTTTGGCTGCAGCCAGTTCGATCGTAATTCGTCCGTCCGGTTCCGGTCACGAATGACTGCGGGTGGAACCTTCCGTAGCATGACGAAGCCCGTCAACATTAGCTTGCATCACTGTGCTTGCGTCGTCGTCACCCGTCAATCGCAGCCGTACAAAAAACGTGCTTTCAATCGACAGGATTGATGATGGTTTGTGCGGCGGCAATGCGGCTGGTTTGTGACGCGGCGCAGCGCACTCAGCGGGTTGTTGTCAGGTCGTTCGTCGTGTTGAAAAACTGACACGTTCAGGTGGTGTCGCTGCGTGTAACTGGCGTTCGAGGCTTCTCGTCGGATTGAAGGTTTGCGAACGCGAGGCGGGCGGCGCTAAAAATGCGCTCTGGCAGGGGGTAAACGACAGCTATTCCGGCCAGAAAAATGCTGCGCTGCAAAAAAAGAATCAATGGCTTCAAAGGTTTGCACGATTTCTCCGGAAAGGCACGAAAAAATACAAAGTTTTGGTTGACAGGGCGGGGGTAAATCTATTTATTTGGTTCTTGTCCGGGGCGCACAGTGCTTCGGCGGCCCAAGCGGCCATCGCTCTCAAGCAACATAAACTCCCTGACCGGTGAGACCCGGACATGGATATTGTTGTCTCTTCTGGTCTCTAGTTGGAGACTGGGATCGATGTCGTTTCGGATGCTCTTTGACAATTGAATATGAAGAAAGAGAAACGCAGGCGGCGGAGTCCAGGCTGTCTGACGGATCAGTAGCAATACTGTATGTCAGGCGCATGAAACTCTGGTTGATCTTGCGTTTCATACATCACCATGATGTCCGGCCGTTTCGGCGGTTGGGTAATCATTGTGTGGTGCCCGTTACGCAGTGAGATCCTTGGACAAATTCCAGTCCAAGTTAACCAGTTTTCAAATTCTCAAATCTGAGAGTTTGATCCTGGCTCA
>JAGDYV010000201.1:0-195 GCA_049116495.1 Hyphomicrobiaceae bacterium | reverse complement strand
TAACACATGCAAGTCGAACGATCCTTCGGGATAGTGGCAGACGGGTGAGTAACGCGTGGGAACCTTCCCTATGGTACGGAATAGCTCCGGGAAACTGGAATTAATACCGTATAAGCCCTTCGGGGGAAAGATTTATCGCCATAGGATGGGCCCGCGTCGGATTAGCTAGTTGGTGAGGTAACGGCTCACCAAGGC
>JAGDYV010000200.1:0-2396 GCA_049116495.1 Hyphomicrobiaceae bacterium | reverse complement strand
TCGGGGCGTGCAGGCGCGTCATCGGATCATCGAATTTCAAAAGGCCAATGACGCCCACAAGTGCGAAACCCGATCCGACGAGCAGACACAGCGCGGCTGCATAGGTGCCAAGAATTTCACCGGTCATTCGATAATGTCCCCCCGCAGAAGAAAGCGCGCCAGTGCCACCGTGGACACAAAGCCGAGCATCGCAATGAGCAGCGAAACCTCGAAGTAGATCTGCACGCCCTGATAAATGCCGAGCACAACCACCAGGCCGAGCGCGTTGATGACCATCGTGTCGAGCGCGAGGATCCGGTCGGCTGACGTCGGGCCCAGAACCAACCGAACCATCGACAGGATTTGACCGAGTGCCAAGGCGACAAAGGCGATGATCAGTGCCACGTGCAGAAAACCGCTAGCAATCGTCATGAGAAAATCTCCATCAATCGACGTTCGTAGCGGTCCTTGATTTCGTCGCGGACCGCGTCGGGGTCGTCGGTGTGCAGGACATGTACCAGCAGGCTGTGTCCCTGGTCGGACAGGTCGGCTGTGACGGTGCCGGGGGTCAGCGTGATGCTGCCGGCAAGAATAGTGATCGCCTCGGGCTGGCGCAGCTCAAGCGGGATGACGATCCAGGCGGGCTTGAGTTTGGCGTTCGGGACGGAAATGACAATCCACGCCACCTGTACATTGGCGATCCAGATGTCCCAAAGCAACAAGAAGCAATAGGAGATCATCTTGGGCAACCGGAAACCCTTGGGCGTGTCCGGCCACCAGACCGAGGTGCCCCATGGTATGATGATGCCAAGGATTATGCCGAAGACCACCATTCCGGCGGAGACTTGGTTTTGCAGCATCGTCCAGACGATGGCCAGCAGCAGCGTCAGATATGGATGTGGCAATAACCAGCGGAATGCGCGTGCCATGTCAATGCTTCTCCTTTGGCTTGCTGAGTTTGCCGGGTGTGTCCAAAACGACCGAAATGTAAGGCTGTGGCGCGAACAGCTGCGCTGCCATTGCCGTTGTGTAGCCGTGAACCTGGCCAGCGAAAACCGTGTGTGCCGCCAGGAGGGAGACCAGTCCGCCAACCGCGATATAGGACATTATCGACGGGCGGCGCCTTTCAGGTTCGTCATCAGGCGGCTGGACGGTACCAGCCTTCCAAAACAGGATGCTGCCTGCGCGCGCGAAGCCGAGAATGCTGATCAGGCTGGAACTGAGCACGATCGTCCAGACCCAGACCACAGACTCGGCGTTGAACGCGGCACTGAGCACCAGCAATTTGCCAATGAAGCCCGACAAGGGCGGCAGACCCGCCATGGCAATCGCAGCCAGGAAGAAGAGCGCCGCCGTCACCGCGGTGCCTGCAACGGGTGGTTGCAGTGTGAGGTCAACATTGGCACGCCCGGTGCGGACCAGATCGCAAATCAGGAACAGGGCAGCAGCCGCCAGGGTCGAGTGCACAATGTAGTACACTGCGGCGGCGATGCCCGCCGGGCTGAACAGCGAGATCGAGACCATCACCATGCCCATCGATCCAATGACGGAAAACGCCACCAGCCGGTCGAGCCTCTTCGCCGCCAGCACGCCGATCATGCCGATCGCCAGCGACAGCAGCGCGGCTGGCAGTAACCAAAAAACCTGCAGGCCCGATGTAACTGCCAGATCAGGCGGGAAGATCATCGTGTAGACCCGGATGATCGAATAGGCGCCGACCTTGGTCATGATGGCAAAGAGCGCAGCGACGGGGCCAGGTGCTTCGGCATAGCTCGACGGCAGCCAGAAATGCAGCGGGACCACTGCCGCCTTGATCGCAAAGACCAGGAGCAGCAGGACGGCTGCCACGCGGATCCCGACCGTCGATCCCGGGTCGATCAACGCGACGCGCTTGGCCAGGTCGGCCATGTTGAGCGTGCCCGTTTCCGCATAGATCGAGCCGAGGGCGAACAGAAACAACGTCGAGCCAATCAGATTGAAGAGCACGTACTGAACGCCAGCGCGCAGCCGCGCGTTGCCGCCCGCGTGAATCATCAAGCCGTAGGAGGCGATCAGCAACACCTCGAAGAACACGAAAAGGTTGAAGAGGTCGCCGGTCAGGAACGCCCCCATGATCCCCATCAGCTGGAATTGGAACAGCGCGTGGAAGTTGCGCCCCCGGTCGTCCCAGCCGGAGCCGATGGCATAGAGCAGCACGAAGAGCGCCAGCACCGCCGTCAACAACACCATCATGGTCGAGAGCCGGTCGCCGACCAGCACGATGCCGAACGGCGCGGCCCAATCGCTCAGCTGATAGAGCATTATGGTGCCATCGGATGCCTGCCAGGCAAGGCCAATTGCGACACCGATCAACGTCAAGACGCCGGCTATCGAAAAGGCCCGCTGGATACCGATATGATAGCGCGCGGCCAGCACGA
>JAGDYV010000199.1:0-8812 GCA_049116495.1 Hyphomicrobiaceae bacterium | reverse complement strand
ACGGCTCGTCCATCAGCATGATTTTCGGTTCGATCGAAAAGGCCCGTGCGATGCCGACACGTTGCTTCATACCGCCCGATAGCTCTTTTGGCTTCTTGTCCTCGGCGCCGGTCAGGCTGACCATGTCGATGTATTTCTGGCAGTGTGCTCGGATTTTTTCGCGAGGCCATTTCGGCCAACGCGACTCGACGGCAAAGGCGATGTTCTTGATTGCCGTTAACCAAGGGAGCAGCGCATGGCTCTGGAAAATGACGGCACGATCGAGACTCGTGCCTGTCAATTCCTTGTTTTCGACGATGATCGCACCGCCACTGGCCTTGTCGAGGCCCGCGAGGATGTTAAGTAAGGTTGTCTTGCCGCAGCCCGAGTGGCCAATCAGACAGACGAATTCGCCTCTTTGTAAGTTGAACCAGACATCACCGAAGACCTCGGATTCCGATTTTCCGTCGGGTGTTGGGAAGCTCTTTGCAAGTCCTTCGATGCGGATCATTGGTGGAGAATCCGTCATGCTCGTTCCTTCTGTTGTGTCGGCAACCAACTGCGCCTTGGAGACGATAGCGTTCATTCCGCGTAATCCACGATGCGAGACACTTGGGCGAGCGCGTAGTCGAGTAACATCCCGACGACGCCGATGAAGAAGATCGCGCTGATGACCCCGGTGATCGAAAGGTTGTTCCATTCGTTCCAGACGAAGTAACCTATGCCGGTGCCGCCAACGAGCATCTCGGCGGCCACGATCACCAGCCAGGCGATGCCGATCGATATACGCATGCCGGTCAGGATTGTCGGCGCAGCAGCCGGCAGGATGACACGCCACGCCATGCGCGCATCGGACACTTCGAGCGTGCGCGCCACGTTGACCCATTCGCGTCTCACGCTTGCGACGCCGAACGCTGTATTGATCAGCATCGGCCAGATGGAGCAGATGAAGATCACGAAAATCGACGAAAGATCCGAGTCCTTGATCGTGTAGAGCGCGAGCGGCATCCAGGCGAGTGGTGATACCGGCTTTAAAAGCTGGACGAACGGGTCGAAGGCGCGGCGAAATATGGGAGACATTCCGATCATGAACCCGACCGGAATTGCGATGATAGCAGCGAGAACGAAACCGGTGAGCACACGGGCAATCGAGTAGGCAAGTTGGATGCCGATACCCTTGTCGTTCGGCCCCTTGTCGTAGAAGGGATCGGCGATGTGCTCCCAGATCGACTGGCCGACCTGAAGGGGCCCGGGCATGGCCGAGCCCCCTTTGGCTTCGATGCCCATCAGTTTGGCGTATTCAGGATCCATAGCAACCGCCGGGCCCTTCTGCGCCTCCACCCACAGGTGCCACCCTCCAAGGAAGATGACGAGCATCAGCAGGGAGAGACCAAAAGCGCGAGTATTTACGGAAGTTGTCATGTGTCGATCCAAGCGAACTGATTAGCCATTGTGTCGTCCTTAGGTCCGTTTGATCGCGAACGAGGACACGTAGTCTTCAGGCTTGGCCGGATCGAACTCTTTGCCCATGATCGTGTAGTTCTCATAGGTTTTGCTCGGTGGGTTCTGGCCCATTGACTTCATTACTTCCGCGGCATCCGTCGCCAGGTAAACCTGCTCGGCGATGGCCTTGTAGTTGATGTCGCCTTTGACGTAGCCCCAGCGTTTCATCTGGGTCAGGATCCACACCGCCATCGAGTGCCAGGGGAACGGATCGAAATCGATCCGATCCGGCTCGTTTCGCACCTTGCCAAGACCGTCGGCAAAGCGTCCGGTAAGAACCTGCTCGACCACCGTGGTTGGCTGGTTGAGATAGTTCTTCGGCGAAATCGCAGCCGAGATCTCTTTGCGGTTGGCCTTGTTCGATGAATAGGCCGTGGCATCAAGTATCGACTTGAACAACGCGAGGAACGTGTTTGGGTTCTCGTCGATGAACGCCTGGCTGGCAGCGAACGCACAACATGGGTGGCCGGGCCAGATTTCCTTCGTCAGTTTGTAGATGAAGCCGACGCCATCGTAGACGGCGCGCTGGTTGAACGGGTCAGGCGAAAGATATCCATCGACGTTCTCAGCGCGGAGGTTGGCAACCATTTCCGGTGGCGGCAGCACGCGGATCTGGATGTCTTTGTCCGGATCAAGTCCGGCTTCCGCCACGTAGTAGCGCAGCAGGAAGTTGTGCATCGAGTACTCGAAGGGCACGGCAAACTTGAAGCCCTTCCACATTTTCGGGTCCTGTTTGTCCTTGTGCTTGTTGTGCAGCGTGATCGCCTGGCCGTTGATGTTTTCAACGGCGGGCATTGTCCACGGTTTGGCAACTGAGCCCGAGCCGACCGAAATCGACAGAGGCATCGGTGTCAGCATATGAGCCGCGTCGTACTCGCCCGAAAGGGACTTGTCGCGGCTTACTGCCCAACCCGCCGTCTTGATAACGTCGACGTCCAAGCCGTACTTTTTGTAGAAGCCGAGTGGCGCTGCCATAATAATCGGCGTTGCACATGTGATGGGAACGAAGCCGACATTAAGCTTGGTCTTCTCCAAAGGCCCTTTGGCATCCAACACACGTGCCTTTACCTCGTCGAGCGGGAAGAACTGTGAGACGGCCGCAACGGCCGTGGTTGCGCCGACGGCCTGGAGGAATGAGCGGCGGCTCACATCGTTGCCGAACAACCCCTTCATGACGGCAGTTTCAACAACCCGTGAAACCACTGCTTCTTCATCGTCCCAATCGGGAACGGCTTCTGCCTGCGTGGCCGCAGCAGCCTTGTCATCGTCACTGGCCGACACGCAATAGAACCTGGATTGCTCCGTTTCGGCCTTTGCTTGCGCCATCTGATGTTCCCACATCGAGTCGTGAAGACCGCATGGGCATCCCGTCCAGAGTATCTGGTTGGGATCGAATGGATTACTTAATGCACCCATTTCTGAGGTGTCCTTGTGTCAAGCTGGGCGAGTCTCACTCACACCAACAGTTCCAAGCCGTCATCAGCCAATGTTGCGTTCGCCGCCATCAGCGCTCGCAACGGGTACGTCCTGCAGAAGCGCCCCTCTTCAGGCGCACTGCCGGGGATGCCGAGTGATCCCGTCATCCCAAAAGCTCCTTTGCCGCGATGACTGTGCGTGCCACGTCAGCCAGCGGCTTGTTGCCGTTCATCGATGTCTGTTGAAGTTCTCGAAAAGCGTCCGGCTCTGCGATCGATCGCTGATGCATCAGGATGCTCTTAGCGCGCTCGATGAGCTTGCGGTCTTCCAGGTCTCGTTCGGCGCGCCTTGCGCTGAGCTTGAGCGCCTCGAGTTGTTCAAATTGAGCGATCGCGGATGCTGTGGCAGATCGCAACCGGTCAGACGACGCGCCGATGCACAGGACGGCGTTGGCACCGGCCTGGATCGCGGCGTGCGTGCGATCATGGTCATCAGTTTCGGTGAGGACCAGCAACGGACATTTGTAGATGTCTGCTACAGTTTTCAGTGGCGCGAAGTCCTCATCAGCAAGCGCCCTCAGGTAGATGATGAGGAGGTCACAATCTGGCACCTGCCGCACCGCGGCTGCTTCTCGCGCTGTCGCGTACCTCCCGATCACCACAATCCCGCGATCAAGCAGCAAGGCTTGCAGGAACTGCTCGCGATGGGCGTGCTCATCAATGAGCACGGCGCGGTGGCGTTGCGGTTCTATGAGACGGATATCCATCAAGAGCGTTGGTCCCAGGCGATTTAGGTTAACAAACCCTTTACAAGTGCCGTGCCAACTCGCGAAATGGATTTAAATTCAGCCATATCAGTGCGTTAATTCATCAGCGAGCGAATCCAAAAATTACGAAATATCAAAACTTACGAAAGATCGTGGTCAAAATTACGAAATATCGTGTTGACATGGCCGTGCGACTACACCGAGAATGCTGCGGCGCAGCAATGCATTTTTTTGATCTTGGAGTTCCATGCAAGTACCTCAGTCGAGTTCCGTCATTGACGGCTATTGGGAAGCAGCGATTGACAGCTTCGAGGCCGCGGTAATTGTCTTCGATCCCGTCGAAAACAAGATCGTGCAGTTCAATCAGGCGGCTCTCGAATTGACCGAATTGTCAGGTTCACGTCTGGCCAGCATGCAGCCAAGTAGCCTGTTTCCGGATCAATTTTCAGAACTGACCGGACTGACGCTGGAATGTTTGGCGATTGGTCGAGCCTGGTCCACGAGCTTCAATATCAACACCGCACAGGGCGAAGCGCGTTCGATTGAGCTGATGGCGTCTCGCTTCGAAACTGCCAATCGCCAATTGGTGATGTTTACATGCTTCGATTTGAGAGCCTCGCGAGCGCGGCGTGCCGAGGCCGAAGTAGACCAGTATTATCGGAAAACCCGTGCAACGGAGAGACCAGCTGATGCTGTCTTCAGGCAACTTGAGCGTGGCAGCCAGCTGATCCTGAATGCCGCTGGCGAAGGCGTGTATGGCGTAGATGCAGAGGGCGCGACAACGTTTCTTAATCCTGCTGCTGAACGGATGCTCGGTTGGCGGGCAGAAGAGTTGATCGGGCGGCAGGCCCACAGTTACATGCATCACAGCCATGAAGATGGCACAGGCTATCCAATCAAGGCGTGCCCGATTTACGAGGCATTTCGCGATGGTCGGGTGCACCGGGTGGACGGAGAAGTTTTTTGGCGGAAGGATGGTTCGAGCTTTCCTGTCGAATACACGAGCACGCCGATTCAGGAAAAAGGGCGCTTGCTCGGCGCCGTCGTGATCTTCCGCGATGTATCTGAGCGGCGTAGGACACAGGTTGACTTGATGAAGGCATTGACGGAAGTCGAGGCCTTGAAGCAGCGACTCGAGCTTGAGAATGCCTATCTCCAAGATGAGATCCGTGGCGGTGCCGACCAAAAAGGCATTCTTGGGAGTTCTCCCGCCGTTGTGAACATTCTAAATCAGATCCAGCTTGTCGCCGAGTCATCTGCCAATGTGCTGATCACGGGTGAATCTGGCACGGGCAAAGAGCTTGTGGCGCGAGCTATCCACGAAGCGAGCGCCCGTCGGGATCGACCACTCATTCGCGTTAATTGTGCAAGCATACCGCGAGAGCTTTTCGAGAGTGAGTTCTTCGGTCACGTGAAGGGGGCTTTTACCGGCGCAGTGAGCGAACGGATTGGCCGGTTCGAGCTCGCTGATAGCGGCACTCTTTTTCTCGACGAAGTAGGCGAGTTACCCCTAGAGCATCAGGCGAAATTGCTGCGCGTGATTCAGGAGCAGCAATTCGAGCGCGTTGGTGAGAACAAGACGAGAAGCGTCGATGTGAGAATTATTTCGGCAACGAACCGAGATTTGAAGAGAGAAGTTGCCGACAAAAGCTTCCGCGAAGATCTATTCTTTCGACTCAATGTTTTTCCCATTGAGTCGCCTCCGCTGCGAGAACGACTTGATGACATCCCGGTGCTGGCCTCGTTCTTTCTATGCCGCGCCTGTACACGAGCGAACAAGTCTGGCCTTCAAATCAGTCTGGCTGACGTTGAGCGCTTGCAGTCGTACGATTGGCCGGGAAACATTCGGGAACTGGAAAATGTCATTGAGCGTGCTGTCATCACAGCAGGTGATGGCCGATTGCGGCTGCATGTGCCGAAAGCTGATGCAGCCTCCCGCGATAAAGACATTCTGGGAGACCTATCCACCCGGTTAGATGGGAACGCCCCACAGCTCAAGATCGTTACTGAGGATGAACGAAAGCTTCGGGAAAAGCGGGTTCTGGAGGAAGCGCTGACCGCTACCAGCGGTCGAGTGGCGGGCGATGGCGGAGCGGCGTCCCTGCTCGGCATCAAACCAACGACGCTCTATTCGAGACTGAAGCGTTTCGGTATTGATGCGCGCATGTTCAAAGCAAATCGCGCCGGCTGAATTGAATCCATCCGTTAAATCGGTTGATCGCCCAATGTCCGGAATTTGATCTTCGCGAACGTGTGGCGAGTGAGCCCTTCCATATGTCGGCGCAGCACCAATTTGCACTCTCGACGGCGATGCGTGTCCGCTTCCACCAGCAGCGGTCATCAACTTTAGAAAAGTTAGACGATGCCAAACTTCGGCAACGGGTCATGAAGGGAAAGGCTCTGGTTGAGCAGATCACGGCAGAGCATGCTTCCGAAGCTGACCTGCCGTACTTGGCGTGCAATGTTCTATGATCTACGGAGTGACCCCTCCTATGTTACGCAGTACGCATATCGCGCGCACAATTAGAAAGTTGATTTGCGGTCACCGTAGCGGCGTTCGCGTCAAGGATTGGAGTCTTGCGCCAGCCTCGCGGACGCTAGCGGCCACCTGGTCGTCCGCGATCTTGGCTTTCGGGAATTAGCATTGATTCCGTAACGTTGCTGTGTCCCGCAAATGATGAAAACGGCCTAACGTACTGCTGCGTTGGAATGCGCTCAGCCTTGCGAACGTTTACGATCAGCGCGCGACCATTGCTGCCGATTTGCGGGTAAAAAGCCCCGCACGGCGAACCGTGCCGGGCGTTATGTCATGGTTATGTCAAGCTGTCAGCGCAATGCGCTTGCCGCGCCCGTCCTGACTAACTGTCACCAGCCTTTGATTGGCTAGGCGTTGGACGGCGCGCGAGGTCCGCGTCTCCGTCCATCCGATCCGCTTGGCCAGTTCTCGGTTGCTGGCCGGGCCGCGTTGCAATGCGATCGAGACCGGATCGACAGGCTTGGCGTTGATCGTGATCGATTCCGGGAACCGGCCGCTTGCTGCGAATAGGCCCGCGACCATCAGCAGCAGGTTGACGCCGAATTCAAGCGTTCCCGCTGTGAGGGCCGGGTGTGCTCTCCGGTAACGCTCGGCAGTGATGCCGACGCCACCGAATAGGGCCTCGATCCTCGACCCAGCCGAGTCCGCGACGCGCGGCGCTCCGAGAGCTGTGAGCGTTGCCTTGGCGGTCTCGAGGTCGCACTCATAGTCCCCGATGAGACCGCGTGCTGTGAGGCAGAGCGGAAACCGACGCTTGTCCGAGCGGCCGGGCTTGTAGTTGCGGCACTCGCGCGCCGCCTCTCTGCGTTGTTCATCAAGCTTTCGGATCAGATCGCCGATTTGGTCCTTCGTTCGCTTGATGCGAGCGTTGTGCGCTAGCGCCTTGCTGATCCCGGCGTCGGCCACGCTGCCCAGTCGCGTGAGTGTGTAAGTAACCGAGACGATCGTGCAGCCGAAGATCACGATCACGGCTAGGAAGGCCGTGATCATCGATCGCTTGACAATCGCTCCGAGCGCCAGCGAGAGTAGCGATCCCGTGATGCCCAGTCCCACGATGATGGCGGTGAGGTCATTCCAGACGAACGCTCCGTCGTTTATCGCAATCGCGTTGTTGGCCATATTCGTAGCGGCCAGAGCAGCGCCTGCGCTTGCGAAGAGCGCGAACAATAGGTATCTCATCTTGAGACCCTTTTCTGATTTTGGGTTGAACGAAGCCCGTTCCGGTGTGTGCGCACCGGGCAGGCTTTTTTGCTGTGGGGGCAGCGCGCAGCCGAACTCAATCGGCTGTGCGATGCTCCCCTAGGCTGGAGGGGGCCGAAGCCCCAGCCTGGTTTGGTCGGTTCAGATCTCTTGGTCAGGGCGGGGTTGCCGCCAGGAAGGGGAGATTCTTCGGTATAGTTCCATCGCTCCCCTCGGACCTTCAGATGTCCTCTTCAGGACCCCCCAGTTTGAGGGGTACCCGAGTAGGGCCTATTGGCCGTCCGATCTATCGATCTAGTATCAATATAATTAATCGATTAATAAAAATCAACATCGAAATGCAGTTTGTTCAGGTTCTTTGATCAAAGTACTGCGAGTAAGAAAACTCCGAGGAGGGATTGCGTTGAATTCATCGATTAATTAAACGTTCTGTTTATGGTAAAAAAAGTTGGAAGACCGCCCATGGCGGCGCACAAGAAGCTCGTTCCGATCAGTGTGGCCTTTCCGGCCGAGGTTGCCGAGCAACTATTGGAGATCGCCGAAGAAAATGGGGTTTCTCGGTCGAACTTGGTCCGCGAAATGGTCGAGCGATCACTTGCGGCTCGCAAAAGAAAGGCGAAGCAATGACCTCACGAGAACGAGCCGTCCGGGCTTACGCCTCACTGCACCGCGCCTATCTGCGCTCGGCACACCCGACTGCCTGGCGCGCGATGCTTGACGACGGGTCGCTGCGGTCCCACTGCCGCCGGCGGGGAGTACACGCCTATGAGATGTCGGAAAGTCTTTCGTGGCAGATGATGGAAAAAGTCATCGGGTTGGACGGACCAGAGGATTACCTCGAGCGCGTCGTGCAGCTCGAGGCGATACCGGCAACGGTCGAAGAATTGGTCCTGGATGATCTGCGGGGGCTGTAACGGCCCCGCCGAGGGTTTTTGGGTGCTTAAACTCAATGCGCAAGCAATTCGAAGAGTTGTCGTTGGCCTACATTGCAGGTGCGTTTCCCACTATTGTAAGACAGACTGGTTGTTGAGAGCAGCAGCGTGATGCGGCGTTCGTCAAGCGTGAGCGCGTTGCCCGCAGCTATACCGACCACTGGAAAGCGGCATGCGCACTCGATCTGGCGACTGCTGTCCACGCCGGAGCAAAATCGAACTTTCGACTGCTACGCCGTCGCCCGGCGTGAGTATGCCCGGAGGCAGCATTCCGAGATAATGTAAACACCAGAGCACTTGATCATCTCGAGGTCCACAATGGAACGAGCAGGGTTCTTTCCAGAACAGCAACCCTAGATGCAGCTCACATACTACCGTCGCCATCTGGGGCGCCGCTGGTCGCCTATAAGCGGGTATCGGCGTGTTCCAAGTTTGCCGGAACCTTGCTGTATCCTTGCTGATTGTCCGACGTCAGCGCTC
>JAGDYV010000198.1:0-5076 GCA_049116495.1 Hyphomicrobiaceae bacterium | reverse complement strand
ACGATCTGGAGCGCGAACGCGGGATCACGATCCTTGCCAAGTGCACGTCGCTCGTGTGGAAAGACACTCGGATCAATATCGTCGACACGCCAGGCCACGCCGATTTCGGGGGAGAGGTTGAGCGCATCCTGTCGATGGTCGATGGTGCAATCGTGCTCGTCGACGCGTCAGAGGGTCCTCTGCCACAAACCAAGTTCGTGGTTTCGAAAGCGTTAAAGCGTGGCATGCGTCCGATCGTGGCAATCAACAAGATTGATCGGCCGGACGAACGCCATGAAGACGTACTGAACGAAATCTTCGACTTGTTCGCCAACCTCGATGCCGACGACAACCAGCTCGACTTTCCCGTGCTCTATGGTTCTGGCCGCAGCGGTTGGATGGCGACCGAACCGGACGGCGCGCAAGACGACCTGGCACCGCTACTCGACCTTGTGATTGACCACGTGCCGGAGCCGGCTGTTGCCGAAGGCCCGTTCCGCATGCTCGCAACGACGCTGGAGGCCGACCCATACCTTGGCCGCATCCTGACCGGCCGAATTGAAGCTGGCACGTTGCGCCCGAACCAATCGGTCAAGGCGATCCATCACGATGGCAGTGTCATCGAAACCGGGCGCGCCACCAAGGTGCTCGCGTTCAGGGGGCTGGAGCGCCAGCCAATTGACGTTGGCGAGGCTGGTGACATCGTCGCGATTGCAGGTTTCACCGACGCCACGGTGGCCGATACGCTCTGCGATCCCGCAATCACGGAACCGATGCAGGCGCAACCGGTTGACCCGCCGACGCTATCGATGACATTTCGCGTCAACGATGGACCGCTTGCCGGGCGTGAGGGCAAGAAAGTCCAAAGCCGGGTGATCCGCGACCGGCTGCTCAGAGAGGGTGAGCGCAATATTGCGATCCGTGTGACCGAGCTCGACGACAAGGACTCGTTCGATGTTGCCGGACGGGGCGAATTACAACTCGGCATCTTGATCGAAACAATGCGTCGGGAAGGCTTTGAACTCACCGTTTCACGTCCGCAGGTCGTCATGATGAATGACGAAACGACGGGCCAGCGCCTCGAACCGATCGAGGAAGTTATTATCGATGTGGATGAAGAGCACTCAGGCATCATTGTGCAAAAGTTGTCGGAGCGCAAAGCCGACCTGATGGAGATGCGCCCTTCAGGCGGCGGGCGGCAGCGGTTGGTGCTTCTGGTGCCGACGCGGGGTCTTATCGGCTATCAGAACGAACTGCTCACGGATACGCGTGGCACGGCGATCATGAATCGCCTGTTCCACTCTTACGCCCCTTACAAGGGCGACATCCAAGGTCGTCGAGAAGGTGTCTTGATCTCGAATGGCGAGGGTGATGCAGTGGCCTTTGCGCTTTTCAACCTGGAAGACCGCGGTCCGATGATGATCGATCCGCAGACCAAGGTTTATCAGGGCATGATCGTCGGCCAGCACACCCGTGAAAACGATCTCGAGGTTAATGTCCTCAAGGGCAAGAAGCTCACCAACGTGCGCGCATCCGGTAAGGATGAGGCGATTGCGTTAACTCCGCCCATGAAAATGCCGCTCGAGAAGGCGCTGTCCTACATCCAGTCCGACGAACTGGTCGAGGTTACGCCTGACTCTATTCGACTGAGAAAGCGCTGGTTGGACCCCAATGAGCGCAAGAAGCGCATGCGTGAAAAGGCTGTTGCTTGAGGCTGATAACAGCCCTCGTGGCCGCAACGTCTGCTGAGACGTGTACCAAGCAAGATTAGGCGTTCACCGCGTCTTGCGGCCCGGCTTGGCGCCTTTTCAATCCCGTGATCATCAGCTTTTTTTCACCTTTTCCGGTTATGAAAAGGCATGGTGAAGACACTTTGTAGCTTGCGTAGAAAAGATCTGTACCGCGGTTTGAAGCGGTTCGGCAGCGATCGTTCGGGCGCAATTGCCGTCTTGTTTGCGCTGATCGCGGTACCGCTCTTGTTGGTTATCGGCATGTCAATCGACTACGGGCATGCGACAACCTACCAGACGTCGATGCAACGAGTGCTCGACGAGACCGTGATTGCCGGCGCAACGACACTCGCCAAGACGGGCGATGCAACAAGAGCTGAAGCAGCGGCCCGTCGGCGCTTTGCTGCCACGAAGCCAAGCGCCTACGAAATCAGGCTAGATGTCTCCGTTGAACGGCGAACCGGCAAGGTAACTGCCGACGCGACGGCGCAAGTGCCCATGTCATTTATGATGCTCGCTGGCTACAAGCATCTCGATGTTGCCGCGCATGCGGTAGCAGCTGCAACGCAAGCGGCACCCAAGCGCCAAGTTGTGCGAAACAGCCACGCTCGACAGGCAAAGTCGCAGGCGGTGCCAAGCTTGAGTGACGGTAAAATCCGCGATCTCATCTTCCGCGTTGAGCAAGTCTGCTACCGCTTGAAGTCGAGCGGTTTCGCAAACCGCGTGCCTCAGTGCCGGGCAGTGTTTGACGGTACGTTCGAAAAGCAGCTGCGTTCACGCCTGGCGTCAAACGGTGATGCGAGCGGGCTCCTGCCCGGCGGTGTCCGGCTCGTCCAGTAATGCGGTCACGGCACCGACATCGGACCTAATGTAAGCGGCGCGCCAAAGAAATCGCTGGCATCGCTGATTTGTTGCTTGTCTCGTGTTGGTCGAGGCATAAGGTGGCGGCTTTACCACCATCGACAACGGGTGCTCAAGGATGCACGAGCGGTCACATGCCGGAGCCGCAGGCGGCATCGCCTTGATCGTTCTGGCCATGTTCTTCATTTCGGTAAATGACATGCTGGTCAAGCTGCTGTCGAGCGCGTATCCGCTGCACCAGATCGTGCTCGTGCGTTCCGCAATTGGCATCGGGTTTTCACTGACGATACTCCAATTCGAAGGTGGATTTGCCAGCTTGCGAACCCAGCGTTTGGGGCTGCATGCCATTCGGGCGATGTGTCTGGTCGTTGCAAACATGGCCTTCTTCGCCGGACTGGCCGTCATTCCACTGGCTGACGCGACCGCACTCTTCTTTGTGGCACCGCTGTTCATCACCGTGCTTTCGATTGCAATTCTGGGTGAAAAGGTCGGCCCGAGGCGCCTTGCCGCCGTCGTCATCGGCTTCATCGGTGTGCTCATTATGCTGCGGCCGGGCAGCGACAGTTCCGGTCCGGCAGCGAGCCGCATTGTCCTGATGTTGCCCGTAATCGGCGCCTTGGCTTATGCCTTGATGCAGATCCTGACGCGCCAGCTCGCGACGACCGCGTCGGCGTCCGTGATGGCCGTCTATGTCCAGGGCACCTTCATCGCTATCGGAATCATGTTTTGGTTGGTCGCCGGCGATGGTCGATTTGCTGAAGGTCTGTCGAACCCGAGCCTTGTTTTTCTTCTCAGGGCCTGGTCATGGCCAAGCGCCGATGCCTGGATGTCGCTCACCGTTCTCGGTCTAACATCGGCGGTCATCGGGTATTCCCTGGCACAGGCCTACCGGTCCGCCAACGCGGCAACCATTGCACCGTTCGAGTACACGGCAATGCCGATGTCGATCTTTTGGGGTTGGCTCATATTCGGTCATTTGCCCGACGCCTGGGTCGGAACCGGTATTGCCTTGATCGCACTTGCCGGCATCTACGTATTCGTACGTGAACGGCAGGTAGCCCGCCGGATCAGCCGCCCGGGCGGCCAGCGATGATCGATTGGTGCCAAGCCAAGTTCGCCCGCCACAAGTCGCAAGATGTCGCGACCGGTTTACCGGGTCGGCATTGGCGTATCGCCGCGATAGTCATAGAACCCGCGTCCGGTCTTGCGGCCAAGCCAACCCGCCTCAACATATTTCACAAGCAGTGGGCATGGTCTGTATTTCGTGTCGGCAAGACCTTCGTAAAGAACCTGCATGACCGAAAGGCAGGTATCCAGACCGATAAAATCAGCAAGTTCCAGGGGCCCCATCGGGTGATTGGCGCCAAGGCGCAGCGCCTTATCAATTCCATCAACCGTTCCGACGCCTTCATAAAGCGTGTAGACGGCTTCATTGATCATCGGAAGCAGGATGCGGTTCACGATGAACGCCGGGAAATCTTCAGAGACGGTGATTGTCTTGCCGAGGGTCTCAACGAAATCACGTGACAGCGTGAACGTCGCGTCATCCGTTGCAATCCCGCGGATCAATTCGACCAGCTGCATCAGCGGCACCGGATTCATGAAGTGAATACCGATGAACTGTTCGGGCCGGTCGGTCGACGCCGCCAGTCGCGTGATGGAGATTGACGATGTGTTCGATCCAACCAGCGCGCCGGGTTTCAATTCCGGACAAAGCTCTTTGAAAATCAAACGCTTGATCGACTCGTCTTCGGTCGCCGCCTCGATAACAAGATCCGACTGGCTGAAAGATTTAAAATCCTCACCAAACGAAATTCGGCTGATTGCCTTTTCCGCGTCGTCGCTCTCGATGAGGCCTCGGCTCACCTGGCGGGTCATGTTCTTTCGGATGACGTCGACCGCGTCGTCGAAACGTTGGCGCTCAAGATCGTTCAACGTGACGTTGTAACCGGCGAGCGCGACGACGTGCGCGATGCCGCTCCCCATCTGGCCGGCGCCGATAACGCCCACCTCGTTAATCGCCGTCACGAGGCCATCTGCAGTGTCGTTGGTTGTCACGTGATTGTCCATCAACTAGGGGCCTTCGGCCGGGACCAATTTCTATGTCATACGTCCAACCGGCGAAATCGAACACCTCGCCGGTCGGTAGTTGTGCCGCGTTATCCTGCGACCTTTGCAAGTTCTGCCTCAAGTTCAGGCAGGACTTCGAAAAGGTCGGCGACCAAGCCATAGTCCGCGACCTGGAAGATCGGAGCTTCTCCGTCCTTGTTGATCGCAACGATAACTTTGGAGTCCTTCATGCCGGCAAGATGCTGAATCGCACCCGAGATGCCGACAGCAACATAGAGCTCCGGAGCGACGACCTTGCCGGTTTGACCGACTTGATAATCATTCGGAACATAACCCGCATCGACAGCTGCGCGACTGGCGCCAACGGCTGCGCCCAAGCGATCAGCCACTGGTTCGATGTATTTTTCGAAGTTTTCGCCTGACTGCATGCCGCGGC
>JAGDYV010000197.1:0-16539 GCA_049116495.1 Hyphomicrobiaceae bacterium | reverse complement strand
TCGCTGGTGCAGACCATTGGCCGGGCGGCGCGCAACGTCGACGGCAAGGTGCTGCTCTACGCCGACAAAGTCACCGGCTCGATGGAGCGGGCGATTGCCGAAACCGATCGACGCCGCGAAAAACAGGTTGCCTGGAACGAGGCCAACGGCATCACGCCGGAGTCGGTGCGCAAGGACATCGCCGATATCATGGCGAGCGTTTACGAGGGTGACCGCGTTACGGTCGATGCCGGTCTGGCCGATGAAAGCACGGACGGGCAGGTGCTGGTCGGGCACAATCTGGCGGCTGTCATCGAGGACATGGAGGGGCGTATGCACACCGCCGCCGCCGACCTCAACTTCGAGGAGGCGGCGCGGTTGCGCGACGAGGTCAAGCGCCTGCGCGAGACAGAACTCGCGATCTCGGCCGATCCGTTGGCGCGTCAGGCCGATATCGAGGCGGGCGCCGGTGCATTTGAAGGTGAGCGCAAATACGGCGCTGCTGCAAATCTGCCAAAGACCGCCAAGTCGAAAAAAAAGCAGCCGCCGAAGGGCGCCGATTTCAAGCCGGGTGCCTATGGCGAGAACATTCGCGGGCCGCATAAGCCGACGCTGGACGAGATGGGCCCGCACGCGAGCGTCGCGATCCCGGTATCACGCCAGCGCGTTGGCAAGACGATCGAGGTCGGTGACAGCGGCGGTGTGCAAAAGAAGACGCGTCGCGGACGACCGAGGAAGACTGGCCGTCCTGGTGCGTGATCGAGGGCGCAGGGACTTGGTCCCTGCTCAGGGCGTTTGAGGGATGAAAGCTCTCATCGTTAGGGGTTCTGCCCTCTAACACGCCAACAAAGAGCGTTCGGCGGGCTGATGGTTCCCATCCATCGGCTTTTTCCGCCTCACCCCTTTGGAAACCAATTTGGATGCGTCGATGAGTCAGCTGCCTGAAATTCGCGAATCGGATGCCGCGCCGGAAATTGCCGCGATCTATGCGGACATCAAGGAATCGGCTGCGCTGCCGCAGATCAATTTGATCTTCCGCTACTTTGCAACAAAGGATGGTGTGCTGGAATGGATCTGGCAGGCGTTGCGCCCGCTTTACCGGTCCAGGGAATTGTCGGCGGCGGCTAACGAACTGACGCGGTCGATCGAACGGCCTGGACTGTCGCCTTTGATGGCGGCATTGACCGGTGATGATCTCGCTGCCTGCAAATTCGTTATCGACTCCTACAACACCGCCAACCCACAAAACCTGATTGCCCTGATGGCGCTGGTTCGCGCCATCGATCGAATGACCTCACCGGGCGATGCCACGGTCAAGTTGACACCGCGAGAGGCATTTGCCACGACACGGCCAACGGTTGCCTTTCCCGCGTTGCCACGGCGAGACTCACTCTCACCAGATCTGCTGGCGCGGGTCGAAAAAATGACCGCTCGTCATCCCGGAGCGCCTGGCGCGGTGCCGAGCATGTATCTGCACCTAACGCTATGGCCGTCGGCGCTGGAAGCGGCCGACATCTATCTGCAACCGATGATCGAGTCGCCGGGTTGGGCGCCGCTGGTTGGCAGTGTCATCGAACAGGCCGAAGAAATCGCCGTGCGACTGGCGCCGAGCATCGAGTTGTCACCGCATGCGCCGGATGCCGCAACGCTCGACGAAACGACGACGATGATAAGGGTCTTCGTGCGGCAAATGATACCGGAGTTAATTTCGGTTGGTCGACTGCTGGCGGTGGAATGAGCGCGAAGCTGCCGGTTCGTGTCACTGACATTTGATCGAACCCCGTGGCGCACGGCGATAGCCAATGGTATTGATTGCGGGATAAGCTGTCAGGCCCGCCGACCTGAACCTGGATCAGAACGGCGATGCCGCAGACGAACTGCCAACCGAAAGCCATGCCTGCCGATGACTACAAATCTGGTTTATTTCGCCTGGGTGCGCGAGCGCATCGGCCGTGGCAGCGAAACGCGGGACATTCCGAACGGCATCGCGTCGGCCGGTGATTTGATCGCCTGGCTGGCCGCGCAGGGCGAAGAGTACGCGCATGCCTTCGAAAAGCCGGATGCGATCCGCGTGGCCATCGACCAGGTGCATGCCGGTCATGATCAGGCTATCGCTGGGGCCAAAGAGATCGCCTTCTTTCCGCCCGTGACAGGGGGCTGATCATGGCGGTGCGTGTTCAAACCGAAGATTTCGATATCGCCGCAGAGATTAAGGCATTGCAGGGCACGCGCACGGATATCGGTGCGATCGTGACGTTCACGGGGACGGTGCGGGGAGAAACCAAAGCCGGTGCCATCACCAGCATGACGCTCGAGCACTATCCCGGCATGACGGAGGCCGAACTGGCGCGAGTCGAGGCGGCGGCACATGTGCGCTGGCCGCTGCAGGGCACGACGATCATTCACCGCACAGGCGATCTTGAACCGGGTAATAACATCGTACTCGTTGTGGCGGCATCCAAGCATCGTCACGCGGCGTTCGAAGCGGCCGAATTCCTGATGGACTACCTTAAGTCCAAGGCACCGTTCTGGAAGAAGGAAACGGGCTCTGACGGCAACGGCGCGTGGGTTGATGCGCGCGAGAGCGATGAGGATGCGCTGGAGCGTTGGCAATCTTCGCCGTGATCGGCCAAAGATCCGGAACGGTGATGCCCGGAAAGGTGATGCCCGGAAAGGTGATGCCCGGAAAGGTGATGCCCGGAAAGGTGATGCCATGACACCGGCCCGCTTGAAACGCCTGCGATGCAAATCGCGCGCATGGTCAGCTGCGCTGATGATCTCGCTCAGTTTGACGAACAGCTTTGCAGCAACGGCGTTCGCGTGTCGCGAGAACGCAATGGTCGTTTTCGATGCCTCGGGTTCGATGGGCCTGTTCCGCGACGGCCGCCCGAAGATGGACATCGCGCGCGAAGCGGCGGCCAGCGTGCTGCCCGACGTCACCGGCTACCGGCCAACGGGCCTCGTCACCTACAGCGGTGAACGCGGACCGGCATGCACGGATGTCGTCTTGCGCGTGAAACCAGCGGTCGCGACGGCCCCGCGAATCCTGGCGGCCCTCGAGCGCCTGCACCCGAACGGTGCCACGCCACTTTCCGATGCCGTTGAGTTGGCCGCAGATACGTTGCTGCGTTTGAAGGCGCCGGGCATGATCGTCCTGGTTACGGATGGCCTCGAAAATTGCGGCCAGAACGCGTGCCGGCTTGCTCAGCGCCTGAAGGGACATGGTGATAATCTGCGGGTCCACGTCATCACGTTTTTCCTACACGGCAAAGCCATCGAAACCGTACGCTGCCTGGCCGATGCAACCGGCGGCACTTACGCCTCGACAGCGTCGCTTGCTACGTTACGCGATGCGCTGCGCGCGGTGCTGAGCTGCAATCGATTGTCGATGCTCGATATCGTCCGGAACTCTAACCGCCGCACGATGCCGTGATCGTGACGCCATCACCGTCCTGGAATGTGTAGCCGACCTGCCACGTCCAGCCGGCATCGACCAGGGCGCGACGGTCCTTGTTCGTGCAAACGAATGTATTGTCCTGTTTCTGAAGGAAGTCCTTGAAGTCGGCTTCCATGCGCGACTGTTTCAGCGTAACGGTGCGTTTCAAGACGACCTGCCTGGCTGTGCAGGACGCCTGCACGGCGGTCGTTTGAGTGACGGCATCCACCTCGATAGGCAATTTGGCAGTCATCGCTGCGACCTGTGTCTTTGCGGCGCTGCAGTGGGCGTCTTTCGCCGGCGCCGGGATTGCGAGCAAAGGCGTTGCAAAGATCACGATCAGGAACGGCGTAACGCGCATGATATCCTCGCCGGAAAATGAGATGACGGGTTGTGCTGTAGCGCGATTTTGCGATCGAGTCTTGAATTGGTTTCGTGGAGACTATTGTTCAAGACCGGGCGGCGCTGCAAAAGACCGACAATGAAACGGCGGGATGCACGTTCGGCATCTTGCCCGGTCTTGCGCTGCCTGCGTATCGTATAACCGAAACAGCAAAGGTAGTGTTCATCGATGATCCGCCCGACCGCTCAAGCCAGCGCTTTCGCCATCGCGATGTTAGCCGCGATTTCCGTCGTCTGGGGAGTTTCTGCCGCATCGGCGCAGAGCCGGACGGTTCATGTCACGCTCGCGCTGATCTGCGATATCTACGAAATGAACGCGCACAAGGGGCGGGGTGGCTTTGCGCGGCTGGCCGCGGTCATCAAGGCGGAGCGCGCGCGATCCAAGAACGTCATTGTCACGCATGCCGGCGACACGATCTCACCGTCTCTGTTTTCCAGCTTTGACAAGGGCGAGCACATCATCGCGCTGACCAACATGATTGCGCCCGATGTTTTCGTGCCCGGCAACCATGAATTCGATTTCGGTGAAAAGGTTTATCGCAAACGCATGGCCGAGGCGCGGTTCCCCGTTCTGGCGGCCAATCTACGATCTGCGAGCGGCGCACGGCTCGAGGGACATGTCGATGTCAAACACTTCACCTTCGATGGCGTGAAGATCGCGGTGCTGGGGTTGACCGCGGACAACGCTCCGAAAAAGTCGAGCCCCGGTTCTCTGCAATTCGCCGCCACCGTGCCGCATGGCAAGAAACTGGCGCAGCAATTGCGCGATGACGGTGCGGATCTGGTCGTTGCCGTTGCGCACGCCAACCGGAAGCAGGACATCCGCCTGTTCTATTCCGGCGTACTCGATGTTCTTTTGACCGGCGACGATCATGACCTGGCCGTGCTCTACAACGGGCGCACCGCGATGGCGGAGGCGATGGTCGAGGGCGAGTTCGTTACGCTCATCGATCTTGCAATAACGGTTGAGACCAAGGCCGGCGGCAAGAGGTCGATCAGCTGGCGGCCCAAGTTTCGCATTATCGATACGGCCGATGTCGCACCGGATCCGCAGGTTGTCGCGCGGGTCCAGGCCTACCAGAAGACACTGTCGAAAGAGCTCGACGTGCCACTTGGCAAGACCCGCACCGGGCTCGATAGCCGCAAGGCAGCTGTGCGTGTGCGCGAAACCGCGATGGGCAACCTGATCGCGGATGCGTTGCGGCAACGTGCCGGTGCGGACATTGCATTGTTCAACGGCGGCGGGATCCGCGGCAACAAGGTCTACCCGGCCGGCACCGTCCTCACGCGGCGTGATGTTCTGACCGAACTGCCTTTTGGCAACAAGATGTTCGTCCTTGAAATGACCGGCGCGGATCTGCGGGCGGCGCTGGAAAACAGCCTCTGGTATGCCGGCAAGCCGAACGGCCGGTTTGCGCATCTCTCGGGACTGCGGGTACGTGCCAATGGCAAGGCGGTTCCCGGCAAGCGGATTAAAAACCTGACCATTGGCGGTGCGCCGGTGAATGCGGGCCGGCGTTACAAGGTGGCGACGAACGGCTTCATGGCCAGCGGCAAGGAAGGTTACGGCGTGTTGAAACAGGCGAAGATCCTGATCGGCGAAACGGATGGACCATTGGTCTCGAACGTCGTCATGTCCTACATCCGAGCACGCGGCACGATCGCGCCAAAACCCGAAGGCCGTATCGTGATTGATTGATGTGGTGGTGGTTGGTTGGTCGGCGCGGCATGCATTCGCTGAGGCCTGGCCATTGATCGAGACGCTTCAGCGCGGCGTTGCCATATGAGGAAATTCATCGGCTGAACTTCTCAAGGCATTGCGTCAATAGACGCTTGGTGTGATCAGAACCTCTGGTCGATCCCTCGATGGCACCGCACCTCCTCAAACAAACCCGCCGCGGAAATACACCAGCGGGTCTTCTTCATCGCGGGCGGCGCCGCCTTGGACTTCGCCGATGTAGATCGTGTGTGTCGACACCTTCTTGGTATCCGCCACCCGGCAGTCGAACGTCGCGAGCGCATCCTTGAGCACCGGTGCGCCCGTCTCCAGGGTCTGCCATAGCGTGTCATCGAAACGCGCTTCGCCGGCAAGGCCGGTTTGTCCGGTGAAAACCTTGACCAGCTCCTTGTGGCTCGGGCACAGCAGGTTAACGCAGAAACTCCCCGTTTCGGCGATCAGGTCGTGGGCGCTGGCGCTTTCGTTGACGCAAATGAGCAGCGACGGCGGCGTGTCCGTTAGCGAGCACACGGCTGTTGCGATCAGCCCCGTGCGATTGCCATGCACGCCGGTTGAGATCAAGGTCACGGCGCCGGCCTGGTGGCGCATTAAGTCACGAAAAGCTTGCGGGTCCATGCTATCTCCAGTCACCGGCCTGGGCGCGACCCAGTTGTAGGTTCTCTCTCAGCGTCTTGCCGCGATAGTCGTCATGATGCAAGCCGCGCTTCTGCAGTTCCGGCACGACAAGCCGCGATATGTCCTCGTAACCGCCCGGCAGGAAGGGGGCGGCGAGAACAAACCCGTCACAGGCGCGCTCGACAAACCACTGTTCCATGTGATCGGCGACCTGCTTGGGCGAGCCGCAGAAGCAATTGAATTCACCGATCGTGCCGCGCTTCGAAATTGTGACGAAGTCGTCCAGTGTCGGCTTGGCATTACCGGTCGTTGCGACGACGCGATCCAGAATGCCGCGCAGGCCGGAAATGTTGTCGAGTTGCTCGTCCGTAAACGGTTGGTCCATCGGCATCGACCCGAAGTCAAAGTTGAGCGCTTCCGAAAGCAGTGCGAGCGAGTCGATCTTGCGCGCCTGTGCTTCGATGACGGCGCGCTTGTCCTCGGCCATCGCCTGGGTCTCGCCGACGATGACGTAGGTCGCCGGGGCGACGCCGATCGAATCCGGATCGCGCCCGGCGGCTGCGACCTGGCCCTTGAACGCCTTGTAGTTTTTCTGGCCCGCTTCAAGCGTTGGTGAAACGGTAAACACCAACTCGCCCCAGCGGGCAGCAAAGCGCTGACCACGACCTGATTGCCCGGCCTGGATCAGTACCGGGCGGCCCTGCGGCGTGCGAGGTACGGAAAACGGTCCACGTGAGCGGTAATACTGGCCCTCGTGGTCGAGCCGCGTGACCTTGTCGCCATCGGCAAAGCGACCGCTCTCCTTGTCGACGATCAGCGCATCATCGGCCCAGCTGTCCCAGTGCCCGAGCACGACCTCCATGAACTCATCGGCTTTGTCGTAGCGCAAATCATGCGGCGGGTGTTCGAATTGCGAGAAGTTGCGCGCTTCTGAGGAATTGAGTGACGTGACGACGTTCCAGGCGACACGGCCGCCGAGCATATGGTCCATCGTCGAAAAAACGCGCGCGACGTGGAACGGCTCGTAGTAGGTCGTTGAGTAGGTCGTGCCGAGGCCGAGGTTTTCGCTTGCCTGGCCCATGACCATGAGAATGGTGGCGGGATCCATCTTAACGACCCGCACGCCGGCCTCGACGGCTGCCTTATGGTCGGCGCCAAGGATATCGGGCATCGCGAGCCGATCATCAAAGAACGCAAGATGAAATTTGCCGGCTTCGAGCGTCTTGGCGATACGGCTGTAGTAGTCAGGCGACAGGAAATCCGAGTGCGAAGCGGGATGGCGCCAGGAGCCGACATAATTCGAGCAGTTCTGGGCTTGCAGAAAGCCAATCAGAACCATTTCGCGTTGGCGTTCGACCATCAGTGTGTCTCCGTGGAGGTCTCGTTGTCTCGGGCATTATTATCGCACGTTCGCGCGGGGATGTGGCGGCCTCGGGCGAGGGCATCGCGGATGCGATATGGCTGGGGATGAGCTGTCGTGACGAAAGGCTCAAGCCTTCACCGTCCCCATTTGAGGTCACGGATAATCTCGCGGGCGGCGTTATGCCCCGGGGCACCGGTTACACCGCCGCCCGGATGGGCGCCGGAGCCGCACAGATAGAGCCCTTGCAGCGGCAGCCGGTAGTTGGCCGAGCCGAGTACCGGGCGCGTGGCAAACATCTGGTCGAGTCCGAACTGACCATGGAAGATGTCACCATCGACGAGGCCGAAACGCTGCTCCAGGTCGAGCGGCGATAGAACCTGTCGGCCCAGCACACTGGCTTTGAAGTTGGGCGCATAGCGGGTCACCGTATCAATGACGTGGTCGGCGAAGCGCTCCTTTTCATGGGCGTTGGACCAGGACCGGTCACCCGGCAGGCAAGGGGCGACGTGCTGCACGAACAGGCTCGCGACATGCTGTCCCGCAGGCGCCAGCGAGTCATCGAGCGTTGACGGGATCAGCATCTCGATCACCGGCGCCGACGACCAGCCGTCCGAGCGGGCATCGAGATAGGCGCGCTCGAGATAGTCCATAGCGGGGCCGATGATGATGCCGGCGCCGTGATGATCCTGGATGTCCGTGCCGGGCCGGCCGGTGAAATCCGGCAACTGGGAAAGCGCGACGTTCATGCGGAATGTGCCGGAGCCGCTGCGGATGCCGGTAAAGCGTGCGCGCACATCCTCCGAAACATCGGCGGGATTGATCATATCGCGAAACAGCAGTTTCGGCGGTACGTTGACGGCGATGGCGCGCGCCGACACGGCTTCGCCGGAGACCATCACAACGCCGGTCGCACGGCCGTAGGGTGCGATGACCTTGG
This sequence comes from Hyphomicrobiaceae bacterium, assembly GCA_049116495.1. Taxonomy (GTDB): domain Bacteria; phylum Pseudomonadota; class Alphaproteobacteria; order Rhizobiales; family Hyphomicrobiaceae; genus CAJQQK01. Next base: position 8,069 of record JAGDYV010000197.1, on the reverse strand, counting down.
CAACAGCCGTACCGGTTCGGATCTCGGCGCCAGCATCGCGCGCGGCAGCGGCAATCGACTTGCTGATGGCACCCATGCCGCCAATGGCATGGCCCCAGACACCGCTCTTGCCGTTCACCTCACCAAAACAGTGGTGTAGCAACACGTAGGCCGTGCCAGGCATGAAGGGGGATGCGTAGGCGCCGACGATGCCGTCGAACGCAAAAGCGGCACGGACCAGGTCGTGCTCAAACCACTGCGCCAGGAACTCGGCAGCGCTCTTGGTGAAGAGGTCGATGATGACACGCTGCGTTTCGACATCGAGCCCGGCGACCTTCGGCCCGAGATCCGCGAGGCGCAGCTTGTCGAAAAAGCCGCTGCCGACATTGGGCGGCGTGCGCAGAACGAGATCGCGCAGGAAGTCGGCCGCCGATTCTAACGCCGCATCGTAGGCAGGCAGCGCGGCGGCATCGCGCCTGGAAAACGCGGCGATCGCGGCCTGCCGCGCTTCGAGGCCGTAGGGCATCAACAGGCCGGGTGAGTCGGTGAGCGGCCAGTAGTTGGCGACCGGACGCTCGACGATAGTCAGGCCGTGGCGCGCCAATTCAAGGTCGGTGATGACTTTTGGGTTGAGCAGACTGACGGTGTAGGAGGCAACCGAATTGCGAAAGCCGGGGTGAAATTCTTCGGTAATCGCGGCCCCGCCGACGACATCACTTTTTTCAAGCACGACGACACGGCGCCCGGCGCGCGCCAGGTAGGCTGCGCAGGTCAGGCCGTTGTGGCCACCGCCGATGATCGCGACATCGTAATCTGCTTCTGCCATATTGCCCCTTTTTTCGTCGGTGCGCCGCCACGCTCCGTTTCTCGTTCGATTTGCCGCGTGGCGCAATCGGTTAGGGCCAATTGCCTTAAGGCGAAGCACCCGGCAATATGCGCCGCGTTGACCCATGATCGCATCACTGCATGCCTGCTTGAGGAGCCCGAACTATGTCGAAACCAACTGTCCTGATGACGGCCGGTCTGATGCCTATGATCCAGGAGCAGCTGGAGCAACACTTCGACGTGCACCGGCTCGACCAGGCTGCGGATCAGGACACTTTGCTGTCAGAGATCGGCGACAAAGTCCTCGGCGTCGCCCATGGCGGGCATGCGATGCATGTCGATGGCGCGTTGATGGACCGTTTACCGAACACGAAGCTGATATCGAATTTCGGCGTCGGATATGACGGTGTCGATACGGCGGCGGCCCGGGAGCGCGGCATCGTTGTTACCAACACGCCGGATGTGCTGACCGAGGAAGTCGCAGACACCGCGCTTGGCATGCTGATCATGACCGTGCGGGAACTGCCGCAGGCTCGTGACTATTTGATTGCCGGGCGCTGGGCCAAGGAGGGCGATTATCGCCTGACACCGCACAGCCTGCGCGACCGCTCCGTTGGCATCGTCGGTCTTGGGCGTATCGGCAAAGCGATCGCAACGCGCTGCGCGGCGTTCGGCCTGCCGATTTCATATCTCGGGCGTAACAAACAGCCGGACGTGCCTTACACATACTATTCAGACCCGGTCGCATTGGCCGCGGCGGTCGATACCTTGATCTGCGTGACGCCTGGTACGGCTGAGACGCAAAATCTGATTAATGGCGCGGTCTTGCAGGCGCTTGGCCCACGCGGCATTCTGATCAACATTTCGCGTGGCTCAGTCGTTGACGAAGCAGCATTGATCGCGGCGTTGAAGAACCAGACGATTGCGGCTGCCGGCCTCGACGTCATGGTCAACGAACCGAACTTCAATCCGGAACTGATGGCGTTCGATAATCTCGTCTTGCTGCCGCACGTCGGTTCTGCATCGCAGCACACGCGCAATCGAATGGGGCAGTTGGTCGTCGACAATCTTCTTAAAATGCAGGAAGACGTATCACCAATTTCTCCAGTTCCTGAAACGCCATTCTCGGCCTGGAAATAAAAAATGCTGCAACTGCGAAGTGATTTCGTAAGCACTTCGCATTTGCGATTTATTTTTGAGTTATTAACAAGTTAGAGCAATTCGTCGATCGAAATTTCATGCATTATTGATAATAAACACGCGTTTATTACACACATTTGATGTGACAACAGCGTTTTGTTGGGGTGAGTTCGACAATCGGAATAACCTCTTAATACCCTTTATGATAAACGCCTAAGGGATACACGTTTGGGTGCCACAGTACGGAACATCAGGTGACATTCGTGATTGATTGTTTGGATTAACAAGCGGTTGTCTTTGGTTGTCGGCGTTGTTTTCGCTAATCTCTTGGTTCGATTGCGAGAATGTGCGTGAAATGAATCCGGAATATTGAGATCAGGCGTAAAATCCTGTTTACAAAGCAATGACTTGCCAACTGGCGATCATAGATTAGGGGGAGTCGCATGACAGAATTGTCCGCCTATGAGGTCAACACCGTCAAGCCGCGCGGGGGAACGGAACGCGCTGACGTTCAGCGTACATCAACCGCCACAACGATTCTGAGTTTACTGTTGATTGTCGGTTTGCCCACGGCCTTCTGGATGGCCGTATTGGAAGTCGCAGATTTTGCGCTGGCGATCGGATTGTCAAATGCAACTCGATTGACAGTGGCCGGGACGTTGCTCGGACTGCTGACAATCATCTGGGCATTCTTCGTGGTCGCCGCGCGCCAGCGTCTCATGTTTGAACCCGAAGCCTCCATGCAGCAAGATGTTCGCTCGGGCCCATAATCTCGCAGGCGATTCTCAACGTTTATGACTGGCCTGGGCTGGTTTCTATAACGGCCGGTCTGCGCTTTTTATCCCCAAGAACACACCAAGCGGCGGCATGTCCGCCGACCTTGACTGGTTGCCCCGCAATTGCGCGCGCGTACCAAGCGGCAACGTCGGCACGTGTAGGCCGAGATGCAGCCGCGATAAACGCCGCCGCGACGAAAATTGCACTGCAAAACCGTTTGGCAATCCGGCCGGGCCTTCGAGAGCGGCGGCCCTGACTGTGCCTGCCCGGCCGTGCTGGCGGCGGCCATGAGTCCGAGGGTGAGCAGCGTGGTGAATGCGAAACGGGTTCCGATCATGACATATCCTCCGGCGCAGCGGTGCCAAGATCGGCATGCGACCATAGCCATCCGCGTCGCCTACTGCGCCTTACAACGCGATCTATGTCAATTCATGGCAGTTGCAGCCCGTTAACGGCAAGCCAAAGCGGTCGGTTACCAACAGAATGCCAAATCCACGAAGAAATCAGTATGCAGACTAAAGCGGCCGCAGAAGCTGTGCATCTGCGGCCTCAGCCGACGCTAAATTGGGCATTTTGGAGCGTTAGGCCGGCGGCACGTCAGCCGCTCGCGATTACTCGGCGGCAGCCTTGTTCGGCTGAACGCGTGCCATGTAGTCATTGAGCAGCGTTTCACAGACGACGCCGGGCGTGAATTCAATATCGCCAACCGACTTAATCGGGGTCACTTCGGCAGCTGTGCCGACCATAAAGCACTCGTCAAAATCCTTTAGTTCTTCCGGCATGATGACACGGTCGATACAGGTGTAACCACGCTTGCGCGCCAACTCCATCACGGTCTGCCGGGTAATGCCGTCAAGGAAGCAATCCGGTGTCGGTGAATGCAATTCGGTGCCTTTGGTGAAGAAGATATTGCCACTGGTGCACTCGGCGACGCGGCCGCGCCAATCCAACATCAGTGCTTCGGCATAACCGTCTTTCTCCGCCCGATGCTTTTCAATCGTGCAGATCATGTAGAGGCCGGCCGCTTTGGTGCGCGCCGGCGCTGTTGCTGGATCCGGCCGACGATAGGTCGCCCAGGCCAGCTTGATACCTTTCAGGCGCTCTTCCATCGGGAAATAGGAACCCCAGTCCCAGGCAGCAATCGAAAGGTTGATCTTGGTTTCCTGTGCTGAAACACCCATCATTTCGCTACCGCGCCACGCGATCGGGCGGACGTAGCAATCGACAAGATTGTTGGCCTTCACAGTTTGGCGGCAGGCCTCGTCGATCTCAGCAACCGAGTAAGGAATCTCGAAGTCGAGCGCTCTCGCACCATCGACAAGACGTTGGGTATGCTTGGTCAACTCGAAAATCTCGCCGCCATAGGCGCGCTCGCCCTCAAACACGGCGCTGGCATAGTGCATGCCATGGCTTAGCATATGCAACTTGGCGTCACGCCAAGGCACCATCTCACCGTTGAACCAGATGAAACCGTCACGATCGTCATAAGGCATCAGATCAGCCATTTGCGCATCCTCCGATCGACCCGTCTCACGCAGACCACGGTCGATTGCTGTCATGTTTCAGTACGGGGTCAACCTGTCGAACAAATTGGGTTGGCTAACCGGGCGTCTCAAATGTCGACCGACGGATTCAGTGGGGCGACAGCACTGTTTAGACTTGCCACCGGTATCAATCACAGCGTAATAAGTCAACATGGCTGACATAAATTCTAAACCGGCCCAAATGGCGCCCGTGGACGTGGCATCCGATGCCGATGTGGGAACGCGCGAGCCTGCCGAAGCGCCGTCGAGTGGCGATCTGGTCAAGTTCGTCGAGTTGCTGTTCTTCGCCTATCGAGATTTTACGGGAGATGCCGATGAGCTTTTGGCTGACCTCGGCTATGGCAGGGCGCATCACCGCGTCATTCATTTTGTCGGCCGGCATCCTGGCCTGCGGGTTGCGGATCTGCTCGATATCCTGCGTATTACCAAGCAGTCGCTGGCACGCGTCCTCAAGCAGTTGATCGATGAGGGGTTCGTCACGCAGCGCTCTGGCGAGACCGATCGCCGCGAACGGCACCTATTTCTGACGCAAAAGGGTCAGAATTTTGCTGAAAAACTAACAAAGTTGCAATGCGCCCGGGTCGGCAACGCCCTGGAAACGGTTGGCCCTGTGGGCCGGGATCTTGTTGAAGACTTCCTGGTTGCGATGATATCAGATCACGATCAGGCAGCCGTTTCTGCCCTGTTTGAGAAGGCCACGAAACATGAGCACGAACAACGAGCCGGCTCCGGTGACATTGAATAGCGTTGCCGGCGCCCTGCCTTCCGCCGCGGCCTGCGATCCACTGCCCGATGATGCGCCGCACGTGCTTGTCGTGGATGATGACGAACGCATTCGCAATCTGCTCTCGCGCTACCTGACGACGAATGGCTTTCGCGTGACGCCGGCGGCCGATGCCGCCATTGCACGGGCGGCGATGTCCGGTCTGCAGTTCGACATTGTGATCCTCGACGTCATGATGCCCGGCGAGAATGGTCTTGATTTGGCGCGCTTTCTTAAGTCGCAATCCGATGTGCCGATCTGCATGCTGACCGCCCAATCGGAAACCGAGCATCGCATCGTCGGCCTAGAAACCGGTGTCGACGACTATCTCCCGAAACCGTTTGAACCGCGCGAACTGTTGCTTCGCCTGCAAAACATACTGAAGCGCGGTCCGGCGCCCGAACCGCAGCAGACAGATGAAATCCGGATGGGTGAAATGGTGTTCCACGTTGGCCGTGGCGAATTGAGGCGGGGCAGTAAGACGGTCAAGCTAACGGAACGGGAGCGTGACTTGCTGCGCATGTTTGCTGGCCGCACGGGCGACTCGATCGCGCGGCATGAACTCGCCGCCGACGAGTCCACCGGCAGCGAGCGGGCCATCGATGTCCAGATCAACCGGCTACGCCGTAAGATCGAGGTCGATCCATCCAATCCCGTCTATTTGCAGACGGTGCGCGGCAAGGGCTACACGCTTTATACCGATTGACGCGTCAAGTTCTACCACGTCGCTTTTTTGAGTGCGGCTTCAAGCTCGGCCCGTGGCTTGCAGCCTTTGGGGCAGAGTTTGGCAATAATTTTCGATTGCGCGACGGCCTTATCCAGTTGCTTGGTCTGAATGTACAGCTCACCGAGATAGACGTGCGCTTCAAGATGCGCAGGATCCAATTCCAGGGCGCGCTTGTAGCTCGTCAGCGAAACGTCGAATTTGCCGGTTTTGCGCTGCGTGTAGCCGAGCAGATTGAACACGTCAGCCGACTTTGGATGGGATTTTGTCAGCGGTTGCAGGAGCGCAATGGCTTGCTTCCAATCCTCTTTCTTGATGTTGGCTCGAACGGCAGTCAGATCCGGACCGCTTTTCTTGACTTTCTTGCTATCCATTGCCTGTGCCGTCGGCAGTGCGAGAGCCATGGCCGCGGTTGCGGCAATCACGGACAATGTCATTCGTAGAGTCATGGCCATGTGTTCCCTTGTCTTGTCAGTGGTCCCGGCAAGCCTCGTCGAGCCGGTTCCGACGGTGGACTTGATACCGAAAGGCGCTTTGAGGCAAGCCCAGATCAGTCACAACCCAAGCAAGAGTCCGTGACGTCAGAGGCACGCCGAAGATTTGTCGGCGCGTCGCTTTCTCGTCGGATGACTGTATCAATCTACGCCTATGTTGGCGCGCGCTGAGCGGTTATAGTGCGTCGCTCAAGGATAGCCCTGGGCATCAGTAGCCCCAACAATGACAACTCCTGGCAACAACAGCTCCTGGACGATATGGCGCTAACGGATCAAATTTTTCCACCCGGGCTTGCCAGCCGTTGGCTGCGCCTGCGAGTTTTCGTCCAGCAGGTGATCGGCAAAGTGATGTCGCGGGCCGGCGATCGCCTGTTCCCGAAGGGGCTTTATGCGCGCGCGCTCATCATCATCATCACGCCGATCGTGCTGCTTGAGGGGGTCGTGGCGTTCGTCTTTATGGAGCGTCATTGGCAGTCGGTGACACACCGCCTGTCCGAGGCAACGGCGCGAGATGTTGCCGCCATGATCGACCTCTATCGCGGCTACAAGGGCAATGACGATTACGCATCGCTTGGCAATCTTGCGCGCGATCGGCTCAATTTGTCTTTTCAGGTGCTGCCCAAAGGGGAATTGCCGCCGCGTCAGCCAAAACCGTTTTTCGCGCTGCTGGATCGCACGCTCAGCAAGGAAATCAGCAAGCGCATCAAAGACGTGCCGTTCTGGATCGATACTGTCGGCAATTCGCGCCACGTCGAAATCAAGGTCAAACTGGAGCAGAACATCCTGCGGTTCATTGCGACACGCAGCCAGACCTATGCCTCGAATTCACACATTTTCCTGATCTGGATGGTGGTCACATCGATCATTTTGCTGACCGTGGCGATTCTGTTTCTGCGCAATCAGATCCGGCCGATCCTTCGTCTCGCTGAGGCGGCGGATAATTTCGGCAAGGGCCGCACGCTACCGGAGGACCTGTCGCCGCGCGGTGCGCTGGAAGTGCGCAAGGCCGCTGAAGCGTTCATCGAGATGCGTGAGCGGATCATGCAGCACGTCGACCAACGTACCGCCATGCTGGCTGGTGTCAGTCATGATCTGCGCACGATTTTAACGCGCTTCAAGCTCGAACTCGCCTTGCTGGAACAAACGCCTGAGATTCTGGCGATGCAGCAGGACGCAAACGAGATGCAGAACATGCTCGAGGATTACCTCGCTTTTGCACGCGGCGATGGTGGCGAGGAGGCGCGGCCGGTGCGCCTGCGCAATCTGCTTGAACAGATCACCGAGGAAGCGCGCGCGCAGGGCATGCCTGTCACGTTTTCCCAGAGCAAACGGCGCCGCGAACTGATTGTGTCGGTCAAGAGCAATGCATTCAAGCGTGCCATAACCAACTTGATCGGCAACGCGAACCGTTTTGCCTCGGAGATCGTGATCCGGGCGTCGACGTCGAAAAAGCTCATGATCATCATCGTCGAGGACAATGGCCCCGGCATCCCAGACGCCGAGCGCGAGAATGTATTCCGCCCGTTCTACCGGCTCGATCACGCGCGCAACCAGGCGAGCGGCAATTCTGGTCTCGGCTTGGCAATCGCCCGCGACATCGCCCGCAGCCATGGCGGCGACATCGAATTGGGTGAAAGCCCGCTAGGCGGCCTCCAGGCGACGATCCGCTTGCCGCTGTAAGCGGCACGCACCGCATCGTTACATCATCCGCGCGCCATTCGGCACCGGTTGTTCCGGCTGTATGAGGACAATCGCGCCATTGGGGTCTTCGAAACCGAGCGTCAGCACTTCCGACATGAACTTGCCGATCTGGCGGGGCGGGA
>JAGDYV010000196.1:0-6347 GCA_049116495.1 Hyphomicrobiaceae bacterium | reverse complement strand
TCGGCAAGCTGCTCGACCGCCTCCCCGCTCCCAGCAAGAGCAACGCAACTGTGAATTGAAAAGAAAACCGTCTTGCCTATTCCAGATCAAACAATCTTCGAAGACGACGACCATCTCGATGCGATGGGCGAGAATGCGCGGGAAGCGACCGCCATGCTCAAGGCGCTCAGCCATGAAGGCCGGCTGATGATCCTGTGCTACCTCGCGCATGGTGAAAAATCGGTGACGGAACTCGAGGAAATTCTATCAATGCGGCAATCGGCCGTTTCACAGCAGCTGGCCCGCCTGCGGGCTGACAATCTGATTGAAGCGCGTCGCGACGGAAAGACGATTTTTTACAGCATTACCGATGAACGCGCGCACAAGATCATGGAGGTTGTCTATGATCTGTTTTGCGGGCCGAATGGGAAGCGACGATAGGCTCGTTGCACAGATCTAAAGGAAAGCGCGAGGAGCGCGATGGAGGATTGGCCGACCCCGGTTGTTATGGCGCTCGCCGGAGGAATGGGCGGGATCATTCTGGGTCTTGCAGCCAGGCTCGGTCGTTTCTGCACGCTCTCTGCCATTGAAGACGCACTGTTCAGCAATGATCTGAGACGATTGCGCATGTGGGCCCTGGCGCTCGCCGTCGCGATCGCCTGCGTCGGGTGTATCGCCGCGCTCGGCGCGCTGGATTTCACGCCATCGCTGTATCAGAAGCTTGCGCTCAATCCGGTTGCCTGGATCATTGGCGGTCTGATGTTCGGCGTCGGCATGGCGCTGTGCGGCACCTGCGGGTATGGCACGCTGGCGCGCGTGGGCGGTGGCGACCTGCGCGCCCTGTTCGGCTTTCTCGTGCTTGGCGTTTCCGCCTACATGGCGATCGCCGGGCCAACCGCGCACTTGCGTGTGCTCGCGATCGATCCGTTTGCGCTCGGCGACGGCGTGCCCTATCGGACACTGAGCGACGTAAACGCGACGCAGCCCACGCTACAGCTTCTGGTGTCGCTTACGATCGCCGGTATCCTCGCGTACTGGAGCCTGAGCAGCGTCGCCTTTCGAAGCTCGATCCGGCACGTGTTCTGGGGTGCCATGGTCGGCGTTGCGATCATCTCGGGTTGGATTGCAACAGCACAGTTCGGCGCCGACCCATTCGACCCCCAACCGCTCGTCTCCCACACCTATTCGGTGCCGCTTGGTCAAACGATCATCTATTTCATGACGATGAGTAGCGCGACGCTGAATTTCGGCATCGGTGGCACGCTCGGTGTCATCTTCGGGGCATTCATCGGAGCGCTCGTCCTCCGCGAATTTCGTTGGGAGGGCGCAGATGATGCGCTTGAAATGCGCCGCCACATTGTCGGTGCGTTCCTGATGGGCACGGGCGGCGTTTATGCCGGTGGCTGCACGATCGGCCAGGGCGTTTCAGCGGCGTCGGTGCTCGCCGTCTCCGCGCCGGTGGTCATGCTTTCGATTTGGTGCGGCGCGTGGCTTGGCCTCAGTTACCTGATGGAAGGCTCGGTTTGGGCCGGACTGAGAGCCCTGGTCAACAGGTGATTTGACTTGACGCAATGACGCGCCTGCCAACCGTCTCAATGCTTGCCCATCAATTCGTCGGAGAGACCACATGTCGAAACTCGCTGCCACGCTCGTCGCCTGCCTTGCAGTTCTTGCAACACTGTCGCCCGCGGCGTTCGCCAACTCTCAGGCCGGTTACAGGATCCAGACAACGGCCAGCGATTTCGAAACGGCCTTGTTCGGCCTAGAGAACGCGATCGTCAATCGCGGCCTGGTGATCGATTCACAGGGCCATGTCGGCAAGATGCTCGAGCGGACCAGCAAGGCGACGGGTGGTGAAAGTCCCTACCTCGGCGCGCGATACCTGAACTTCTGTTCCGCAAAACTGTCACAAACCGCGATGCAGGCCGACCCAGACAACCTGGCGGTCTGCCCCTACACGATGTTCGTCTATGAACTGAAATCTGAACCGGGCAAAGCGCGGATCGGTTATCGACGTCCCCACACGAGCGCAGCGCCTGCATCGAAGAAGGCACTCGCCGCGATCGACGCACTGCTCAGCGCCTTGATGAAGGAAGCCGTTCAGTAGCACCAAACGTGCAGGCCAGAAGATTGGCCAGAAAAACGACGCGATAGACTCATTCGAATTCCATCTGCTCATAAACCCGGCCGGCGTTGCGTTTGGCGAGTTCATTGAACGTGTCGAGGTGGGCATACGGCGTCTGGTCAACGTAGTAGGCGTCTTTCAGCGTGCCGCCCTTGTCCATGTGTTCTTTGATCTTTCCGCGCAGGTAGACAAGGTAATCACGGGTGTAGCGACGCACCTGGGCCATGTTCGTCGGATGACCGTGCCCCGGAATCACATAGAGCGCGCCGAGTTTTTCGAAGTTCTTCCAGCTTTCGAGCCAATCGGCCGTGCCGGTATCATCAAAGATCGGCAACATGCGCTCGTGGAACGCCATGTCGCCTGAGATGACAAGCTTCTGCTTTGGCAGCCAGACGACAATGTCGCCCGGCGAATGAGCCGGGCCGAGATTGCGGACCTCGATCTCGAAGGCGCCCATCTTGATCGATTTCTTTTCCTCAAATGTTTCCGTCGGCAACTGCACGCGACTGTCACCGGCCTTGTCACGATTGTACTGTTTCATGCGATCGAGAATGTCGGCGCCGCGCTCCTTGAACTCGTGCGCTGCATCTTTGTGGGCGAGGATCGCCACGCCCTGGTCGGCCCAGTAGCCATTGCCCAGCATGGCATGGCCCTGACCATTTTCGTTGATCACCAACTTGACCGGTTGCTTGGTGATCGCCTTGATCTCGGCATGGAGCGCGCGGGCCAGTTCACTGGTTGCGCCGGCATTGACGACGACCACGCCGTCACCGGTGACGATGAAGGACAGGTTGTTGTTATGCCCCGAGTTCTCGTAGGTCGGCGGTGCCGTGGCCCCGATCGCGGACCAGACATGCGGAATGACCTCGACCGGCTTCTGGTAGAGCATGGAGGCTGGATACTGATCCTTGATCTTCTGGCTGGCGATGGCAGCACCCGGCAACACAAGAGCAATGATCAACAAGACCGGCGCCACGGTCATGGCACTCCAACGGCTGACAAACGACATGCCCGAACTCCCATCAAGCTAATGCATTCAAAAAAATGAATGTGATGAATACATACGCTCGATCGCATCCGACAGCAAGTCGCAAAGTCCGTGACGCCGGCGCTCTGCTGCTGGTCGGCTCACCGTTTGCAAACAGAATTGAGCTCATCTAAGTCTGGAGGGCTCTAAGCGTCGGTTTGCTCGGCCAGGAGCCACTTGAAGAAGTACGTCGCGAGTACCGCGGCGACCAGCTGCACGACAACGAAGGTGGCAATGTGCGCAGGATTGATACCGGCAAAGGTATCTGAAAAGCCGCGCGCTATCGTAACGGCCGGGTTGGCGAAGGATGTCGATGATGTGAACCAGTAGGCCGCTGTGATGTATAGGCCGACGGCCATCGGAACGGCCTGCGGGCGCGCCTTCAAACAGGCCAGAATCGTGCCGACCAAACCGAACGTGGCAACGAACTCGCCGACCCATTGGCCGATTCCCGTGCGTGACGTCGTTGATGGATCAATCAACGGATTGTCGAACATGACGTGCGCCGCAAAGACCCCGACGATGCCACCAATAATCTGTGCGACAACGTAGAGGCCGGCTTCTTTCGGCTCAATCTCTTTGCGCAAAGCAAAGCTGAGCGTGACGGCCGGATTGAAATGGGCACCGGAGATGGGCCCGAAGATGGTAATCAAAACCACGAGAATGGCCCCCGTGGGAATGGTATTGCCGAGCAGGGCGATCGCCACATTGCCGCCGGCCAACCGCTCGGCCATTATGCCGGACCCGATCACGGTCGCGAGCAGTGAAAACGTGCCGAGCCACTCGGCCATTAATCTGCGCTGCATCATTCATCCTTGGAGGGCTGTTTCAGACGATCAACCGTCTGCAATTCGGGTGGGCGCACTATCTTCAGCGATCACGTTGACGGAGCCGACAGCAATGCCAAAAGCAGCCGAAAGGTCAAGCTCGATTGGCGACGGTCGATCATCAAGGATCGACCGTGGCATCACCATGCAACTCGGCAGTATCGGCGCCGCTGATAGGTCTCAAGAACAGCTCCCGATGCGTTCGTGTCGGTCATGCGCACGCAACGCCATTCTACAAAAACAATCGGCAACAAAGGCAATCGGCGGCCCTTGCGAGGCCGCCGAATTCACCGTTCGGATATCTGGTGCCTACATTGACAACCAGAACTGGTAGCCAAGCCCGGCAAGGACCGCGCCGATCAGCGAGCATACGACATAGGCGGCGAACACTGGCGGCCGCAGAATGACCCACATCGCCATCGCTGCCGGTATCGAGGTGACGCTGCCGCCGGCGAGGAAGGCCATGGCGGCCCCCGGTGACATGCCCTGGTTGATAAGTTCACCGACGAGCGGAAGCGCAGCAGTTCCGTTCAGGTAGGCCGGGATGCCGGCGAGCGTTGCGATCAGAATGGCGCCGGGACCATCGCCGCCGAGATAAGTGGCAACCAGGCCGGCCGGGATATAGCGCACCATGAGGCTTTCCAGCAGGTAGGCGAGGATCAGCATTTTGCCGAGGAAGAAGCCGTTTTTGATGAAACTCTCACGTCCCTTCTCGACCCGTTCCGGTTCTTCCCAGAACTTCCAGACAACGGCTTTGGGCGCACGAACTTTGCCACCACCGCAGCCGCCATTGCCGACATCGTCGCGCACTGGATTGCTCAAATAACCGGCCGCGACCGCCGCCATGGTGCCGAAACCGGCAAACAGCCCCATGCCAATCGCAATAACGGTCTTGGCGACGGCGAACTCGAAGCCGAGAATACCCGCTGTCAGCGCAAACATCGCCGGGTCCATCAGCGGTGATGCAATACAGAACGCCAGCACCGGCGCGAGCGGGACCCCCATTGCCAGCAGCGCCACGATGATCGGGATGACACCGCAGGAACAGAACGGCGACAACGCGCCCATCAGCGCGGCGCCGACGATCGCTACCGTGGCGCGGCCTTGAAAGGCCTTGCCTATGAGGTTGTCCGCGCTGGTCGCGGTTGCATAGGCCGCAAGCGCGATCGATATCAGAAAGAAAGGCAGGATATGGAGTACCGCACGGCCCACAAAAGCGATTGTCTTGGGAACCTGCGAACTGTCGACGGCCGCCAAGCCAAGCAGGATAACCAGGATGGCGAGCAGCACGTTGTCAATTGAAAGACGTCGTCCCTGCGGCATTGTGAGAATGGTCATAAGGATCTCTCCACGTATGAACGGCCTTTGCGAATGCGGCGCGCATCTTGCCTTGGCTGTACGGGCTGACTTGCCGGCCCGATGTTGATACCAGCCGTTACAGAACAATGCAACGATATTTCTAGAAATATCGAATTAAATTCTGTGGAACGCTCAAATCGGCTCAGGAAATAAGCCAAACGGCCGCCTCGTTGGTTCGCCGTCTTGACCTAGGTCAATGCGCGCCCGACGGCGCCGCACTTATCTCATTGGTTGGACAGTCAGGTCGTGGTCGGAGGGATTATGCAGAGCAAGGCAAACGGCAAAGATCAAGACGTCTCGGAACCCGTTGCATCACCTGATCTATCCGGCGCGGATGCTCATTCGCCAGGCGCTGCCGAAATGCCGGCCAAGAACTCCGAGCACCCGGCGCACCGGGTGGCAGAGCTCAAGCACGACAAGGATGCCATTCGACAGATATTTGAAAGCGGCGAATATCCCTATAAGCGAAAGATCTCACGCTCGAGTTATGAACGGCACAAAGCCGAACTGCAGGTTGAACTGCTCAAAGTCCAGGAGTGGGTCAAGAACACCGGGCAGAGAATCGTCGTGCTGTTTGAAGGGCGTGATGCGGCCGGCAAGGGTGGCACCATCAAGCGCTTCACCGAGCATATGAACCCGCGCGGCGCACGCGTCGTGGCACTCGAAAAACCGACCGATCGCGAGAAATCGCAATGGTACTTCCAGCGCTACATTCAGCAACTACCAGCTGGCGGAGAAATCGTCCTTTTCGACCGCTCCTGGTACAATCGCGCAGGCGTCGAGCGCGTCATGGGGTTTTGCACGCCCAACGAATACCTTGAGTTCATGCGCGAGGCACCAGAGATCGAACGGATGATCGTGCGCAATGGCATCATCCTGTTCAAGTACTGGTTTTCGGTCACAAAAGAAGAACAGTTGCGCCGCTTCCGAGCACGCGAGAGAGAACCGCTCAAGAAATGGAAGTTGTCGCCGATCGATCTGCAGTCTCTGGATAAATGGGACGACTATACCGAGGCCAAGGAGGCGATGT
>JAGDYV010000195.1:0-17488 GCA_049116495.1 Hyphomicrobiaceae bacterium | reverse complement strand
ATGTGCTGATCGAGAACTTCAAACCCGGCTCGATGGAAGCCTGGGGCATCGGCTACGAGCAACTCAAGGATCGCTTCCCGCGCCTGATCTACTGCAAGATATCGGGCTTCGGCAACGACGGCCCGCTCGGTGGTTTCCCCGGCTACGATGGTATCGTTGCGGCCATGGCGGGCCATTACAGCGTCAACGGCTCGGAAGACTCAGGCCCCATGCGGCTCGGGCTGCCGGTTGTCGACATCTCAATGGGTCTTTACTGCGTCATCGGTATTTTGATGGCCATCCATGACCGCACAACGTCCGGCGTGGGTCAGGCGCTTGAAGTTACGCTTTATGACAGCGCCCTTTCGCTGATGCACCCGCATTTCCCGAATTACTTCCTCAACGGTAAGGTTCCGCCGCTGACGGGTAATCAACACTCGACCTTGGTGCCTTACGGCATGTACCAGACCAAAACGGTCCCGGTCATGCTCGGTGCGGGCAACAACCGCGCTTTCAGGAAGGTCTGTGACGTGCTGGACAGGCCCGAATTGGCTGATGATCCGCGCTTTGCCAACAACGGTGATCGCCTGCAACACCGCGACGAACTCAATCAGATCATCATTGAGAAGCTCGCCAATGTTGACGGTGTGGCGTTCGCGCTGGAGTTGCTCCAGGCCGGACTGCCATGCGGCCCGGTGCTCGACACCGGTCAAGTCGTCGAAAGCGAGCACACCCGCGCGCGCGGCATGGTCTACGAGGATGGCTGGTACAAGGGCACCGGCACGCCGGTCCGCCTGTCACGAACGCCCGGCGGCATGAAGTCTGCGCCGCCGAAATTCTCAGCCCACGCGCGCGAAGTTCTGACGGAGCACGGCTTCGATGAAGCGGCGATCGAAAAACTCGCCGAAAGTGGCGTTCTGGTCGAAAAACGGCGTGTTTAAAGCTACCCAGGCATTAGGCGCCTGCCAGCCTCAAATCGCCGACTTGAACGCCTTGAGCCCTTCAGACTGAGACGGCCTCAGTTCTGTTCGCAAACGGTGAATCGACCCGCAGGAGAGCGGCGCGGCGCGCAGCGGTGCTGCGGGCAAGCCGTGCGACGCGCATCAGCGGCAGGCAAGTGTCGGCTCTGGCAACCGCTTGCGGCGGTTGAGGCCACTTCGCCTGCGATCAGAAGGAGTGCGAATAGCGCCGTGTGGTGACGTGCTCGGAAGGCGGCGTCAATTCTATCCGGTTCTTGCGCAACAACTGTTCAGCAACCCTGAGATTTCGGGCCGGTCCGATGAAATCGTAGTTGGCGTCATAAACGGCCAGATCACCTTGATAGGCATCCACGTGTTCGTCACCTTCGTCGCCGCTTGACGAAACGAAACCGATAATAACGCCGTCAATATCGACGACCGTGTCCAGTTCTTCTCCGGACATGGCATGAGCCCCCAAGATTGTTTCTCCATCACTATTCTATGATGCTCACCTTATGAGAAACTGGCGTGGGCCTGATGCGCTCGAATATTTTGTGCTCAAAAAATTTTTCCGACGGCGCAACTCTTAAAGACTGCGGCAGGCTGCGTCACCGATGTGGCCGGCCTCTACATCCCACCTTTTGGTACAAATTGAATCAAATTTTGCGCACCGACCAAAAGCGCCGGTTAATCGGCGCTCGCATACCATTCGATAAAATCACAAGGCGCGAAATTGGCTGCTTTGAACACGACGCGCGCGTGACCAACCTATTCATTTCCGGTCCTTTTTTCGGCGTAATACGAGCAATTGTTCTAAAATTTATGGCCAATATCCCCGCCCAAATTCGCGTGACCTTTCTACTCGTCGTCTAAGTTGATCGTGCCATGCAGGAGTAATCAGCGTCTCTCAATTGAGACGCTGATAAGAGCCTTGAACTGCTTCTGGCCAGGGTCAACCTGGTTCTCTTGTCTGCATTATGCAGCTGCGGCTTTCGGAAACGAATGTCCAACGAGTGCATAATGTTGAGTACGAGTCCCCCAGTCTCTATTGCCGGCGCCAGGCGGCGCGGCGCGCCGCTTTTCAAAGGCCTGACGTGCGCGCTCGCGCTCGCCACGGTTGCAAGCGTGCTGCAAGGCTGCTCCAGCAGTAGCCACCGATTGAAGGGCCCCAGTCTCAGCGCATTGAGCGCGCCGAGCTTCTCGCGACGGCGACCTTCGCCAAGCCCCTACGCCAACCCATCGACACCGCGCAGCGGCTACTACAAAGTCGGCAAACCCTATTACATCAATGGTCTGCGCTATGTACCGCGCCACCAACCGAACTACGACCGGATCGGCGTCGCCTCCTGGTATGGCGACAAATTCCACGGACGTCTGACCGCCAACGGCGAAATCTATGACATGAACGCCATCACGGCGGCGCATCCGACATTGCCATTGCCGTCCCTGGTCCGTGTCACCAACATGCGGACCGGCCGCCGCCTCACGGTTCGCGTCAATGATCGTGGCCCTTATGCGCGCAACCGAATTATCGACCTCTCACGCCGTTCGGCGGAAATCCTCGGTCTGAAAAGGCAGGGCACCGGCGACGTGCGCGTGCAATATCTCGGGCCGGCCAAGATCGGCCGCAGGGCCGCGGCACGCCGGAACCGCCGGCCGAACATCGTTTTGGCAAGCCTCGGCCGGCTGACCTCCACCCCCCACCCGCGGCGCAGCGTGACGGGTGGCGCCAGTCGCAACATCCATTGGCTCGCGTCACCGAATTGCCTGGCGCCCAAACTGCGCCGTGTCATCGCAACGGTTGCGGCTCATTACGGCAAAGTTCGGGTCAATTCGACGTGCCGCAGCCCCAGCCATAATCGACGCGTTGGCGGCGCGAGGCACTCATATCATCTCACCGGAGATGCCGCCGACATCCGCGTCCGTGGCAACTGGCGCGAGGCCCAACGCTACCTGCGCCGCTCCGTCGGTGGCTTCAAGCACTATGGCGGCGGCCTTTTCCACATCGACCTTGGCCGGCGCCGGAGGTTCTAGGAGTTTCCGTCAATCGTCGCCGGACATCTTCCTTGAGGCCGCTACCTGCTCTGCGACACCTTTGTGATCGTTGACGTCCGCAGCCGCGATGGTCTCTTCGTTGATATGCACTTCCTTACTGTCAACGGCATACTCCGGCCCGAGCACGGCTGCAATCGACGGGCCGTGCCGGCCACTGTCGCCCGTCCAACCATCGACCACACGGCATTTTTCGGCGTATTCCGGATTGCCCAGCAGCAGTTCATGGAGCCGCTTGAGCTTGTAATGCGGTACGCCGACAAACAGGTGGTGCGGCAAGTGATAATCCATGCCAAGCGGAAACACCGCATAGCGCGATACCGGATCGACGAGGAACACACGCGAGTTCGTATAGCGACCGCGATCAGCGTTGCCGTGTTGCACCCACTCACGCAGGATCATGTAAACCGGAAACGCCGTAAACAGCGGCAGAATCCAGAGCAGTCCGTAGTAGCCCCAAACCGGCGCGCCGGTTGCCCATTCCGTCACCGTCAATCCCAGATAGACGATCGCGAGGAACGACATCCGGCAAATGCTGGTGATGCGCAATGAAACCACGGGATTGATCCGGCTTTGCGGGTAATGCTCATCCGGGATCACGTAGTAGTAGACGCCGACAGCAATCCAGGCCGCCAGCAAAAACGCGAACGCGGCTGCGAAAAGCCCGAGGGCGACGAGGACCACGGCAACCAGCGGCGCGACGACGGCAAATAGGATACCGGCGCGCACCGCCCACGGATCGCCCATGGCATCCGGCTTCGAGAACGGGTTGGTCTCGGTACCGATCGCACTTTGCTTGGCGCGTGCCACCATGTAGCGGATCAGGCTGATCGGCGACATCATGCGGATCAAGCCTTTGACGAGTTCGACGTGTTCGACCGGGAAATCCAGCCAGTAACCACTTTCCTGGGCCTGTTCGAAATTTGGATCGCGCTGAGGGTCGTTGACGAACTGGTGGTGCGCAAAATGATGCAACCGGAACGAATGCGTCGATGTGTAGAGCGCAAACCCCGCGGTCCAATCCGAAATCATCTCGTTAAGCTTGCGGTCCTTGAACAGCAGAAAATGCGTGCCTTCATGGATAATGCCACCGAGTTGATGCTGCGCCGCGCCGATGATGAGGGCTGCTGCGATCGTCACCGGTATCGTCCACCAGAATGCGATCTCGCCGGCGTTGAAGGCCGTATAGCACCAAACAGCGACGGCGACCGTAACCGCGATCACCGCCCAGGTGCCGACGATAAAGCGAATATTGGTTGTATTGTCGAGTTCACGCAGGGCACTTATTTCAGTGCGCGAGAAGCGAGATCCGGTGGCCGTTGCCGGCGCAGCGGTGTCAGCCGTGGCGGGGGTACCCATGTTACAAGTTCCGTTTCAATCAGGCCCGCAAGACGCGGAGCCGGTTCCCCGGTAAAATGCAATCAACGCACCATTATACGATGTTCATAGAAAATATCCGATAGATCATGTAACGCTTTGTAGAATATAGTAAATGTCAATCAGACCACATCAGATAAAATCCGTTATCTGCAATGTCTGTAATGCGCTTCGCCGCTAAAGATGCTCCTCCTCGTGTGCTTCAACCAGCGCACGGTTATACGCGGACAAGGCCGTCATCCGATCCGCCCAGCCAATCACGCCGGTTTGGTCGCTGGTCGAGACAACCGGGATGCGCGCAACGCCGGCATTATCAAACGTCCGCAGTGCCCGCTCAAGCGTATCACCGGGCACCAACCATGCATCTTCGACATCACACAGATCGACCGGCAAAACGTCGCCGACTTCGCGGACGGTCATGAAATTGGAGACCGTCAGACGTCGCATGATCTCTTTGTGCGGCCCTTCCTGCAACGACAGGCCGCGTTTCGAGAGCTGCCAATGAAAATAGCTATGGCCCAGCGCAGCCTGTGACAGACCATGCGAAATGGAGACCGTGAGCAGCAACGCAATCGTCATTTCGTAGCCGCCGGTTAACTCAAACACGATCAGCGTTGTCGAAATCGGCGCACCGAGCACCGCCGCCGCCACGCCGCCCATGCCGAGCAGCGCGTAAAGACCGTTGCTCGATGCCATCTCAGGAAATACCGAAGAGGCAATAAGGCCGAAGGCGCCACCGGTCATCGCGCCGAGATAAAGCGCCGGCGAGAACACACCAACTGCCAGACGGCTGGCGAACGTGATCGCGGTCGCTGCCGTTTTGGCAACGATCAGTAAAAGCAGAATACCGAGCGGCCACTGATTTTTCAGCGCCATATCCGTGGCATCGTAACCGACGCCGAGCACCTGTGGAAAGAACACGGCGATCATGCCAACGGCGAGACCACCGACAGCCGGGCGCAGCCACAATGGCATCTTGATCCGCCACGACACACGCTCCGTCGTCATGATCGAGAGCTCGAATAGGACGACGACGAGCGCGCAGGTCACGCCGAGCAGCGCAAAGGCCGGAAATTCAAGATACGATGTGATCTGATACTCGGGCACGACGAACGCGGCGTAGTTGCCGTAATGGATCCGCGAGATCACAGCCGCGGCGACACTCGCCATCACGATCGGCACAAAGGCCCGCAATGCATAGTGCGCCAGGATCACCTCGTGCGCGAACAGGACGCCGGCGATCGGCGCATTGAACGATGCCGACACGGCCGCCGCGACGCCGCAGGCGAGCAGCTTGCGCCGGGCTGATGAACTAAGCGCGAAGCGGTCTTCGACCCAGGAAGCCAGCGTCGCGCCGAGATGCACGACCGGCCCCTCTCGCCCCGCTGATGCGCCAAAGCCAAGTGCGATCGATGCCGTCAGCGCGCTCCAGAGCCCGTCCTTCGTCGAGATCTTGCAATCGCCAAGCGCGCGCGCTTCGATGACATCCGCCACGCCCAACGAGCGTCGTCCCGGAATGAAGCGCACCAGTATGTACCCGACAATCAATCCGCCAACAGCTGGCGCCAATAGGATAATCGGCCATGGCGTCGTTTGCGCGGCGGCGAGCACTTTCTCGGAACTCGTGCCAATCCAGAGCCACTGAAACGCGCCAAGCAAAATCCGAAATGCAATCGCGGCATAGGCAACGCCGATGCCGATGGTGATCGCCAACCCCCACACGAGCAGTTGTCGGTCGGCAAAAAAGTCCGAAAGATTTTGATGTAGGCGGTCCAGGATGACGCGCGCCATCTCAGCCAGCCAGGCCTTGGTCCGGTCGATCCCCAGCTGCACGCCACGGCTCGCCGCCTGCCTTTTGCCGCCCTCGCTCGACACGTTATCCGAACGTCCCGACTCTTCGGTCACATGAAGCCCATCCCCGGTCCAACCCGGCCTCACTCAGATTCGCAGTTTGATCCGCATTCTTGACGCAATAACACCACGCATGGCCAAAATGTCGCGGCTTTGTTGATCTATTCGGAATCAATCGTTGATTTCGTGTGTCATCCGTGGACTTGCAGCAGGATGCGACCGGATCCAATATTTGCGCACATGGCTGTGATCGGGCCTGCCCGTTTGCGATTCATTGTGCCATAAAGGAAGCCTATGAGGGGATCATCGATCGGGTGTTGAGCATTGGGGTGAGCTGCGCCCTCACGTTGCCAGAGTGGGCGCGCTCTTCGCGATGCCGCCTTATCGACGAGCCCGAGGAAACAAGGGTTTGACGCTCAGGTGGAGCGGTGAACGGATGGTCATGACGAACCGGATGCCATGAATAATTTCCTGCTGACCATCGCGGCTTTCCTGGTGCTGATTCTGGCGGCGCTGTTTGGTGTGCCGCCGCTCATCAACTGGAATGACTATCGCGGCGCGTTCGAGGAAGAGGCTTCACGCCTGCTCGATCGAGAAGTTCGCGTGCGTGGCGAGGTCAGCGTCCGCATCCTGCCTATTCCGCACGTCAGTTTCGAGAAGGTGCGCATAGCAGATGCGCCCGGCGTGCCCGGTTCGTTCGCCCGCGCCGAGCGTTTCAAGATGTGGCTGTCGGTGCCGCCCCTCCTGCGCGGTGTCTTCGAGGCGCGCGAGATTGAATTGGTGCAACCGGTCATTCGCCTGCGCACAGAAGCCGATGGCAGCGGCAATTGGCGCAAGCTGCAAATCAGCGAGAGCGATTTGGCGTTCATCCCGCGCGATGTCGCGCTCAAATCCGTCTTGATCCGCGATGCCACGCTGCGCTTTGAATCGCACCATGGCCACGAGATCGCGACGCTCTCCAAAATCACCGGCGAGATGATGGCGAGCGCGCTCAACGGCCCCTACAAATTCATCGGCACGATGCCCTTTGGCGACCAGCCCGACGCTGTGCCGCAGGAGATCAGGCTGTCAACCGCGCGCATGGAAGACAACGGCAATGTGCTCTTTAACGGCTCTGTCCGCTCGCCCGATGGTCGCACGGTGCACAGCGTCAACGGCACGCTGTCGGATCTGCTCGGCCGTGCCCACGCCAGCGGCCGTGTCACCAGTCGCAGCCGTCCGCCGCGCGACGCAACGACCAAAGTGCAAGGCGCCGGCTACGAGTTGGCTGCCGACCTCAAGCTTGATGCGAAAGCGCTGCGGCTCGACAAAATCGCGATCACTTTCCAGCACCAAAAGCGTCAACAAACGCTAAGCGGTTCCACGATCACACGGTGGCAGGACGGCGTGTCCACCCAAACGGTTTTGACCACCAGCTGGTTGGATCTCGATGCGATCGCCGGCGCGACGGCGACTGACGGGCCCTTGAAGGCGGTCGAGCGTCTGCTCACCCGCGGCATAGAACCCCTTGGCGCAGGCGTCACCAGCCTCGACCTGTCGATTGATCAGGCCAATCTTGCAGGCACCGCCATCAGCGATCTGCGGGGCCGCATGATCCGCCGTGACGGTGTCACGAAAATCGAGGCGTTGCGCGCGTCCTTGCCGGGCCTCACGGCGCTGGCCATTGATGGCTTTCTTGAGCGCCGCCAAGGCGGCATCCAGTTTGACGGCAATGTGCTGTTACGCACGGCCAGTTTTTCTGAATTTGCCCAGTGGGGCGGGATCAAGCTTGCCAAGCCATCGGCGCGTGCACTGGCGACCTCGTTTTTGCTCGACGGCAATGTGCGCATCCGCCCGCAAAGCTGGGAATTGAGCGACGCGCGCGTGAGCCTTGGGAACGCCAATGCCGAAGGCGCGATCGGTTACACCTGGTCGGCGCGGCCATCACTCGTTGCCACCATCGACGCGAATGACCTGACATTGGAGAACTTTGGCACCGACCTGCTGTCGCCGTCGCGCATTGCATCCTACCTTGGTCTGCCGTTGGCACCCGGCCCAAAAGGGTCTGCGAAGCCGGCCAATGAAAACCACGCCCGAAAGTGGTTGCGAGACGTCGACATCGCGTTACGTCTGCGCAGCGGCAGTGCCTCGGACGGGCGCCACTCGTTTGCTGATATCGACGTCGACTTGCGCCGCTCCGGCGACACGCTGCACCTCACCAAATTTGACCTGACGTTGCAGCCAGGCCTCAAGCTGGCACTGTCTGGCAAGCTGCTCGACCTCGCACAAGACGTCCGCGGCGGTATCACCGGAACGGTTGCCGCCGCCAATGATGCCGCCGGCGCTCGTCTCGCCGACCTGTTGAGCCTTGTCGCGCGCACCGATGTCCCGTCACAACTGATCGCCGGTCGCACACCTTTACGGGTCGCCGTCGACGCCAAACTTGGCACGGCCGCCTCGCCAACAAACCAATCGCCACCGATCAATCATGTCATTGCGGACGGCACGATCGGTAAAGACCGGATCCGGGTCGATGCCCGTACGTTCGGTCCATTTGGCAAATGGCGTACGCAACCTGCCGACGTGCAGGCCAGGATCAGCGGCAGCAATGCGCTCGACACCACGCGCTGGCTGATCGGCAAACCGATGATTGCCGCGAGCGCTGCAGCGCCAAAGCCGTCAACCGCGCGCCCTGCTGCTTCGCCGGCCACGATCGTTATGACGGCAGCCGGCACACCAGACAAGAAGATGAAAACCTTCCTGCGCGTCGCGGCCGGCAAGGCGCTTGATGCCGATTTCAGCGGCGATGTCGTCTTGACGGACACGCGAACTGAATGGTCTGGCTTCGTTGACCTGAGGCAGGCCACGGCCAAGACGGTAGCCCTCCTGACCTGGCCCGACCTGCATGACCATTTGAGCGCGGTGCCCGTGAGCGGGCGCATTAAAGTGAGCAGTGTTGCCAGTGGTCACCGCTTCGAGCCGCAACCGTTGCAAATCGGCCCGACACGCGTGACCGGCAAACTTGAACTTGCAAGCGATTCCGACCGGCCCCGTCTTGGCGGCAACTTGGCCCTCGACAAGGCCTCCCTGCCTCGGCTGGCCGATCTCCTGATGCGCACCACCTCTGCGCCAAGGCAACGGCCGACGGCACAACCACAAGCGGTCGACACGCCCTGGCCGGAAACCCCGTTCGACTTCTCACATCTTGCCGCCGTTGATGCTGAAATCGACGTAAAAGTTCAATCTCTGGCGCTCGGCGGCGCGCGCGAGCCGCTCAACAACGCAGCCTTTCGCACAACGATCAGTCCGGCGAAGGTCGCGATCAGCGAGTTTTCTGCACGTGCCGGCAAAGCAACCCTCACGGCGCAGGCGGGCTTTGAGAAATCACAGGCCGGCGCGATGGTGTCGGCCAAGCTATCCGGCAAGGGCATCGAACTTGGCCGGTGGGCACCCGCCCTCGCGCGCAGCAACCGGCTGACCGGTACTGCCGAAATCGACATCAGCGTTAAGGGCCGTGCCCTGTCGCCACGCTCGCTCAGCACGGCGCTTGAGGGCACCGGCGAAGTCCGCCTGACGGGCGTCCGAGTCCCCGGTCTGACCAGCGAAACGATCACGGCTGCGGCCCGCAAGGTGATCGACGGCGAAACGGAAACGGAAGCTCTTGGTGACCAGCTCACAGCCTTTGCCGCGGACGGCTTCGTCGAGCTCGGCGCGCCCGTCCTTAAACTGAGGATCGCCAACGGCACGTTCGCCTTTCCCGCCGTGGTCTTCGACCAAGATGCCGGCGGCCTGCGCAATGACACGTTCATCGACCTGCCTCGCCTGCGCATCGATAGTCGCTGGACGGTGACGCCGGCGCCGCAGCCACGCCCCGACTCGCCTGAAGAAACCGTCGCGCTGCCGCCGATTACGGTTGTCTATGCCGGCACCATCGCCGAAATCAGTCGCATCGAACCCAAGATCGATCTTGGCGACCTGGAGCGCGAACTGATCGTGCGCAAGATGGAGGCCAACGTTGCGCACCTGGAACGCCTGCGCCGCGAGGACGAAGCCCGCGCCGCCGCTGAAGCAGAACGCCAACGCCTTATCGAGGAAGAACAGCGACGCGCGATCGAGGAAGAACGCCAGCGCCGGGTCGATGAGGAAAAGCGCCGCGCCCAAGATGCCCTTCGCTCTGGCGATGCCCCGCCGCAACCACCAGGCGCCGCGATCGACGGCAATCCCGCACCCATTACAGCACCACAGAACCCGCAACGGCTGAGCCCGCCACAACAAGCCGCAGCGAATAGCCCAGACGCAACCGGCGTACAGCGATCATCGGCCGGTCTACTGCAGCAACCCGCGCCAAAGCCGAGACAACAACCAAGGCGCCCACGCAGACCACCGGTGAAAAAAAAGTTCAACCCGTTTAGCAATGACTAAAGCAGTTCATCGCTTAGAGCCCATCTAAGTCTGAAGGGCTCTCAGCCGGTACCGCTGCAGGATCCACACCCGGACCGCGCCTGATAAGCCGGCTGAGCTGCCGCGCTCACGGTCGATACGGGCGAGCATCGACGCCATCGAAATATCGTCCTCGCGGCACAATTCGCGGAATGCGTCCCAGAACGCCGCTTCAAGCGAAATCGACGTTCGGTGTCCTGCAATCGAAAAGGACCGCTTGACGGGCCGACTTGCCGGCAAGCCATCGACGCCGGCCGCTGTCGGCGCGTTCTCCCCTTGCGCCTCGTGCGCGCCGTTCGACGGGTCTGCGGTCACGGCACTTCTCAGCCCTTGTCTGGATCAGTCGACGGGCCAATCCTGCCACCTGTCTCGCCACCCGTTGCCGGGCCCGGATCAGCGTCGGTCTGGCTCAGCCAATGGCCGTCAAGGCGCCGCGATTGCGCCTCGGCTTCTCGCGCCTTCTTTTCGCGTGCGGCACGCGTCAGGCCATGCCTTTCCCGGTTCTCATCGGCCTGTTTGCGCCGTTCATCCCGCGCGCGCTGCTTGCGGGCCTGGCGCAGATTGATGACATTCGACGTCATAATCGCCTCCTCGTCCGTCGCCTCGGCGGCCGCTCAACCCGGCGAGATCATCTTTTCTGGCCGCACCACTTCGTCGAACTCGGCTTCCGTCACGAAGCCGCCACCAACCGCTTCCTCGCGCAAGGTCGTGCCGTTCTTGTGAGCCGTCTTGGCAATCGTCGCGGCATTGTCATAGCCGATTTTCGGTGCGAGCGCCGTCACCAGCATCAGCGAGCGCTCCAATGCGGCCTTGATGTTGTCTTCGCGAGCCTCGATGCCAACCACGCAGTTGTCGGTGAACGATACCGCTGCGTCCGACATCAATCGCACCGACTGCAGAAAATTGTAGGCCATCACCGGGTTGTAGACATTGAGCTCGAAGTGGCCCTGGCTGCCGGCAAAGGTCAGCGCGGCGTTGTTGCCAAAAATCTGCACGCAAACCTGGGTCAGCGCCTCACACTGGGTCGGGTTGACTTTGCCTGGCATGATCGACGAACCGGGCTCGTTCTCAGGCAGCGCCAATTCACCAAGGCCGGAGCGCGGCCCTGAACCGAGAAAACGGATGTCGTTGGCGATCTTGAACAGCGACGCGGCGACGGTGTTGATCGCACCGTGGCTCATGACCATCGCATCGTGTCCCGCCAATGCCTCGAACTTGTTCGGCGCCGTCGTGAACGCCATGCCGGTGATCCCGGCGATCCGTTCCGCGACCATCTCCGCAAACCCGACCGGCGCGTTGAGGCCGGTGCCGACGGCGGTGCCGCCCTGCGCAAGTTCCATAAGCTTCGGCATCGTCTGCTTGATGCGCTCAATGCCGTTATCGAGCTGCTGCGTGTACCCGGAAAACTCCTGCCCGAGCGTCAGCGGGGTCGCATCCTGGGTGTGCGTGCGGCCGATCTTGATGACGTCCTTCCAGGCCTGCGCCTTGTCATTGAGCGCATTGCGCAGTTTGGCCAGGGCCGGCAGCAGGCGGTGTTCGATTTCCTCGGCACAGGCGATGTGCATCGCGGTTGGATAGGTGTCGTTCGACGACTGGCTCATGTTGCAGTGGTCGTTCGGGTGGACCGGGCTTTTTGACCCCATCTCGCCGCCCATCATCTCGATCGCACGGTTGGAGATCACCTCGTTGGCGTTCATGTTCGATTGCGTACCCGAGCCGGTCTGCCACACGACCAGCGGGAAATGCGCGTCGAGCTTGCCTTCGATCACCTCGTTGGCAGCGGCAACAACGTTCTTGCCGACGGTTTCGTCGAGCCGGCCGAGCGCCATATTCGTCTCGGCGGCCGCCCGCTTGACGATGCCGAGTCCGCGCACGACCGGGGCCGGCTGCGTTTCCCAGCCGATCTTGAAATTACCGAGTGAGCGTTGCGCCTGCGCGCCCCAGTATTTGTCGTTGGCCACTTCGATCGGCCCAAAGGTATCGGATTCCGTGCGCGTCTTGCTCATGTGCGATGTCCGTCGATCTCGAGGGTGAATATCGGCAACGGCTTAGCACGCACAGCCCGCCGTCGCTACCACCGCGATCGCATACGTGAACAGGACATCAGCGTGCAGCGTATCTCCACTGGTCGTAGGCTTGCGCCCGTCTCACCAGTCTGAGCCGGTGCCGTAGTGGACTTTGCTGCGCCAACTGCGGCTCTTTTTGCGAGAAGCACGAGCGGTGGACGCGGTATTGCGGCGAGGCGCCGTTCTCTTCTCCGTTGCACGTGTCGGTCGCCGCACAACAGGAACCGCGATGGGGCCAACAGCGCGTGGCGTGACCGCGGCCGACCGTCTCATCGTGGGCGCAGGCGAGCTTGGCGCCACCAACGTTGGCGCCGTCCTGGCCACTTGCTGGGACTGGCCGCACTTGCCGCCCTGATAGCTGCGCAGCAGGCTCAACAGGATAACGTCCGGCCGGTCGGCCGGCAGCACCGCATTGCGGTTGGCAACAAACTGCGCCGACGCCTTGACGGTTCGCGCATCCCACCTGCCGGTCGCGATAACCGAATAGCATCCCACACGGTACAATTCGTTCTGAATGTCGCGCGTCAGTTCCCTTTGGACGATCGGATTGTTGCGCAAGTTCGGGTTGGTGGTGCGCACGCGAGCGATCTTCACTTCCGTGTTCCGGACGGGCTCGGTTCGCTTGACGGTCGACGGGCGATCGGGCTCGATGGGCGTAATGATCACTTCGCCGGCAGACGGCAGGGTTGTCCTGGCTGACGCGCCAAACCCATTGCCACCGGCCTGTTCAGGTGGCGTGTCGGCTGCGACGACGAGTTCGACAGGAGACACCACTTTTACGGCATTTTCCTGCGGCGCAACCATTGCCGGGGCGGTCGGCGCGGCGGATTGCTCGGGCGGACGCGCTGGCGGCGGTGTTTGCACCGTCAGGTGATGGTGAACAAGCCCACCGCTCACCATTCCGACCGAAAACACCGCAAGGCCTGCCAGCGCCCATCGAAACATCACACAATCCCCGCAGCCACAACAACGCGCACAATTCGCGCTTGAGCTGATGTGCAACAAGTGTGCCAGGGGGCTGCGCCGACGCGTTGACCGGCGGCGGAGACAATGTCGCTTTCGTGTGAAATTCCAGGATTGGGCGCGCCGACGCGACCGTTAACCTGATCAACAAGTCAGGTTCCGCCAGGCTCTACCGCGCGCCCTAAACTTGCCCTACCGCCCGACCGCATAACCCTGCATGCCGCGCGGATTGGCGGCCGCGCGAAGCACTCCGTCGTCCTGTGACGCGGCCGTCAGCCGGCCCTCGGACCAATCCGCACCGACCGCCACCTTGTGCCCCATGCCCTTCAGGGCATCGACCGTCGCCGTCGGCATACGGCCTTCGACCACGAGACGACCGGGATTGGCCGCCCGCGGCCAGAACGACGACGGCCAGTGCTCAGAATGGAACGCCGGTGTATCAATCGCTTCCTGCAGGTTCATGGCACGGTCGACGTGATGTAGCGCCAGCAACGTTGACCACTGGTCCTGCTGATCACCACCCGGCGTGCCCCACACCATGTACGGCTCACCACCACGCATCGCGAGCGATGGCGACAGGGTCGTGCGCGGACGCTTGTACGGCTCCAGCGTGTTGTTGGTGCCCTCTTCGAGCCAGAACATCTGCATGCGCGAGCCCATCGGGAAGCCCAGTTCCGGGATCACCGGCGCGCTTTGCAGCCAGCCGCCGGACGGCGTCAGCGACACCATATTGCCGTCGCGATCGATGATGTCGATATGCACCGTATCGCCCTTGGCCTCGCCGGTCGGCTGCACCGTGGGCTCGCCGATCCCCCAGTAGTCTCCGATGTCGGAAATGTCGGTGCCATGGCTGAACGCCGGCGAGACATTCGGTACACGCCCGTCCGGGCTGCCCGGGCGCAACTCAAGCGACGCTTCATCGCCACTGATCAGCTTACGGCGTTCGGCAGCATAGTCTTCGCTCAGCAGTGCGTCGGCGGGAATGTCGGCAAACTCAGGGTCGCCATACCACGCCTCGCGATCGGCAAACGCCAGTTTGGCGACTTCGGCAACGGTATGAATGAACCGCGGGTCGGTTGCCGGCAGGTTGCGCGCATCGAGATCGCGCATCACGCTCAGTTGCTGCAGCAGGGTTGGCCCCTGGCTCCAAAAGCCGCATTTGTAGACGTCCAGGTTGCCGTATTGCACGGTCGCGGGGTCATCATAGGTGGCGCGCCAACGGGCCATGTCGTCAAACCGCAGCACGCCTTTGTGTTTGTTACCGCTCGGATCGAGCAGTTCCTGGTTTGAGTGAAAAGTGTCGATCGCCTCGGCCACCCAGCCCTCATACCAGATCCTGCGCGCCGCCTCGATCTGCTCTTCGCGATCACTCGACGCCGCTTCGGCCTCTTCGAGAATGCGCGCGTAGGTCGCGGCCAGCTTCGGGTTCTTGAACCACGAGCCAACCTCCGGCACGTTGCCCTGGTGGAGATAAACTTCCGCCGACGTCGGCCATTGCTCGCGGAACAGCTTGGCGACCTTGGCCGTCGTGTTGTGAATGTTGGGCAGCACCGGAATCCCCGTGCGGCCATAGCCGATCGCGTATTCCAGACAATCACGCAGCTTCCACGTGCCGTAATCCGAAAGCATTGCCAACCAGCCGCCGAACGCGCCTGGTACGCAAGTTGCCAGCAACCCGGCGCCGGGAATTGTCGGCAGGCCGAGTTCGCCCTTGAAATGCGCGATCGTGGCAAGCCCCGGCGCCGGCCCCTGCGCGCACAGCACGCGCGGCCGGCCATCCTTCTTGGCGTAGAAGATGCCGGGCATGTCGCCGCCCGGCCCGTTAAGGTGCGGCTCGACGACCTGCAGCGTAAAGCCCGCCGCCACCGCCGCATCAAACGCATTACCGCCCTTTTCGAGCACCGCCATGCCGACACTGCTCGCGATCCAGTGGGTCGTTGCGACGACCCCGAAGGTGCCCTGAATTTCGGGACGCGTGGTAAAAGGAGGCGCTGGCGCGGTCATGGGCTGGTTCTTTCATATTTCCGCGGGCCTCAAAGAGAATTGTCCTCGGGACAAGCCAGCGGATGACACCATTGAGCAGGTTGAGTTTGTCCGCCCCTTATACAACCGGGCTCATGCCACCATCAATGTTGATCGCGGTGCCGGTCACATAACTGCCCTGGTCCGACGCCAGCATCGTGACGATGTTCGCAAACTCTTCCGCCGTGCCGATCCGGCCCATCGGGACGACATCGCTCATCTCCTCGTAGATCTGCGAGACATCCTTGTTCGCATTCTTGGCGCGCTGCACCCATTGGTCACTCTCGATCCGCCCGACCAGGACGGCATTGACCAGCACGTTGTGCTTGGCGCCTTCGCCCGCCATCACTTTCGTCAGAGCCATGCCGGCAGCACGCGTCACAGCCGTCGGTGCACCCGATGCCGGCGGCGCCTTGGCGCCGGTGTTGAGCACGTTGACGATACGTCCCCATTTGCGGCTTTTCATACCCGGCATGGCGGCACGCGCCAGCCGGATCGCGCCAAACAGCTTCAAATCAATGTCGGTCTGCCACATCTCATCAGTGATCGACTCGAAATCGCCGCGCCGGGAGGTTCCGGCATTGTTGACCAGGATGTCAACCTGCCCGAGTTCCGAGGTGACCTGATCATAGGCCGCCTGACATCCCTCAGCCGTGCCGACGTCGGCGGCGACCGTAATGACCTTGCCGCCACCCGCCTTCTGGATCTCCGCCTTGGCCTCTTCGAGGACGTCGGCGCGGCGGGCGACAATCGCGACGTTGCCGCCGGATTCGACGAACCGCGTGGCGATGGCGCGGCCAATTCCGAGGCTACCGCCGGTGATCAAGGCATTGCGGCCGTTCATCGTAACTTGCATGGGCTTGGGTTCCGTTCGTTTGCGCCGTATAATCGGCGATGTCTATCAGGAGCTTAGCGGTTTCGTCCGTGTCGCGCCAATTGGGTTGTAGTACCCAGTTGTGGACCGCGGTGAGCTGCCCGAATACCGCCTCTCAGCGCATGCTATAGTGGCACGTCATGACCGCGAATCGGAACCAATATATGGATATGTCAGCGCCGCCACCTGCGCCAGGCGGGCCAAAAGCCGGCGGCATCGCTGCGCGCGCCATGCAGGCAGCCGCACCGGCAACGTACCTTGACGGGCTCAATCCGGAACAACGCGAGGCGATCGAAACGCTCGATGGCCCGGTCCTGGTGCTGGCCGGCGCCGGCACCGGCAAGACGCGCGTCCTGACGACCCGTATCGCACATATTCTCGCCACCGCCCGCGCCTACCCGAGCCAGATCCTGGCGGTGACCTTCACCAACAAGGCGGCGCGCGAGATGAAGCACCGCATCGGCGGCCTCGTTGGCGGTGCCGTCGAGGGCATGCCGTGGCTCGGCACGTTTCACTCGATCGGCGTCAAGATCCTGCGCAAGCACTACGAGCTTGTCGACCTCAAGTCCGGCTTCACCATTCTCGATACGGACGACCAGATCCGCCTCCTCAAACAAGTCATTGAAGTTGCCGAACTCGACAAGGACCGCTGGCCAGCGCGCCAGCTTGCCGGCCTCATCGACAGCTGGAAGAACCGCGGCCTGACACCGGATCAGGTCTCCAAGGGCGAAGCCTTCTCGTTCGCCAGCGGCAAGGGCGCCGAGCTTTACGCCGCCTATCAGGCCCGCCTCAAGGAACTCAACGCCGTCGACTTCGGCGACCTGCTGCTCGAGTGCCTGCGTCTGTTCCGCGAGCACCCCGACATCTTGGCCGAATACCACCGCCGCTTCCGCTATCTGCTCGTCGACGAGTACCAGGACACCAAC
>JAGDYV010000194.1:0-35666 GCA_049116495.1 Hyphomicrobiaceae bacterium | reverse complement strand
TGATGTCCTTGATGCTGCGGTCAGCAGCTTCCGTTCTACGTCCCATGTGGCACTCCTCAGTGGTGAGGATGAACCTAAAAACACTCAGTTAAAAAATGCTCTCAACTGTTACAGGAGCGCTGACGTCGGACAGATCCTGGCGCCGCTTTATGCAGCTGGGGAACCGGAGAGGGCCAGCAGCGGCTCACGGCGGGTCGAACTGGTCATCTTCTGGGAGCCGGGATGTCCTTACTGTAAGCGTGCGAAAGCATTTCTTGAGCGCGAGCACGAGACAAACGATAGGCTGCACATTCGCGACTACGATGTATCAAGGTCGCCAGCCGCCGTTAACTTGTTCCAGCGGGTCAACGAGCATTTCGGCATCAAGCGCCCCGGCGTCCCGCTGATCGTAATTGGCGGTCGTCCTTTTCTCGGCTTCGATGAAGCGGGAAAAACGGGTACTGCCATATTGGACATTGCCAAAGCATGTCTGCAGGACAGTTGCCATGAACTCGCTCGCATTCTGGACGGCTCTGGCAGCTCCCCAGGAGTTCGTGCCGTCAATAGACCCGCTGGAATACCTCAGATCATCAACCTGCCTTTGGTGGGAGAAGTGCCAATCTCCTCACTTTCATTGCCGGCGCTGACGATCTTCCTTGCGGCTATCGACGGCTTCAACCCCTGTGCCATGTGGGTGCTGGTATTTCTGGTCGGACTGCTGGTAGGTATGCAGGACCGACTGCGCATGTGGCTGCTCGGCGGCGCCTTTCTTCTGACATCGGGCCTCGTCTATTTCGGCTTTCTTGCGGCCTGGTTGAACGTGTTTCTGCTGATCGGTGCCCTGCTCTGGGTACGAATTACCGTCGGCTGCATCGCACTTGCGAGCGGCGCCTACTACTTGCATGCATTTGCGACCGACGCGGCAGCCGAATGCAAGGTGGCCAATCCGGCCCAGCGGCGTCGGATCATGGACGCGCTCCGCGCAAGCGTCTATGAGAAGCGTTTTTTGTTCGCAGTTGCCGGAATTGTCGTCCTGGCGGTTGCCGTCAACTTGATCGAACTTCTCTGTTCCGCCGGCATACCCGCGGTCTATACCGACGTGCTCGCCATGAGCGATCTGCCGAGGTGGCAGCACTACATGTATCTGCTGCTCTACGTTCTGATCTTCATGCTCGATGACGCTGTGATCTTCGTGATCGCGATGATGACGCTGGCAGCAACCGGTATGACCGGCCGCTACTTGCGTTGGTCGCATCTGCTTGGTGGCGTTGGAATGGTCGCCATTGGCGCGCTCTTGTTGTTTGCGCCCGATCTACTGACTTTCACGGCATGAGACGAGGGTTCATCTACGCAATCCTAGCGAAGTCCTGAACTGCCGATCGTCACGAGAACCTCATTGGATACATTGACCGGCTTTTCAGCCAGTTCACGAACTACTGTCGCTCGCCGGCTTTTCGGCGACCAGGCATGCCCATATGATATGCCCGGCGGCCAGTGCGTCTTGCCAAACAGCAATGTTGTCGCGGATCAGCTGCAAACTCTTGTCCAACTGCTCGCCGTCCCTATCCAGGAGTTCAGCAAGCTAATCGTAATGGCTGCGAATGTCAGATGCACGCTCTTCCATAAATGCGATCTCAAGTCCAGCTTCTCGTGCCATTGCAGTATAGTCTGACGCGGTCCTGACGGACGTCGCACCCAGTCGGGCATACGCTGCTTTGACGATGTCGCTGTTGGCATTCTCCACTGCGCAGATATCCGAAACTGCGAATAGACCGCCAGGGCGGAGCACTCGATAGACTTCCGCGAAAATACTTGGCTGCCTATCTGAGTGAATGATCGGCTCCTGACAGACAACCCGATCCCAAGCGCCATCCTGGCTGTCAATCCTGTGGAAATCGCCAACCCTGACTTCGATTGCGTCAGGCAGTCCATCTTTGATTCCGGCACTCGTTCGTGTGCACCAATGACGACGAAACCGTCCATCAGGTGGTCTTCAGTCATCCGCGACACGGTGCCTGACAACTCAGCTCAGGCGGCCGTGCCTGCGATCAGCCTGTAATAATGGTCGGCGTGCTGGTAGTAGTTTTCTGCCTGGATGCGGTCCCCGGCTTCACAGGCAGCGCGCGCTCGCTGAAGGTAGTCCGCGCGCCTGCGCTTCCAATTGGCGCAAGCATTTGATTTGCTCGGCGCACGATGACGGTGGCTTGCATGTGTTCTTTTTGGTTGGCGTTGTCTGCGTTTGGTTATCAAACTTCATGCTCCCGATTTGTTGGATTTGGAGAGTTGTTCCGTTGCCGCACGCCGTCCCCTAGGATCTGGCAGACGCGGCGGGGGAAGCCGTCATTGAACGGGCCAGAAACGGCTTGATGCTGGCGATGCCGGGCCACCGCGGCTTGCCGTAACCGGGTTGCGGGAATCGCGATCGGGTCGTGTTTTTGGAAGACTTGGCGATTGCGGCCGTTCAGTCAGCGGGCAACTAGGCCACAGAAACTATGCGCTCAAGCAGGTGCTCCCCGTGGCATACATATTGTATCGTAGACTGCTGACTTCAAGCTCGGCCGGATCAACGTGTACTCGGTTTTACTCGAGGCTATCGCGAGAGTGTTGGGCTCTTGGTAGAAATGGGTGTCAAGGTCAGTAGGTTCGGAGACTCCGGACGGTACACAAAGCGATGGCTGGAATGGGACCGCCAATGAATAGTGAAGCCGAATGCAGGCTGACGATCGAAAAGTTGCTCGAAGCGCACGGTCTGACGTTTGCCGAGGAACTGGGCATAACACTGGAGAAAAACACACCCTCGACCCTGTTTCGTTGGTGGTGCGCGTCGCTGCTCTTGAGCGCACGTATCCGCACGTCGCTCGCCCTGCGCGCCGCAGGCGCCGTTTTCGAAAGGGGATGGACAACGCCGCAGAAGCTCGCCGATAGTTCTTGGAAGGACCGCGTCAGTGTTCTGAACTGCGCGGGCTACGGACGATACGACGAGAGGACAGCAAGCATGCTAGGCGACGGCGCAAAACGACTGTTAGCCGACTATGGTGGAGATCTAAGGCGTTTGCGGGCACGGGCAGATCGATGCCCTCAAGATGAACGCCGGCTGCTGAAAGAATTCAAGGGTATCGGCCGTGTCGGCGCCGACATCTACTGCCGCGAGGTTCAAGTTGCCTGGCCCGAACTCTACCCTTTTGCGGACGCCAAGGCACTGCACGCCGCCCGCACCCTCGGGCTCGGCGAAGACGCGAATCAACTGGCGGCACTCGTCGACAGGGCAGACTATGTTCGGCTCGTTGCCGCACTTGTTCGCACGAGCATTTCCG
This sequence comes from Hyphomicrobiaceae bacterium, assembly GCA_049116495.1. GTDB lineage: Bacteria > Pseudomonadota > Alphaproteobacteria > Rhizobiales > Hyphomicrobiaceae > CAJQQK01. The sequence continues at coordinate 32,373 of JAGDYV010000194.1, read as the reverse complement.
GCAATGACGCACGTAACGGCGCGGCGCACTAGGAGTAGTCACACCGGCTCAACAGTCGAGCGCCACGGCGGTGGGATCGTAATAGTGATAGTGACATAGTCCGCGTCAACACGCTCAGTACGAAATAATCGTGTGCAAGGTCCGAGAGATCGGAGAGTTGATGCACGCTACCCAATCCTGGTGCCGATCACTGTTCGGTCCTGCCCAGATTTATCGTATGACGACGACAGTGCACTTGGCGTGTCTGACGACGCGTGAAGCCGTTGAACCCAGAAAGTAATCTTCGAGGCCGGGGCGATGCGATGCGATAATGATCGCGTCAGCATTCCTTTCATCCGCAACGGTAAGGATCTCTGCAGACGCATGACCACCCCGCACCTCGATCTCCGTTTCAAGCGAAGTGGACTTGGCGATACGACTGAGCCCGTCTGTCGCCTCCTTCCATACCTGTTCCCTGAACTCTTCTGGCAGGTGGACAGCAACATAGTTGGGCACCGCCTCAATGACGTTCAGCAATACAACTTTGGCCTTCTTACCGCCTATCCTCTCCGCTGCTATCAGCATGTCGGATGCCTTTTCGGCGTTGTTCACATCAACTGGCACGATGATCGTTTCGTACATTACGCATATCCTCCATTGACCCCGAACCTCAGACGGCCTGGTCCGTCAAGCTGGCGAGCCCTTCCATCGTTTGCACGAGGACAAATCGATCTCACAGACGGACGTCTGGGTCGGTCCCGCATGGGGTTCATCATCAGCGTGGAGCGGCGGACTGTTGCTGCCCTAATTGGCCCACGACACAGACTAATGGGATCTTCGCAGGCCGAAATTGACGCGCATCAACATCGAACCGAACATGGACCCTATTGAAATTACTGGAAATTACCCCATATCAAACGGTATATCTCCTAACAGTTGGTGTTCGCGGACTTTGTCGTCGCGTTCGCGTATGAAGGTTCATGAGGAATAGAAGCAAGAAGGCGGGCGAAAGCCCAAACCCTCAACAGAAGACAAGAAACTGCATGATGTGTCGGAAGGCGTTCCTCAGCGAGTGGGCGGGAGAGCGCATTTGCAGGAAATGCAAGTTGACGTCCGCATGGCGCAAAGCGCTTTAGCGTAAGTGATGTGCTGTATTCGAGACCGCAACAGCCTCTCTCAGCCGTCAGAGATCGCGGTTGCAGCCACACTCCCTCAGAGATTCACCCATATTTGCGTCAGTCGAACGGGCCTTGAATCTCAAAAACAAGATTACTTGGATTAGCGGACTGTCATCACTCCTTGCGGGGCCGCGCCCTTGTCTTTTCAGTGTCTAGAGCGCGTCGCAACCGACGCAGTAGATTGCCTCGTGAGCGTTTGTCTGCTGCCTTGTCGAATGCGTCCTGCAGATCCAATTGGAACTGCGCCAGCTCATTGTGCCAATCAAGTGCTGTGATCGCCTTGGGATCGAGACGGATAGGTGCGCGCTGATGCCGGATCACCTTCCTCCCGCTGATAAGGTCAATGCAATCATCCAGTTCCGGGAGACGAATGTTTTTCGCGTCGAGGCCTGCCTTCACCAAATCCTCACGCATGGCCGTTGCCGCGTAGCTTTCGCCATGCGTGAGGAACAGCGCGCGATGGATCGGCTGGCGTTCTTTGACCCATTGCACCAACTCGCTGCCGTCGGCATGACCGGAGTAGGCATCAATCTGCTTGATCCTGGCGCGAACCTGGATTTCCTCGCCCTGAATGCGCACGGCTGTCGCTCCGTCCACCAGCAAGCGTCCGAGCGTTCCTTCGGCCTGGTGGCCAACGATCATCACGGTTGCATTGGAGCGCCAGAGGTTGTGCTTTAGGTGATGTCTTATTCGCCCTGCATCGCACATGCCACTCGCAGACAGAATGATCACACCGGAGCGAAACCGGTTTATCGCTCTGCTCTCATCGCTCGACTGAGTGAAATGCAGATGTGGATTGTCCAAAAGACCGGGCGATCCGCCAAGGTCCTCCAGTTCGATTGCATGCTCTCGAAACACCTCCGTTGCGCGAATTGCCATGGGACTGTCGACGAAGATCGGCACGCGCGGAATATCATCCTTGAACTGAAGTATCGATAAATCAGCCAACAGCTCTTGTGTGCGCTCGACTGCAAAGGAAGGAATGAGCAGGATGCCATTTCCCCTTAGAGCATCGTTGACTTCGCGAGCAAGGAACGCGCGTCGCTTGGTGGGACTTGCTTTGACCCGGCGCTCCCCGCCATAAGTTGACTCACTGATCAGATAGTCATAGTCGGTCGATGCTTCGGGATCCGGATGAAAGAGTTTGTGGTCAGGACCGATATCACCGGAGAACAGCAGCTTGAGGCAGGAACGACCAGTGGGGATCTCGATTTCAATCGAAGCTGACCCCAATATATGACCCGCATTCCAATATCGTGCCCGAATTCCGGCTGGCAACTCAAGCCACGTTTCGTATTCGATCGTGCGAAAAAATGTTTGGCATTCCTGGGCCTCCTTTTTGGTATAGATTGCCTGCACCTGAGGCCGGCCCCGACGCGCATTTCTGGTATTGAGCTGGGCCACTTCCATCTCCTGAATGTAGCCGCTGTCCGGCAACATGAAGGAGAGCAGATCACGTGTTCCGCGGGTCATATAGGTTGGCCCGGAAAAGCCAGCCTTGTAGAGCTTCGGTAACAAGCCAGCGTGATCCGTGTGGGCATGGGTGAGCAGGACGAAGTCGATCTCGTTCGCCACGAACGGGAACTCGCCGTAATTCAATTCCTTGACGGTCTTGGTGCCCTGGAACATTCCGCAGTCGACGAGGAAGCTGCAACTGTCTGTTGTCAGCCAGTAACATGATCCGGTCACCGTTTTTGCAGCACCACAAAATTGCAGTGACACGCTCATGATGCTGCATCCCTCGCCTTGAATGATAACGACTTCAGCGCCATGGCATCGGAGGAAAAGATGACTCTCTAAGGAGCGGAGATTCGACACGTTGGACTGCCACAAGAGATTGATGATCGTATCGGCATTCGGCATTGACCGACATCAATGGGTTCTGATCGATCGAACGATATCGAGTTCGCAGCAGCAACTGAGGCTGCAAACACCTGACAGGGTCCATTTTTGAGCTGTCATAGCATTCCGAGCGCCGACTAAACCGATAACTGGTCAATCAGTTTGAGACCCCATACTCTGATGGCTCCGCCATCAATCTCACGGTATGCCCCAGTGCCTGAAGCACTCGTGACCAGTGGTGCGATGACGAGCAGGCCTCGATCCCAATCAGGCAGGGTTGCAGCTTGCGGAAGTAGGAGAGAACCTGGTGCCGCCTTAGCTGGCGGCGAACGATGGTTTTACCTTCTGCATTGACACCTTGGATCTGAAAAACAGACTTGGCAGTATCCAGTCCAACTGCTGTAATATCGCTCATGGTCGGCTCCTCTTCACGTTGGTTACTTCAACAGCAACCATCATGGCACCTAGATGCCGCGGGAAGAGCCGTCCGCAGCATCACTTTGAGACGTTCCGTGACCATGAAACGCGGGCTAGTCAAACTCCGTACGACCTGGCAGATCGGGAAATGGACTGGGTAGCCTGGAATTGATTGGGCGGCGTGATAATTCGGTGTCTGGTCGCAAATCGCCGGCTTCACGCGGCGAAGCCGGTTTAGCCGGATTCAGAAAAAAGTGCGGTTGCGACGGCGCCGAAATGACATCCAGTTCCGACTAGCACGAACAAATGCCAGATCGCATTTTGATGCGGCAAACTCCGCCAGAGATGAAAAACTACACCGATGGTGTAGAGAATGCCTCCGATACCCAGTAGGACTAGTGTCGTCAAAGAAATAGAAGCGGCCAAGGATTGCCACACGAATAGCCCAGCCCAGCCCAACGCCAAATACAGAACGACTGCCAGTTGATCCCAACGAGTGGAAAGCATGAGCTTCGCAGCGGCCCCCAAGAGAGCAATAGTCCATACTGAGCTGAGCAACGCATAGCCAGACACCCCTCCGAGCTTGATAAGAGCGAACGGCGTGTATGTCCCTGCAATCTTCAAGAAGATCGCAGCCTGATCTAGACGACGGAGCGCCCCCTTCCATTTTGGCATGCGAACTAGATGATACGCGGCAGAAAAACTAAACATGGCAACCATGCCGACGCCGTAGATGAAGAGGCTGACAATCGACAACGTTGGAAGGGAGGGGATCGCGATCACCAGCATTGTGGTGATGGCGATTAGGCCGGCGGAAACGCCAACGACATGAATGATACCATCAGTCATGAGTTCGGATGAAGTGTATGTTCGGTCCATTGCCATCAAGCATACCAGTTCAGATGCAATTGTCAGGCAAATCGTGAGCGCACCGGTTCACTAGCCTGTTCAAGGCTTGGGAGAGTTTGCCTACAAAGGAGACACCATGTCTGATTGGAGACATAGAGCCGCCGTAGAGATTGTGAATGCGTACGCAACCACATACGAGGCAGGCGACGTTCCGCTGGCAGAAATCGAAGCTTTCGTAGCCGATGCGATCGCTAGGCACTCACCAGCAATGGAGGACGAATGGCCTTCAATTGAGTCGGTTGGAGAACACCAGATGTTTGATGCTGAAAAAGTCACGCGCGTCGAATTGATTGACCATCGCAATGAATCAAAGACTTTCGGTCGCGCATTCGTTGCTTGGGATGTGTCTGCGAACATGTCCATTCAGGATCAGGGCCGGACGATGAAGGTGTTCGTTACCGATCGCAAAACCAATGACTAGTGGGAGCATCTGATCAAGATTCATAGCGACAACGACTGAAACGAGAAGGTCGGCGACGCCGCATGAACTACTTCCTAGTCAAAGACATGGTCGTCAGGCACGTCATTCCTCACATCCAAAACGCTTCTCAATCCGGTCGAACGCTTTGCTGATTTCGTCCTCTGAGACACAGTAGGCCATGCGGACGTGATGCTCTCCCGATGGTCCGAAAGCAGAGCCCGGCGTCACACAGACCTTTGCCTCACCCAGAAGATCGACGGCGAAAGTTTCAGCATTGACATGCGGCAACTGAATCCGCGGGAACACGTAGTAAGCGCCTTGCGGACGTATGTACGAGAACACATGCGGCACCCGGTCGAGCCGCTGGCAAATCAACTCGCGGCGCTCTGCGAGGATCTCCCGAAACTCGGTCAGATGTGTCTGGTCATCGGTTAGGGCAGCCAGCCCTGCTAGCTGTGACGGACGTGGCGCGCAGATCAGTGTCGCATCATGGACCTTAAGCATCTGCCGCTTCAGATCTTCGGGAAGGACCACGTAGCCGAGACGCCACCCACTCATGGCATGGCACTTGGAAAACGTGAACAGGTAAGCGATACGCTCGAAGTGATCCTCAACGGATGACAAATCGAAATATAATTGAGCCTCATCGAAACAGAACTGACCGTAGGGATCATCCAAAATAACCAGAAGTCCGCGCTGTTTCGCAATTTCGGCAACGCGCAGCAGATCTTGTTTGGCGAATATCGTCCCGGTCGGATTGCACGGCGTGACCAAAAGGATTGCGCGCGTACGAGAGTTAACGAGATCGCCAAGACCGGAGGTATTGACCGCCCAACGATCAGCTTCCTGCAAGGGCCAGAACACCGGCACACCGCCTGCAAGTCGGATCTGCTGGAGGTGAGAAGCAAAGCACGGATCGGTGACGATCACTTCGTCGCCCGCATCAAGGATCGTGTCCAGCAAGGCCTTAACGCCCTGCATGTTGCCAGCCGTGACGAGGACATTTCGGTTTGGACAGATATCTATCCCGGTCCGCTCTTGGTGATGCTGCGCTATCGCTTCCCTAAGAGAGAGCAGCCCATCCGGCAGGCTGTATTTACCGGCATCAGGGTCGTCACGCAGCGCCCCCATCGCAGCTTCACGAATGTGCTGCGGCGTCTGAAACGACGGAAGCCCCCAAGTCAATGAAGCGACGTCTGGAATGGCGGCGGCCCGCATCGCCATGCCCTTGATGGCGGAAATGGCTAGATCACTTACCTTTTCAGTGACAAAACCAATTGGCCTCTCCGACATGGATTTGCTCCCCGCTGCTAACCAAAAGGCGCGCCGCTGCGCCCTGCTGAAAACAGGTGCACCAACGTGGTGGCGCATCCATGATGAAGATCAAGTGATGCGCAACCTCAGCGAAGAGCAATACTGCGCGAATTAATCACAATCGAATCAATGTGCACTCCTCAAGCATAGTCGAACTAGCTCAAAGTTCAGGCAAGCGCCTGTCAAGCAACAGGCTAAGTCATTGCAATTCCGTGCCTCAGGACTCACGGTTATCGGCATATACCGCTCAATCTGACTCAATATGACGATGCCCGATTTTGCGATCTTTTACGAAGGGTGTGATCGTGGAGCCGGGCTCAAGACAACTTTTGATCGCGTCCAGATCCAACGTCTCCTCGGCCTCCAACCTGGCAACAAGATGCACAACCTGATCGCGACGCTCTTCAATCAAGCGGATCGCCTGTTTTTCGGCTTCGTGCAGCAAGTTCATCACCGCCTGATCCACACGCGCAGCGGTTTCGTCGGCGAAAGTTCGCGGTTGGGCGATCTGTTGCCCGAGGAATGGATGATCCTCGCTTTCACGCAGATCAACCGGGCCGATCTCGGGGTCCATCCCCCAGCGCGCAACCATAGAGCGGGCCATTGCTGTAGCCCGCCGGATGTCGTCATCGGCACCGGAACTGACCGAACCCAACAGCAGCTTTTCCGCGGCACGTCCGGCCAGAAGCGTGGTCAGTTGTAGCTGCAGATAGGCCTCGGGTAAGGTATGACGTTCATTCTCTGGGAGCATATGTGTGCCGCCAAGGCTGCGGCCTCGTGGAATGATCGTTACCTTATAGAGCGGGTCAGCACCGGGGCTGTAGAAGGCCGCGGCGGTATGGCCAGCCTCATGCACGGCAAGTCGGTGCTTTTCTTCCGGCTGAATCGCGAGGGTGCGCACCGTGCCCATCATCACCTTATCGCGCGCCTCGTCCAAATCGACAGGTGTGATGTCCGCCCCCGACCGTCGCGCGGCAGCAATCGCGGCCTCGTTGAGCAGGTTCTTCAGATCGGCCCCGGAAAACCCCGGCGTGCCTGCGGCCACCTGATCCAGATCGACATCGGGGTGCAGCGGCAGGTCCTTGATATGCACATTGAGGATCGCTCGCCGCGCAACCTTGTCGGGCAGCGACAAGGTGACATGGCGGTCAAACCGGCCAGGGCGCAGCAACGCAGGGTCCAGCACATCTGGGCGATTTGTGGCGGCCAGAACCACTACCGCCTCGCGGGCGGCGAACCCGTCAAGTTCGGCCAGGATCTGGTTCAGCGTCTGCTCGCGCTCGTCATGACCGCCGCCCAACCCGGTGCCCCTGGTGCGTCCAATACTGTCCAACTCGTCGATAAAGATTATCGCGGGGGCTTGTTTGCGAGCTTCTTCAAACATCTTGCGCACCCTACCCGCGCCGACGCCAACGAAGACCTCGATGAATTCCGAGCCGGAGGTCGAAAAAAACGGCACATCAGCCTCTCCCGCCAATGCCCGCGCCAACAAAGTTTTGCCAGTGCCCGGCGGGCCCATCAGCAGCACGCCATGTGGCACGGCGGCCCCCACTTTTTGAAACCGGTCCGGGTCGCGCAGGAACTCGACCAGCTCCGATACCTCACGCTTGGCTTCGTCTTGGCCCGCAACATCGGCGAAAGTGACTTTGCGGGTGGGTTTGGAGGGCTTGGACGTCCGTCCACCCAGAAAATCTCCCATCCTGCCCGGTAGCCCGCCGCCAATCCCACCACCAGTCATCCTGCGGGTAATCCAGAAGTAGAAGGCGAGAATCAGAATCCATGGCAGGAGCGAAATCAATAATGACGGCGTCCGAGGTTCTTCGGCCGTCACGATGACACCCTTCTCCTCAAGCAGTGGCAACAGCGCTGGATCAGGTTGCTGGGGGGTGATCGCGCGAACCCGCTTGGTACTATCCGCCGCCGGGCTGCTCAGAACCGCAACAATAGCCGTGGCCTCAAGCGTCGCCTCACTGACCGAACCATCGCGGATCAAATTTTTGATTTCACTGTATGATACCGGTCTTGGAGCGGGCGATACCGTCGGCAACTGAAGCACGAGAAACGCGACAACGGCCATCCCTACAGCAAGTAGCCACCACAGTCGCGCCAGCGAACCAGGATCAGACGGTTCGGGTGGTATCCCGTGATTTGCCATGTCGCCTTCTGCTGATATCGTCTTACTAGGACGGCGACCACTTGCTCGCCGTTTGACTGATGACTTGCGGCTCAAGTTGCGGCAGAACCCACTGACACACGTTGACAGAGGTCAACATGCCTTTTGGGTCTCGACAGCCATAGCCGGGACGGTTCAGGCTGACTCGAACGATATCATCAATACGGCAACCTCAGTTTGTTAAACGTAAAGATTGAATTTGAGATTGTATGAACGTATCCAAGGGTCAAAAGAATGTAGGTCGCCGCAATCTTTAAGACTAAAAGAAATATCCTGGGACAGGCAAGAAGAAGTCAGAATTGATGAATTACAATGACTTTTCTGACCTACTATCGCTGCGCAAAGGAAGTACAATTTATCTGGGCGACCCGCCCGACGCACCTAGCCGCGGTGAATATGCCGCCGTGCAAACTAAGTCCCTATTGCCAATGGAACGAAGTCCACCGAGAAAGAAGTCGATTGGATATAATATGCCGTTGAAGGACGGTTCAAGGGATGGTTTAACTTTCTCAAGTGGAAGGAAGTATTCGACCAATTGGAAGAACCTGAAAATCCTGAGTAGTGACGTGGCCTGGTAACGCGTCATCGTTTCGGCAGGAATACCCGCCTAACGACTCGGTGGTTCGGAAAAGCATTGTATTGATCTGGTCTTCTGGCCAAGAACAAAGCAACGGCGGCAATAAATGCTTTCTCTGAATTGAACTCCGCGCTGACCCAGGCTGCAATCGAGACAGCATTTGCCGAATGACGAACCAATCGGAGTAAGATCGGCGTTGTAAGCGAGCACGATCCATCCAGCGTTTATGCCGGGTGTTCTCGATCTTTGCGGCAGGCCTGGTTTCTCGTCTCAAAAAAGGTGCAGTTGTGAGCTCATCGGATGATCGATTTCTCTGGGCCGCCGCGAGAGCTTGCACAGTATTGAGAATGATCAAATTATTGATGGCGCTGCCCACGTACATAGGCATCTGAAATTTCGCAAACCAATGGATGAAAGAACTGCTAGGCGAGGCAGATCGCCAACGTGAGGTAAGCATTATGGCACACTGGATAGACGCAACGTCGGAGCACAAAAAGCGACCGGTAAAGATCAACTTAGATGCCATTGGGTACATGGTTCAAGACGAACCAAACGGGCTCACTCACATCCATTTCATCGGCTCGAATTATGCAACCGGCAAGCCGGATCTGCTCGTTCTCGAAACGCCTGAAGCTTTGATATCGCGCATGGAGCGAACGCAATGACCAGAAGTTCTGGATCTTGATGCCATGTGGTTCTTGTCCGCTAAAACCTAGGCAAGCTCTATTTTGATCTTCATCAATGGAATTCAAAACAATTCCGGTTAAAGGTACCAAGTCGACCGCATTGTGCGCAGAGACGTTTCCTCGTGACACCAAATCGATGCTCGTTCTCCCATCATCGGCAGTTTGATATCACGATTGCGTTGACGTCGGAGACACGGCAACCCTTTGGCCAACGCCGCCTCTCGATTGACCTCTTGGCTAGCTCAATAGGCGAAGCCTCATAGTTTACCGTTTGATCGTTCAGTCATTTGTAGGCGTGGCCATGATTACTCCCGAGGACTGCACCGCGTCTTCCGGCCTTTCCGAAGCCGAAGTCCTGGCAATTGCCGAGCATGAGCACATACCTGACGTCCAGGCGTTGTTAGATCTCCCAATGCATGCCTTTTTTGTTTCGGCGGAACGGGGCGTCCAGTGAACCAAATTGCCCGAGACTCCTGCGCAATTTATGGAGCTGCTGCGCAGCTAGGCCAAATATCGACTCGCACTGGCTCCCGTATTTCGGCCGATCGCATTTTCGGCAACGATAATAGGAGCAGCCATAAATGATCCGGCATCGCCGATCGCAGCCAGTACAAGTAAACCACTGGCGCCGGCCATTGAAGTTGGCATCTGTCTGGGTAAACAGGATGAGCTCGTTGACGTATTACCACTCGTCTCCGGCCCGGCGCGTCTCCTGCAATGCTATGTCCAGCTTCCCAGATGAAATGAATTGGCCATCGGCATGACCTCTTTGGAAACCGAGACCAGCGCGGCCGCCAACTACTACAACAATCCCGTCATTGCGGATTTCTACCAGAGCCTATGGGGCGGATCTGATATTCACATCGGCCTCTACACGACAGGGAATGAGACCGTCGCCGAAGCATCCCGAGCGATGACGATGCGCTTACTGACGCTGGCCGGCGTCACCGGTGGGCAGAAAGTTCTGGACATTGCATGCGGCTACGGCGGCACCTTGCGCGTCCTTGCCCAAATGGGTTGCGATGCTGCCGGCATCGATATCTCAGAAACGTGCGTTGCGATTGCCCGAGCCGAAAACGCAGCCGCGGGTTTCCATGACATCCTGGTATCACTGGGAAATTTCCATGGGATTAATACTGCGGCCTCAAGCTGGGACACGGTTATTTGCCAGGAGGCAATCATTCACTCTGGCGACCGTCCAAAAGTGTTTGCAGAAGCATACCGTGTGCTGCGTGCCGGTGGCACTTTCGCATTTTCCGATATCCTCACGGTTCCCGGCGCCGATCTGACGAAGGTCGAAGCCGCCTTTTCCCGCTTGCGGGCGGATGCCGGAGCCACGGTTCACGACTATGAACGCATGGCGCGCTTAGCCGGATTTGCTTTGGAGCACGTGGAACAACGCCCGCATGACATCGTCACCCACTACGACAAGCTGGCGGCAGCGTTATCATCCACCCAAGGCAACGACGAGCCGCTTGTTGCATCTATACGATCGAGCATCCGCCGCTGGCAGGATGCCCTGGTCGGCGGACACATTACGTGGGCCTGCTTCGTTGCGCGAAAGCCCGCATGATTTCACGGAAAGGCCATCGAGATGAGCGGGCAGGAAATTGTCGAAGACCTTTGTGCGAAGGCAGATGTCGCCATAAACGGGTCGAGACCGTGGGATCTCAGAATTCATGACACAAAGGTCTATGACCGTGTGCTTGCCGATGGAGCGCTCGGGCTCGGCGAGGCCTACATGCTCGGTTGGTGGGATTGCGACGATCTCTACGGACTGTTTGTCCGCCTTCTGCCCTACGGGCGTGTCGCCAAACAGAAGAACGTGGGTTGGCGCACTTATTTGGCATTCTTGAAAGCACGCCTCTTGAACGTGCAGACAGTTGACCAGTCTCATCAACTTGCAGACGCGCACTACAATATCAGCAACGAGCTGTTCGAGCACATGCTTGGCCCATCGATGGCCTATTCATGCGGCTATTGGGAACACGCAGACAACCTCGAAGCAGCCCAGCGTTCAAAACACGACATGATATGCCGTAAGCTGCAGCTTAAGCCCGGTGAACGAATTCTGGATATTGGGTGCGGCTGGGGCGGCTTTGCCAAGCATGCAGCAAATGAATACGGCACAGAAGTAGTTGGCATCACGGTTGCCGAAGAACAGAGCCGGCATGCCCAGAAAGTCTGCAAAGGTCTCCCCGTCGAAATAGTAACTTGCGACTATCGTGAGTTTGACCATCGACAATTTGGCGGCCGTTTCGACAAGGTGGCATCAATAGGCATGATCGAACATGTCGGTTACCGCAACTATCGCACGCTACTCTGCGGCATTCACGATTCCCTGCGCGATCAAGGCCTGCTACTTCTCCACACGATCGGCAGTAACGTATCCATGGAAGCGGCCGATCCGTGGCTGACGACGTACATTTTTCCTGGTGGGGCGCTACCATCAATGCACCAACTTGGCGAGGCCGCGGAAGATCTGCTTGTTTTGCAGGACTTCCAGAACATTGGCGTGCACTACACGCCGACGCTCCTGGCCTGGCACCAAAACTTCGAAAGCTACTGGTCGGGGTCAGCCACAAACGCGAACCACCCGCAAGTCTGGGGTTCCGAAGACGTTTTCTACCGGATGTGGCGATACTATCTGTTAGGTTGCGCAGCCGATTTCGCAATTGGCGACAGTCAAGTTTGGCAGCTCGTGTACGCCAAAGGCCATCTGCCAAATGGTTACGTCCGGCCAGAAGACACTTTCAAAGAGCAACATCAATCTAGCCGATCGACGTCATTTGAAGCCTTGCGAGCACCATAGAAGATAGAAGGAATTGTCATGAAGCAATCGCTGTCCAGCGTCATGGTCGTCTGCCTACCGGTTATCGTGCCCGCCGCGGCCAGTGCCTCAGAAATGGCAAATGGAAGGGATTTACTGGCGGCCTATGTATTTCTGGGACAGTCTCCGACCAACTTGACCGCAAGTCGAAGTTGATCCATCCAACCGTTGAGTAGATGTACGTCTACCCACTACTTGCAGCGAGGCCAATTCGTAGTCGCGGCCATCCGAAAACGGACATGATCGCGGCAAGCACTTGAGTTGCTCTTTTGACGCCCGACGACGGACCGACTGGAAGCGCTAAGGGCGAAAGCTTCAAGACTCAGCCATTCGACCTTCCAAATTTGAGCCCACCCACATGGAGCTGAGTGCGAGCCATTTCGCAACAGTCACGGCCACCGTACTTGGCATATTTACGCTCAGCGGCTCCCTTGCAGGAGCCGCCGTTTTCGTGAGCTTGAGGTCGCAAGCAAATTGACACTGCGTCGTCAGCGAATCTTGGCCTCGGCCTGGGGCAATGCCTTGCTGATCCTTTGCATGAAATCATCCCATTGCAGATCGAATGTAGTTAGTAACAGGATCAATTCACCAGCCGTCATTCTCTCATCGCCATTCTCGATCATCGTTATGTCGGCTCCGGATGTCTCAAGTGCTTCGCCAAGTTTTTCTCGATCAATATGGCGTTCGTCTTGAAGCTCTTTCAGCACCATTCCAACGGCAAGATTGTAGGTTGCTTTCTTATGCATCTTCTTCGATCTCCTTTTCGGCAGCCTGTTTCGTGTCAGGATGCTTCGTTTATTGCAGAGGGGTGCATACGACATCCTTGAGACAGCTCTCGGTACCTTCCTTGGTACACAACTCGGTCCCTGGCGTCGTGACCGCAGATGCCGCCGACGCCATGGCATACGTTAATGCCTTGGAGAGCGGCCATGCTCGGGCGAGCCCAATCACCAGTCCGGCGGCGAAGCTGTCACCGGCGCCCACTTTGCTGACGACCTGCATGGCTGGTGGCACCATGTGCCATGCTTCATCCGCCGTGATGGCGACAGCACCATCGCCACCGAGCGTCACGATGACTGTTTCGGCAGCTCCCCTGCTAACAAGCGGACGCATGAACGCCGCCGCCGTCCGAACATCAAGTTCCTCGCCGGCAATCCGGACCGCCTCGTTCTTGTTCATGATTAACGTCAGCGAGCTGTTCACGCCACTGTGGACGAGCGCTGTGAGCGCCGGGCCCGAAATGTCAGCGACCACGCGCGCATCTTGATTTTCGATCAACTGCACAATCCTGCTAGCGGCATCTTTGCCGACTCCTGGCGGCATGCTGCCGCTCAGCACAACGATATCGCCGGATTTCGTCATCTGAGTAAGCCTGTCGGTAAAGGCCTCAAACCGAGCGTCCGACCAGCATGGCCCCGGCAGGATGAAGCGGTACTGCTCAGCATCGGCTTCGTCATGCACGACAAAACTCTGGCGCGTATTGCCTTCTGCTTTGAAGTACTCGCACTGGATGCCTTCCTGTTCCAGAAGCTGCTTCATCGTCTCCCCGACTGGGCCACCTAGCGCGACAAACGCCAGGCTGATCTCGCCGAGTTTGGCGATGGCGCGCGAAACATTGACGCCACCACCGCCCGCATCGACGCGCGGTACCCGGCATCGTAGCTTGCTGCCGCCGACCAGACGCTCGACCGATGTTGTGATGTCGAGGGCGGGGTTGAGTGTCACGGTTAGAGTTCTAGTCATCTGACTGCCGCTCCATCGCTAAGATGGGCTGCATCGCCCGCCCACCCGGCCCGGCCTCTGCGTTAGCCACGGCTCGCTTCACATCCAGTAAACTATCGGGGCTGACGGAAATCGAGTCGATGCCGCACTCGACGAGGAAGCGCGCAAAGGCGGGCCGATCACTCGGTGCCTGGCCACACAGGCCGGTGTGCACGCCGTGCTGACGCGCTTTGGCTAGGACATCGCGGATGGCAGTCTTCACCGCTTCGTCTTCCTCGTCAAATAGGTCGCTGAGCAGATCGCTGTCACGATCGATACCAAGGACGAGCTGGGTCAGATCGTTTGATCCGATCGAGAACCCGTCGAAGCGTTCGGCAAACTGGTCGGCAAGAATGACGTTCGCGGGTATTTCCACCATCATGTAGATCTTAAGGCCGTCGACGCCACGCTGCAGGCCATTGCGCGCCATCAGGTCAAGAACCTTGTCGGCTTCATCCAACGTCCTGCAGAATGGGACCATGACCACGACGTTGTCCAACCCGATCTCGCGGCGAACGCGCTGCAGCGCGCGGCATTCGAGCACGAAACCGTCAAGGTAGCCAGGACTATAGTAGCGGCTTGCACCACGCCAGCCGATCATCGGATTGTCTTCCTTGGGCTCGAAGCCTTCGCCACCGATCAGGCGCGCGTACTCATTCGTTTTGAAGTCGCTGAGGCGGACGATAACCGGTGAGGGATAGTGAGCCGCTGCAATCCTGGCGATCCCTGTTGCAAGCCGCTCACCGAAGTAGTCCTCTTTGCTGGCGTGGTTACTGGTGAGCGCTTCGATCTCGGCGCGTGCCGCCGCGTCCGTGACCTCGTCGAAATGCGCGAGCGCCATCGGGTGAACCTTGATGTGGTGGCCAATGATGAACTCCATGCGGGCCAAACCGACGCCATCACAAGGCAGCTGCCACCACCGGAACGCTGCGGCGGGATTGGCCATGTTGAGCATGATCTTGGTACGTGTTGCAGGAACGGCGCTCATGTCGAATTCCTGCACATCCACTTCTGCGACGCCCTCGTAGACGTGACCCTGATCGCCTTCGCAGCACGACACCGTAACCGTCTGCCCGGATGCAAGGGTAGCGGCAGTACTGCCTGTCCCCACGATCGCCGGCAGGCCGAGTTCGCGGCTGACAATGGCGGCGTGACTTGTGCGCCCACCATGATCGGTAACGATCGCTGCCGCCTGTTTCATGATCGGGACCCAATCGGGGTCGGTCTTCTCTGTGACCAGAATGGCGCCCGGAATGAAGCGGCTGATTTCGTCCGGGCTGGTCAGGCGACAGACCGGCCCACTTGCAACTGCCTCACCAATGGCCAGCCCGGACGCAAGTAGCGCGCCGCGGTCGCCGATCTTGTAGCTGCGCAAGTGTCCCGTGTGGCGCAGAGACTGCACGGTCTCGGGCCGTGCCTGGACGATAAAGAGTTCGCCCGTTTCGCCGTCCTTGGCCCATTCCATGTCCATGGCGACGCCGTAGTGATCCTCGATGGCGCACGCCCACTTCGCGAGTTGCAACACTTCGTCGTCGTTCAATACATAGTCATCGCGTTCCTGCTGCGTCGCTGCCAGAAGTCGCGTCGGACCTTGATCACCGTCTTCGCTGCAGATGAGTTTTTGTTGCTTGCTGCCGAGTACCTTGTGGATGATTGGCCGCTTTGCCGGGTCGCTGAGAAGCGGTTTGAACACATGATATTCATCAGGTTGCACCGTTCCCTGCACGACCGTTTCGCCAAGACCCAGCCCGGCGGTGACAAGCACCGTGCGCGGGAAGCCGGTTTCGGTGTCGATCGAGAACATCACGCCGGCGCCTGCGAGGTCGGATCGAACCATCCGCTGCACGCCAGCCGACACGGAGACAGCCATGTGTTCGAAACCATGATTGATGCGGTAGCTGATGGCCCGATCGGTGAACAGAGAGGCAAAACAGCGCTTGACCGCGCCGAGTAGATGTTCATTGCCCTGGACGTTCAGGAAAGATTCAAGCTGACCGGCAAAACTTGCCTCGGGCAAATCCTCGGCTGTTGCGCTGGAACGTACGGCGACAGCTGTCGTATGACCTGTTCCCCCAGCCAGTGCCGCGTATGACTGCCGGATCGCGTCTGAAAGTGAATCCGGAAATTCTCCCTGCAGGATCATACGGCGAACCTCGGTGCCTACATCGGCCAAGTTTGACAGGTCAGGCGCAAGCCGATCCAGAGTTTTCGCCATTGGTTCATTCAGTCCATTGGCCGAGAGATAGCCCTGGTAGGCCGTAGCGGTCGTCGCGAAACCATCCGGCACGCGAACGCCTACACCGCGGAGCTGACTGATCAATTCGCCAAGCGACGCGTTCTTGCCGCCGACCTCGGCCGTGTCCTCACGTCTGACGTCGGACAGCGAGACGATCATGCGATCACTGGTCATGCTACGGCCTCCTGATCTGATGACGGGCCGCTCATCGCAGCGCTCAAAGGTCCGCCGGGGGATGGTTCCATCGGCTTCTTTTCGGCGGGCCGTATCAAGCGGAACCGATACGTCTGGCCTGGGCTCATGCCGCGGACGTGCCCTCGATACGCGATGGTGATCGGCTGAGCCATGCACTGCCGGCTCGCGACTTCAAGCTCGTAATGTGAAACCGTCACATCCAGCGTATGGCCCCGGTAATGGAAGGTCGCGCGCAGCTGCTGCAGCTCTTCCGGCAGCAATGGATTGAAGCTCAGCATGTTGGCGCGCACTTCGAGGCCGGTGTAGCAACGCTGGACCAGATCGACACTGCCAGCCATGGCACCGAGATGAATGCCTTCCGCGGTCGTGCCGCCTTGCAGATCCTGGAAGTCGGCATTGAGCGCCGTCTGAAAAAGGTTCCAGGAGCGTCTGCGATCCCATCGCGACAAAATCCATGCATGCGTTACCAGACTGAGCGTCGAGCCATGCGATGTGCGAGCGGAATAATACTCGATGTTCCGGCCGATCATATCGGGCGTGAATTCGCAACCGAGCCGGTCGAATATTTCTTTGAGTTCTTCCGTTGAGAACAGGAAGAACAGCATCAGCACATCAGCCTGCTTCGACACCTTGTAACGATTGGCGTGGTCCCCCTCGGCCTCCAAGATGCGGTCGAGCCGCTGCAGGTTGCCGTATTTTTGCGCATAGTGCGCACAATCGAGTTCCTCAAGAGTTTCATAGCCCTCGAACTGCGAAATTATGCCATCGCCATGAAACGGCACGAACAAACTACGGCTCACTTCATCCCAATGCTGCAAGTCGGTTTGCGCGATCCCGAGTGAGGTGCAGACCCTGTGGCGATGGCTCTCAGATAGCAGATCGAGGACATCGAGCGCTCTTGTGATGCACCAGGCGACGAGCACATTCGTGTAGGCGTTATTGGCGATCCCGAATTCCGCGTCGGAAGGCTTTTCCGCCTCGGCCGTATGGAATTCATCGGGGCCTATGACCCCACGGATCACATAGCGCTCACGCGTCGCGTCGTATTCCGCGAGGCTTATCCAGAAGCGTACAATTTCGAGCATGAGCTCGGCGCCGTAGGTCACAAGAAATTCGAAGTCCTCGGTGACCTGAAAATACTGCCAAACGTTATAGACAATAGCGGCGTTGACGTGCCGCTGGCGGTGCGTGACATCGGGCAGCCAGCGCCCGGACAACGGATTGAGATGCAGACTCTGGGTTTCCTCCCGGCCGCTGCTGCCGCTCTGCCACGGAAACATGGCACCGGCGTAGCCAGCCCGTCTGGCCGCACGCCGCGCTTCCGGCAACCGCCGGTGACGATAGAGCAGCAGCGCGCGCGTAATCATCGGCATGCGCAGGTTGATAAACGGAAAGATGAATAACTCGTCCCAAAAGATATGTCCTCGATAGGCCTCGCCATGCCAGCCGCGTGCCGGGACGCCGACATCGAGATCAATGCAGTGCGGCGACGCCGTCTGAAGCAAATGAAAGATATGAAGACGAAGCTTAGTCTCTGTTTCGTGATCGGCGGATGTATCGATGCCGATGTCGAACACGCTCCATAGGTTGTCCCAGGCCCGCTCATGAGCCTGTGCCATAGAAACGAAATCACCGGCGTGCGCCAACTCCGCAGTCGCCGTAAGGGCCGGTTCGGAAATCGCGAAGTCACAGGAAGTGTAGAGGGCAACGGTCTTCTCGAGCGTAATCTCCTCGCCGGCCCTCGCGTCGAACGACAGCACGTGCGCGATTTCACTTTCCGTCTGGTCAAGGCGCCGCTCGACTCCTTCCTGTGGATGCTCACTCGCAACTCGGGTTCGTGCCGCGACCACGACTTCACGGTGCGACTGCACAAAGCGTGCGCGCAACATGATGGTCTCGTCATCGACCTCACTCATGTCGATTGTTTCGTGATGTTTGCCCGCAAGCTCTCGATAGCGTTCAACTCCGCAATTGGTAACGGATCCATCCAGCGCGGACCGGATTGTCAGCTGTCCGGACCAATTCTCAGGCGTAATCTGCACGCGCAGCGCAGCCAGATGCGGGCAAGCCATCGAAACGAGCCTTTGTTCCCGCCAGGTAACGATCCGGCCATCCAGATCGCTTAGCCGAAACCGGCGATGCAGTAAGCCCTCTTTCAGATCAAGTTCCTGCACATGTTCAAGGAAGTCCCACTCGCCGGCGTGCAGCCATGGACCGTCGCCGATACGGATGACCAGGGGCAGCCAATTGGGAAGATTGACGAGGTCCTCGTTTTCTATCGTCCGGTCGCTGACGACGCTTTCAAGCCGATTATATCCGCCGGCCAGGTAGGTGCCCGGATAATGAATGCCATCTGCCGCCGCAAATGTAGGAGCGCCGCGCGTGGCGAAGTAGCCGTTTCCGATCGTACACAGGGTCTCGCGCAAGCCTTGTTCAGCGGGATCAAAACCTTCGTACGCGAGGGTCCATCTATTCATCTCGATCTCCCGCAAGCAGATCGATCAAGCGGTAAAGATACTCTTGTACTTCGACCGTGTCGGCAAGCCGGTAATGGGCACATGTGCGCTCAGGGGGCGCGACGAGGATGCCGATGCCTCGCCTGGCGAGCACACGAAACGCATCCCTGTCGGTGACGTCATCACCTATATAGATCGGCGTGACGTCGGGTGTATCCAAGCCTAGTCTTTGGAGCAGCCAGAGCAGCGCGCGGCCTTTGTCCCACGGTATATCGGGACGCAATTCAAAGACTTTCTTGCCACTGATTTTTGTGAGGCCAGAGTGAGCGGCGAGCACGCCTTCGACTGCGCGCTCGACTTCATGAACGCTCGCAGGGCTAGCCAGCCGATAGTGGACCGCGACCGTGTAGGTCTTATCTTCAATGATGACGCCGTCGAGATGGCCGACAAGGTTCTCGAGTTGATGCGCGGCGGCGTTGACCAAGGGAACATGCTCGGAGCCGACTTCGTGTTGGATCTCGCGTCCATCTGGTGCCGCAATTTCGAAGCCGTGGCTGCCCGTATAGATGATGTTGTCGATGCCAACACGCTCCATCACGTCCGTGAGAGCCCGGCCGCTGATCACAATCACCGGGCAGAGTTCCGAAAGCCGGCGGATGGTTGACCGCATGCCTTCATCGAGCACGGCGAGTTCCGGGCGCGAAACGATCGGCGTCAATGTGCCATCGTAGTCGAGGAAAAGTGCAACGCGGTTGTTGCCGACCCTGTTCGCGAGCTCGTCAAAGTCGTCGAGTGCCGACGGCGGCACATCGAGGGGTACGCCTGCGTCTCCGTCGTGGTCCGGCACGAGGCTCACTAGGTCAGTCACGACGCGGTCAGCACCGTTGTTGAGAAGCAGTTCCTCGCTGCCAACCCGATCAACGCCGATAACCAGCCCAAAGCCGCCGGCACGACCTGCCTTCACACCGGCAATCGAATCCTCGATCACAACAGCCCGGCCGGGAGAGACCGCCAGTTGTCTTGCCGCCTCGACAAACGTATCAGGTGCTGGCTTGCCGCGAAGGTTCAAAGCCTCGGCGACGATACCGTCGATTTTCACCTCGAAATTGCCGGACAGGCCGGCTGCATCGAGTACGGCCTCACAGTTGCGGCTCGAGGATATGATGGCGGTGCGGCAGCCGAGTTTGGGCAGCGCATCAAGAAGAGCCATTGCATCCAGATAGACGTCGACGCCCTCGTCCGCCAAAATTCTCAGGAACGCCGCGTTCTTCCGCTTGGCAAGAGCATGGATCGTTGTGGCCTCGGGCGAAGCATCCGCGGTCCCCTCCGGCAGATCTATCCCGCGAGCATCGAGGAACGACCTGATGCCTTCGAGGCGCGATTTGCCATCAACGTGCTGAGCATAGTCGCAAGAGACATCGAAGGACACAAACCGCTCGTCGAGCTTCCCAGAATGCGTCTTGAGAAAGCCGTCGAATATCTCCTTCCAGGCTCTCGCATGGAGCTTCGCTGACTGCGTAATCACGCCGTCAAGATCAAACAAAGCTGCATCAAACCGGCGCCAATCAACTAGCGCGGGAGCATCTGGGATGCCGCCAAGCAGATTTCCGCGCATTGCTTTCTCTTGCCGGTGCTCCTGCACGTGCAACACCCTCCAGTATTCGAGCGTATCGATAAGATCATTCGCCTAGGCTGGGACAACAGCTGGCCGGACAGGTCTTGAACGCATCAGTTGGGCGATGAAATCGCGGCACCACGATTCCATGTCCTGCGCTTCCAGCGCGTTCATCATCGACGACAATCGAGCCTGCCGTTCGGGTAGCGGGACCCTGAGCGCGCGATTGAGGGCCGTCGCGATACCTTCTACGTCAAAAGGATTGACGTAGAAGGCGCCGGAAAGTCTGCTACCTCCAGCGACGTTGGAAGCAATGAGGATGCCGGGATCGACCGGGTTTTGTGCGGCGACGAAGTCCTTCGTTGCCAAGTTGACGCCTTCCCTCATCGGCGCAATCAAACCGACACGCACGGAGCGATACAGTGCCGTCAGGCGATCAGGGGGCAGCAACTTGTGGAAGTAACGGATCGGCGTCCAGTGGAACGTCGCAAACCGGCCATTGATCCGCATGAACTCCTGCTCCACCGCGGCACCAACATCGTCATCGTCTTCCAGCCAGTGCCTGTGGGGAAGTGTGATTTGAACCATCGAAATGCGGCCGCACAGTTCCGGAGACTGTCCAAGCAGGACTTCGAAACTTTGCAGACGCTCCACAATACCTTGCCCAGGATCCAATGTGGCGAACGAACCAATCAGATCGCGTCCATCGCCGCATTTGCGCAGATAGTGTTCGCTGCGTTGAACCGCTGAAGTTGCCGCGGTCCGAGCCGTTGCCTGAGTGTTTCCTGGGATTTCCGAAACATATGTTTCGACCCTGCCAAAGGGGCCCTGCAGGACGCCATTGCTCGCGTTAGAGTGCCGATTCACACTCAGACAGCGCTCTGCAGCTTCATGAAAATTCGACCGGCAAGCCTCTGTCTGGAAGCCGAGAAGATTGAAGCAACACAGTTGGCTGACGAACTCCTTATGGACCGGCAGTGCCGCCATCTGATCGGCCGAGGGAAATGGTGTGTGCAGCAGAAAACCGATCACCCCTGCGAAGCCTTCATCGCGCAATGCGGACGCAAACGGGGCGTGGAGATAATCGTGAACCCAGATTTGATCGCCGTCATGCAGATGTGGAGATAACGCGCGGCCGAGACGGCAGTTGGCCGATAGGAAGATCTCGTAAGCGTCTGCGTCGAATTGCATGAGATCCGCGCGGCCCTGTAAGACGGGCCAAAGCATCCGCTGGCTCACCTGGTCCCGGATCGCCGTCACTTCGGCTGCCGAAAGGTCGAGTGCGCTTACCGCACCGCTGTGAGACAGGCCGGATGATAAAGCATCTTGTGGGTGTTTCGCGGGAAAGGGCCCCCAGCCGACCCATTGTGCATCTAACTCTGCTCGAATTGTACTGATGAGTTGAGCGGTGCGGTAACGCTCAAGTTCTTGCTCATCGCCTGCAACCGGGCTTGCAACCAAAACAACACGAGACTTTGACATGGGACACGCGTTTCAAGTTTTTGCGCAATAGACCTGCGCCAATTGAGTTCCAAGATGAGTTCCAAGATCCCATCTTCAACGTATCCGTCCAACCAAAACTGTATGTTGATATTGATCAATCGCGAAGCTGAGCTTTGTCGATAGTGGTTTCTTCGTGCGAGTAATGCGTGGTAGCTCCCCGCCAGCTTCGCCGCCACCTATTCATTTCTACTTGATCGGCGAATGCCCAGTGATTTCAGCAGGCGCTGCCAAGCTATGAGATCGATCAGCGTTGGAGCCAGATCAGCTAGGCGCCCGTCGGTGAGTGAAGCACGCGAATGCGTACATTTGACGAGCACAGCTGGTGCTGCGTTCAACGTATGAGCCGTACGTGGCTCACCGGTCGCAGGATCGACCATATCATCGAGTGCGCGCCGCTTAAGAATGCGTCCCAAGACCAAACTGTAGTCTGCAATCGGCGTTTTCAGCCTCCTTTCTTTAATGGCTAGGATGGAATCATTTTCGCATGCAGGTGTCAGCAACCGAGAATTTCAATAACCTGCTAGAGGACATCGATGAGGCGGTCGATTTGACGCCGTCGGGCATCTTAGAATGCCTCTTACTTTAATTGTGGGCCTGGCGTGGCGCCGCTTGGCCGAGCACACGACCCTAAGCACAAACAACAGTCGATGGGTGGAGCCATTAGTTTGACGTGACGCAAATGCTGACTTGGCCTGAAATGCTCGGCCAATCGGCAAACGATTTGGTGTCTTAAGGCTCTGTTACAAATTCTCACAATTTGTAACAGAAATCGCATCTGCCCGACACAAGACCAGTCTCCGATGAAGCCTTCAAGAACATGCCATTCGAAACCGGGAGAAAACGCCATGCTAGCCTTGCAGACCTCGCCCACTCTGTCGAATACCTCGGACACTCAATTGGTTCCGTTCTCCGAAGGCCAGATCGGGCAAGGCATTGCGGCAACCCAAACACGCGTGATTGATCGAAAAGAGCATGTGTTTTGTGACGGTGATGACGCAACTCAACTGTATCAGGTAGAAGCAGGGCATGTCTGTATTTACCGCTTGCTCCCTGATGGTCGCCGCCATGTGATTGACTTTGCGTTCCCAGGTGACTTCATCGGTCTGGGCGCTGCTGGCCGACACACTGCAAATGCTCAAGCCACGGAACGAACACGGTTGCGTTGTCTGCCAATCTCAATGTTGCGCAAGGCTATGTGTGATGACCCTCGACTCGGTCTGGCCGTCTACGAGGCCACATCAAGAGAATTGGCGTCCACACGCGGACTTCTCTTGTCGATCAGCCATCGTTCCGCTCAGGAACGTGTCGCCGGGTTTCTTCTGGCGCTGTCCCATCGTAACGCGCGCCGTGGAGAAGATGCCGATTCTATCGTGCTTCCAATGACGCGTGCCGATATCGGTGACTACCTAGGCCTCACGATCGAGACCGTGAGTCGTATATTTGGGCGGTTCCGAGAATGCGGCATGATCGATGTTGATCAGTGTATTCTTGTGACAATCAAAAACCGCCAGGCCCTCATCGAGATAGCCGAAGGAACAACCAACTAGGTATCCGCCAGCGGCGGGCAGCTGTGCCTGAAAAACGAGGTCCACAAATGAAAATGTCGTTTGATGGCCATCGGATTGATTCAGAACGTCCCCGTATCGGTCTGGTGCTCGGTGCGGGTGCTGGACGCGGGTGGGCACACATCGGTGTCCTGAAGGCCTTGGCGGCCCAAGGCATACAGCCCGACATTGTCTGTGGGTGCTCAATTGGTGCGTTAGTCGGGGCCTCCTCCGTTACCGGTCACCTTGAGTCTCTCGAAGCGCTCGCCCGTTCGCTGACAACATCGAGAGTGTTGCGTTATTTCGACATTAGCCTAAGTCGCGGCGGGTTGATTGAAGGGCGATGGATCATTGATTTATTTCGGGAGAATGTTGACGATACCGCTATTGAAAGTACGTCTCCAATCTACGGAGCGGTGGCCACTGACCTGGCGAGCGGGCGCGAAACCTGGCTGACATCAGGGTCTATTATTGATGCCGTCCGAGCCTCCATCGCGATTCCTGGATTGCTCACGCCAATTCAGATACGCGGTCGTTGGCATGTCGATGGTGCGCTGATCAATCCGCTTCCAGTGTCGTTATGCCGAGCGCTTGGCGCAGATACGATTATCGCCATCAGCCTCAATGGAGATTTGGTGAGTCGTGGCGTCGCCACGAAACCAGGTGCAGCACATCCTGCTGTATTAGAAGGAACACCGCCAGTGAGTGATGATCGCTCATCATGACTGCAGTGGTTAGGATACGGACAGGGTGGCACTAGCAGTCCAATCGATATTGTCCAAACCTCTGACAACCGGCCGAGCTACCTCGATGTTGTCAGTCAGACATTCTTCCTGGTGCAGGATTTTGTCTCCCGAATTCGACTGGCGGCGGCCCCCGTAGATGTGCTGATCGCCCCTGATGTCGCAAATATCGGATGGATGGAGTTCCACCGGGCAGCGGAAGCAATTGAGGCTGGAGAGAGCGCCGTTCTAGCTGCCCTTCCAAGTATTCGTTCTGCCGTCGGCGAGCGCGAATCCGTTGAAGCGGAAGGTACATTCACGAGTGGCTAGATTTTCAGGAATGGCACAGAATACGATCCACTCCAGTGGTACAGTAAATCAATGGTGAGCTGACAGGCAGATGCAGCTCAACTTTCAGGTGGATGAGGCGATCATGGACATTTTTCAATCGCTGGCGATCCTTCTCGTCGCAGCGACGGCTTTTTGGGTTTACATTAAGCTGAAACAACGCATCGAGTTTCTTGAGCACGAAGTACGCTGGCTCAGAAATGAGCTTGAGATGCTGAAACCGACAGAAATTCGCTCTCTGAATGACTAGCTCGCAAGCTCTCGCGAGAGTCGCCTATTGCGATCTCAATCGAATTGACGAGCATTCCATCACAACTTGAAACTAGGTATAGCAATACGGCGCCGGCCCAGAACCGATCATACGTCGACCGATTAATTGATCTAAAGTAAGGATCGTTGACACACATAGGGCGTCATGAACGGGGCAGCTGAATTCAAGGAGACGACGAATGGCCGCGACCAAACGAGCGACGGCGCGAAAACTGATCAAAGCACAAGAGAAACCCGCCAAATGCGGAACCGCAAAATGCAAGGGACGACGCATGACCAAGTGGCGCGGCGGGCAGGGGCCGGACGGTCGGCCGCTGGAGACATATGCCTGTTCGCAATGCGGACGCAAATGGCCAGCCTAATGCCGTTTGACGCCTCTACCTGATCTGGACCGATCGCCAGCCACCCACCCTCGGCGCTGTGGTCCTTTTTCTTTGGGGCAAACCACCAATCGGATACTGCGGATGTTCACTCGACGCGCATTGAAAAATGGACAGCGGAACTCGGTCCTAAGATGTCTTTTAAAAAGCACAACATCCGCACCGATCGGATTGGGTTAAACCTGAACAAATTAGCGGCATCGGAGCATGTCGCGGAACTCTTGAAAGACAATTTTATTTGCATTATTTTTTGACGATCGGAGCCGGCGGCACTGCGGGGATGCGGTTTGCCGGCTCCGTATTTACCAGATGACACGGACAAGTCCCCCCAGAGTAAGTCGTGTCATCCGGCACCGGTCCGGGCCTCCTACCCAGTTATTTGAGTTGGAGCCCGACACCAGTCAGGAGCCGGCCGAATATATTCTCGTGTCGGCTTCTGACGCATAACTCTACTCTTTGCGGATTGACTTGTACACTTTTCCAGCCTCGGCGACAGATCGTTTGGCTTACGCGCCAAATTCCGCAAGCTACCATTCGACGTTTAATCCATCCGACCATCGGGCTCGACTGGAGCGGGTCTGTCCCAAAGGCTTTTGATCTTTGCGACGGTCACGGAATGGCTCAGCGATGCTGCCCTTGCTTCGGTCCGGTTCGAGAAGGGCGCATCGATAGTGCGATGCGAAAGGCAATTATTCTGGGACAACAGTTTCGGGTCGGCACGTTTAATTTGGTGGATGAATACATCGCGTCCGCTTCCCACTCTAACGCAACCCTCGGCAAAACGGGTGAACGTGCCATTGGCCTGCGCGCAGGCCAATGGCACCTGAAGATTTCCTATGGGTCAGTTTTCGGTCGTCGGGGAGCAATTTTGGAGCGTTGTTGACAATGAGTGCCGGTGCTGCCGATCGGAAGGTCAAGGCTCGCATCGCTTTTCGCGCAGGTCTTTGAAGAACCCCGTATCGGGATTCACGTTCTCCTTGTCGGCCATCAAGATCGGTTTGCCGGTTTCCAGCGCGCGCGCCATAAGGTGAAACGCCTCGACCCCTTCTTCTCCGTTTATGTGTACGTCGAATGGCTGCCCACCAAAACGGGCCCGGTAGGCGCGAAAAATGAGCTTCTTCTGAGCAAAGTCCACAGGAACACCTCTCGCAATTTTCCGAAATTCCGGCGAAGCATTTGGTGATACACGGTCAGGTTCACAAGGGGTTCCACACTGGCGGAACAATCAAAACGTTGATGTCGTCACGGTTGCTATTGGAGCGATGCCCAGATTGGGTTCTAGATTGAGGGCACTCACTTTGCGCTCTCATCGAGGCAAGCTAATCTCCGATTATCTGCCCGCTTTCATGGACAACCAGACTGGCCACGGTATTGCGTGCTGCAAACAACTTGGAAGTACGCATCTTAGTGAAGTGCCATGGTCCAATTCGAAGTCGTGAGTATGCCCGTTGGTACGGCGCCGAATGTATGGACCAGCGTATCGATTTCATTGCCGGATTCGCGATCTGTGCGGCGCTCGACTATAGCAACACCAGGGAATTGACGAGACAGCTTTTGGAACAACACACGAGCGTCACACGCATCCCTGACAACTATCATCTGCCGGGCACCGACCTAGGTACCATCTCGCTGAAAAGGGACAACGATAAAAGATCGATTTTCTGACATTCCGCTATCCTCCATCACTGATTATCTTGCATGGGCCGCACACCTTTCGACGACGATGCGTTCCGTCTCACCGAATTAGGAACCCTGCCACTCAAGGATTAAGTGACAGGATTATTCCGTCAATCACCTCACTTCGATACGGCGCGGCTTCGCAGCTTCCACCTTGGGTAGCATCAATTCCAATACCCCATCGCTTAGGTTCGCGCCGATCTTCGATTGATCAATCTGGTCCGACAGCGTGAAGGAACGCTGGTAGTGGCCGACACCGTACTCCGTATAGACCGGCTCCAATCCCTCGTAGTTCGCGAAGTCGATCTTGCCTTCGATGCTGAGGCGGTTCTCTTCGACGTTGATATTGATTCCGTCTTTGCTCACACCCGGCATTTCGATCGTCAGCATCAGCCTATCATCATCTTCGAAGATGTCTGTCGTTGGCACGAAGTACCGTGCCGGGACCGTGCTCTCTTCCGGTTTCTCCAATTCCTGTTTGTCCTGGACTTGCAGTTCTTGATTGGCTGTCATGTCATCACCTCATCTGTCTTTGAGTCCGGGCGACCAAGATCCGTTAATTGATCGCCACCTTCTTCGGCTTGTCTTCCTCATGGCGCGGGATCTGCAATGCCAGAATGCCATCGCGGTATTCCGCCTTGACACCGTCGGCATCGATCCGGACAGGAACCTGGATCGTGCGATCAAAGGTGCCAAACACCCGCTCACGACGGTGCGTGCTCACCCCCTCGGTATCTTTGCGATTCTTTTTGCCGGAAAGCCGCAAGGTGTTGTCCTTGACCTGGATATCGAGGTCTGACTTGTCGACACCTGCAAGCTCGACGATCGCAACGAAGTCATCGCCTTTGCGGAAGATGTTGATGGGCGGATAGGCGCCACTTGAGGTAGTGGCGTCCTGCATCCAGTTGCTATGGCGACGAGCATTGAGAGCCCGTTGGAAATCGAACAAAGCCTGGAACGGGTCTCGATGTCTTGTCAGCATGGTTTGTTCCTTTCTGTGATTAAACGCAGCTAACCGTGGTATGTCGATCGGATGAGCGGACACACGTAGTTCGTCCGTCGGCGAGGGTTGATTGCCTCCGGCGACCTCCCGCCACAAGTTCGGGGGAGGTCTGTTGCACCTTTTCGGTTAAGCCAACTGTTGGTTCTTGTGCTCGATTGCCTTGGTGTTGGCCGAAACGCCACCAATCTCAAGCTTGCGCGGCTTCAGCACTTCGGGAATCTCGCGTTTGAGTTCGATCGTCAGTAGGCCGTTGTCGAACTCCGCACCTGTGACTTCAATATGTTCGGAGAGAACGAAGTCGCGCTCGAACGATCGCCCCGCGATCCCACGATGAAGATACTCGGCGCCTTCGCGCTCAGCCATCTTGCCGCGAACAGTGAGCCGACTTTGCTCGATGACGACTTCAACATCATTTTTGTTGAAGCCCGCAAGAGCGATGACGATCCGATAAGAATCGTCGGCATCTTTTTCGATATTGTAGGGTGGGTAGCCGAGATCGGCTTCGGACATCCGCGTTGCTGATTGCATCAGCTGCGGGATACGATCAAATCCGATCGTTGTACGATAGAGTGGTGTGAAATCAAGGTCCACCATAGCCATCCTCCTCTTGAGCGATACCTATAGAAAACGTGAACTAGACCCCCAAAATGGGCGGCTGGTGTAAATTTGGACGCGGCAAAACCATTTTCAAGAGATTCTCAAAAAATTTTTGTGACTCGCTGTTGATACTGCAATAGCGCGAGAAGTAAGAGATCGATGCTGCGGCGCTCTTACCCCAGTTCGTCCACGGTTGCTTACCTTTTGCAGTCAGGAACGTAAGCAAGAAAATACCCATCGACGGATTAACGATCTGGCCTTTGCCGAGTTTGGATATCTTTGAAAGTGTTTAAGACATGTGATGCACGGTCAACAGCCACGAAGCTCGGGAGCAGTGGCTGAAGGCCAGCCGCTGAATACAACAGTCGCGCTGTTTCGGAGCCGCGTAACACTATTCTATCGAGTTGGTTTGCGCGACACTACTACGAGGCATGCTACGATTGGGGCTTGGTACAAGCTTTGACATTAATCATGTTGACGGTTTGTGCCCCTGCCACCTAGGGCGCCGCGAAGCGGTTTAGAGATTGATTGGCAAACCAATGTCGGTTGTTTGATCTTTGCTGCCATCGTGGCGGTTAGCTCGGCAGCAATGCACAAACGTCGAAAGGTCCACGAAGGCGACATTTGGCTCAGAGGTTTGCACTCATCGTCATTTTGGTTGCCAATGTCTGCTGTCAGACCATGACCGACGGTACGGCAGGCACAATTTTACGGCGACGATTTCTACATGCGACCCGAATTTTCGGCGGATCCTCCGCTTCCCTTCGCCCGGCGCAACTCTCGATAGAGGCGCTCCTCTTCTTGCGAAAGGCTCTCTGGCACATGAACCTCAACTCTCAGGTACAAGTCTCCCTGCCTTTCCGAACCGAAATAGGGTAGACCCTTGGTTTGTAGCCTGAGTACGGAATCCGGTTGAGTTCCACCCGGCACGTCCACCTCAATTTCGCCGTCGAGAGTCGGCACCATCAGTTTGGTTCCAAGAACGGCGTCAATCACTTCGACCGGCAGCCGGCGCCAGAGATCGGCACCGTGACGCTCAAAGCGGGGGTCGGCATCGGTGCGTATGATTACGAGAAGGTCGCCCGGCGGACTGCTTGTGTCTGAACCAGGCTTGCCGCGACCGGGTATGCGCAATGCCATGCCTTCCTCGGCGCCTCGCGGGATGCGCACCGTCAGCTCCTCGTCCTCATAGACGATGCCCTTGCCGGCACAGGCTGGACAGGGATGGTCGATGAATGCCCCGTGACCATGGCAGTCAGGGCAGGTCGCAATCTGCTGCATCGTGACGTTGCCGCGCTGCTCGCTTTGGACCAGCTGCCCAGTGCCACCACATTTCTCGCATTTGCGCGGTTCGGTTTCCGCTGCCGCGCCAGTGCCCTTGCATTCGCGGCATCGCGTGTCGTGCGCGATGTGCACCACCTCCTCGCCGCCGGATGCAATTGTTGAGAGTGGCACGTGCAAGATCACCCGGACATCGCTACCGCGCCTTGGCCCCGTATCGCGCCGAAAGAGGTTGTCGAACAGGCCCGAGCCCTTTGCTCCGAAACCACCGAGATTGAGACCCATGCCGCTAAACAGGTCGTCGAAATGCATACCGCCGAAGAGATCTTCCGGTGAGAAACCCGGCATCCCGGCATGGCCGCCGGCATCATAGGTTACACGGTTCTCCAGGTCGTAGAGAACCGCATACGCTTCGGCGATTTCCTTGAATTTCTCCTCGGCCCCTGGTTCCTTGTTGCGGTCGGGATGGTACTTGAGCGCAAGCTGACGAAAGGCATCCTTGATGTCACTGCGGCTGGCATCTCGCGCAACTCCCAGAACTTCGTAATAATCGCGCTTGTTTGCCACGGATTTCGCTGCCCGATTCAGGTCTTGGCGCTACCGGCCTCACGGTACTCCGCATCGACAACGCGACCACCTGGACCGGCACCGGACGGACGCGGCTCTCCGTTCCCGGCAGTCACATCGGGGCGCGGTTGTGGTCCCGCTTCAGGCGTCTCCGCGTAAACCGCCATGCCGATTTCCTGCAACACGACCTTGAGCGCTTCTGATTTTTCGCTCGCCTTGTCCGGATCTTCGCCAGCGATCGCATCGCGCGTCTCGCGCAATGCGGTGTCGACGCGTCCCTTGAGATCAGAGCTTATCTTGTCCGCAAAGTCGCCGAGCGTGCGCTCTGCCTGATAGCAGATCGAATCGGCATTATTGAGCTTGTCCGCGGCTTCCCGCCGCTTCTTGTCATCGTCAGCGAACTGCTCTGCCTGACGGACCATGCGTTCTTTCTCTGTGGCCGAAAGGCGGGTTGACCCGGTTATGCGGATTGACTGCGACTTACCTGTCGCCATGTCCTTTGCGGTGGCATCGAGTATGCCATCAGCGTCAATATCGAACTCGACTTCAATTTTCGGCGTGCCGCGCGGGGCCGGTGCCAGACCCTCCAGATTGAACTGGCCGAGGCTCGTATTGTCAGCCGCCATCGGGCGCTCGCCCTGGAACACATGCACCGTCACTGAAGTCTGCATGTCGGCCGCCGTCGTGAAGATTTCCGATCTCTTAACAGGAACTGGTGTGTTACGTGCGATTAGCGGTGTCGCAACGCCGCCCAAAGTCTCGATCCCCAAGGTCAGAGGCGTCACATCGACAAGAACGATATCATCAACCTCTCCGGCCAGCACACCTGCCTGGATGGCGGCTCCTTGAGCAACGCACTCCATGGGATCAACGCCCATTTCGGCCTTGCGCCCTAGTACGCTCTCAAAGAATTCTCGCACGACCGGCATGCGCGTCGGGCCACCGACGAAGATGAGACGATCGATATCACGTTCGGAAACCTGAGCATCGTGCATGGCCTGCACCACAGACGTGCGACAGCGTTCGACAATGGGCCGGACGAGATGATCCAGCTCGGCACGTTTGAACTCGAAATCGAAGTTTTGAGCGATGCCATCCTTGGTGGCAAGGAACGGCAGACTGATGCGGGTCGTCGTTGTGCTCGACAGCTCGATCTTGGCCATTTCACCGGCTTCGCGTAAACGGGCGGCAGCTGTCACGTCGCCTCGCACATCAATGCCGCTCTTTTCCCTGAATTTGTCGACCAGGAACTCGAACACGGCCTTGTCCATATCAGTACCACCGAGTTGGGTGTCGCCGCTTGTTGCCTTGACCTCGAACACACCCTTGCCGAATTCCATGATTGTCACGTCGAGCGTACCGCCGCCGAAGTCGATGACGGCAACACGCATGTCCTCGCCGCTGCGGTCGAGCCCGTAGGCAAGTGACGCCGCCGTCGGCTCGTTTACCAGCCGTTTGACGTCCAAGCCGGCAATACGTGCTGCGTCCTTGGTTGCGCTTCGCTGGTTGTCGTTGAAATAGGCAGGCACCGTGACGACCGCCTCGTTGACCGGTTCGCCCAAGAAAGATTCTGCATCGCGCTTGATCTTCTGCAATAGCAGTGAAGACAGTTCTTCAGGTGTGAATTCGCGGTCCTTGAGGCGGGTCTTATCCCGCTGCCCCATCTTCCTCTTGAACGCGGATGCCGTGCCATCAGGATTGGCCGCCACCTGGCGGCGCGCCGGTTCGCCGACGATAACCTCACCTTGCGAAGTTACCGCGACATAGCTTGGAAACGCCTTGCCGCCAAGGCTCAGCCCTTCGGCACTTGGAATCATGACCGGACGGCCGCCGCGCAGAACCGCAGCTGCAGAATTGGATGTACCAAGGTCGTGTCCGACGTCAGCGCTCCT
>JAGDYV010000193.1:0-18392 GCA_049116495.1 Hyphomicrobiaceae bacterium | reverse complement strand
TCGAGTTGGAACCGGACATCGGCGGCGTATGTACCGGCTCCATGATAATGAAACCCATCGCCGCACGCGGATCTTTGGGTGGAACCAACAAGTTGACGTGTCGGAAGACACCGCCGCGCGGTTCATTCAGGACGAAATTTCGCAGGGTCTCATCGCGTGCAATCCAGCGCGACTGCTCCCAAAGCGTATCACCCGGCGGTGGCGCGACACCACCAACAATGACATCACCGATCTCTCCTTCTGCGTGGCAGGAAACAACGTGAATGGTTTTGCTGGAACGCATGAGGGTCAGACCTGTTCCGTGATGATCGCTCGCCTGCGTCAGGCCTCATCAACGACGGGGTTGCGCAGGACGCCAATGCCTTCGACTTCAACCTCGACGACGTCACCCGCCTTCATCCATGCTGGTGGCTTGCGGGCGTGCGCAACGCCGGAGGGCGTGCCTGTGGCGATAACATCGCCCGGTTCCAACGTCATGAATTCCGAAAGCACGGCAACAATGCGCTGGGTCGAGAAAATCATGTCACTCGTATTGGAATCCTGCATCGTGTTGCCGTTGACACGTGTCATGATGCGCAAGCCGGATGCTCCGGGTGGCAGTTCATCGGCAGTCACAATCGTCGGGCCAAGCGGGCCGGTACCGTCAAAATTCTTGCCCGGAGTCCACTGCGCCGTCTTGCGTTGGAAATCCCGCACGGAAACATCGTTGAACAGCGTATAGCCAAACACATGGTCGAGCGCATCCGCCTCCGAAATGTGTCGCCCGCCCTTGCCGATTACAATCGCAAGCTCGCACTCATAGTCGAGCTGCTCTGATATCTTGGGCCGTATGACATCGGCTTCCGCCGCGATCAATGACGACGTCATGCGCAGGAAAACGGACGGATAGGTCGGAATATCGTGGCCGCCTTCTTTCGCGTGCAGCGCATAGTTAAGGCCGATGCAGATCATTTTCGGTGGCCGAGCAATGGGCAGTGCCGGTTTGACCGCATCGAGTTTATAGCGTTTGCCAGCTGCGACAGCCCCCTGTACGGCCTCCAGCGTGGCAACGCCGCCCTCAATAACACCGAGGAGGTCCGCCGGCACACCGTCACCTGAAACGGCGACAACATCCGCACCATCGACGACGCCGAGTTGCTCCTTGCCCGCATCTTGAAACATCATCAAGCGCATATCGCAGTCCTTTCAATACGTTCACTCGTACATTTGCATGAGAATACCGATCTCGCGACGGCGCCACCAGTGCCACCACAATCGACCCGCTGATCATCCGACACGTCTGCGACCATCGGCTTGCGACCCGGCCATCGCCAGATCTAGACTTTCACTACCAAGTTCGCAGCCCTTGAGAAGGAGTGCACGGATGTCTTCTGCTCTAACTGAAACCGCCCAATTTGACGATGATGGCCTGAAAGACAAGGTCGCCATCATAAGCGGCGGCGGCGCCCGCGGCGATGGCATCGGCAATGGCCGCGCCGCAGCCTTGCTTTTGGCCCGCTCCGGCACGAAAATCGTCGTCGTCGATCGTGAATTGGAACTCGCCCAGAACACCGTCGAGATGATCTCCGCGGACGGCGGCACAGCGATTGCCCATGCAGCCGATGTCACAAGCGAGGCCGGCTGCAAGAGTATCCCCGAATGCGCCATGGATACCTATGGCCGTGTCGATCTGCTCGACAACAACGTTGGTATATCGAGCCGCGGCAGCGTCGTTGAGGAAGATCCCGATACTTGGCGCCGGGTCATGCAGGTCAATGTCGAGGCGATGTTCCTCACCTCGAAGCACGTCATTCCAGCCATGATCCGATCTGGCGGCGGCGGCGCGATCGTCAACGTCTCATCCATCTCGGCGCTCCGGCCGCGGCGATTGACCGTTTACACCACATCGAAGGCCGCCGTGATCGGCCTCACACGCGCCATGGCAATCGATCATGGGCCGGAGGGCATCCGCGTCAATTGTGTCGCGCCCGGTCCGGTCTACACCCCGATGGTGATTAAGGACGGCATGCCCGAGCATCTGCGCAAACAACGCGCCAATGCGTCGATCCTCGGCATGGAAGGTACCGGCTGGGACATCGGCAACGCCGTGCGGTTTCTGTTGTCAAATCATGCCCGCTATATCACCGGTCACACGCTCGTCGTCGACGGCGGCCTCACGATCCGCGCGCCGGAGCGCGAAAGCGCCGAACATTCCTGACGCAATTCACATCTGGAGCAGACCCATGTCCCCGACAGCCAACGAACGCGATACGCTTTTCAAATCCTTCGGCCGGGCATTCTTCAAAAAAGATACTGAAGCGCTTTACGAAGTTTGCGCGCCTGAGTTCACATGGATGACGCTCGATGAACAGGGCAACGCCAAAGCGGTCACCGGCAAGGCCGCGGTCGCCGAGCAACTGCAACGGCGCTCGGACAAGCTAGAAAACGTGCGCTTCGAGGACGTCCACTACCATCACGCGCCGGACGCCACGTTCATGACGTTCCGGATCACGGCAACCCGCAAGGACACCGGCGCGCCACACGAAGAGGTCGGTATCGAGCGCTACACTTTTTCAAACGGCAAGATCGCAACCAAAGATGTGTATCGCAAGACCGCGTGAGTTCCCCGGACTGCCGAGCAGAACACCGGGGAGACCACCGGCGCCCTAAGCCGCTGGCGCGACCGACAATCCAACAACGTTGTGCTTGGCAATGAACCCGGCGACCATACCGGAGGCCTTCGCCTCCTCCACAAATGCCGCCAACCATTTCGCGGCTTCGGAATTTTTCTTCGGCGTACCAACAGCCTGCTGAACGGCGCTGAATTGGCCATCCAGAATACGCGCACCGGGCAGCTTCTCGACATCCGATATGAGACGCGGCCGCAATCCCGCCAACACCTCTAGTTTGTCGGAAACAAACGTCTCATAGGCGCTGTCGAGCGAGTCCGTTTTCACCAGTTCCGCCTGCTTAATGTTGTTTTGCAGCCATAATCCGTAGGCCGCCCGTCCGGTCACGGAAATGCGTACCCCCGGTTTGTCAACATCCGCAATCGTTTTTATCGACGAACCAGCAGGCACCAGGTACGTCGCTTCAATCTCACAGTAAGCTGCCGAGAATGCGATCTTTTCGGCCCGCTGCGGTTCGGCCCCGATGTTACCAATGTCCCAGTTGCCCGAATCGGCATCATCACCCAGCGCGCCTGGATTAGGATAAGGAATGAGCTCCAACGGCACACCCAGACGGCGCGCGACCTCAGCCGCCATTTCGGGCGAGACCCCGGTCGGATCTCCGTTATCCGCCTTCCCCGTGACCAACAGGAAATTGCTCATGTTGATCGCCGCACGCAACTTACCCGTCGGCGTCAGCTCTGCCTTGACCTGTTCATTCATTTCCATTCTCGTCTCTTCCCATTTTGAGATTGAGTGTTCTAGACAACTTTGACGACCTGCTTGCCGTAGTTGCCGCCGCTTAGCATGTTTATCAGCGCCGCAGGCGCCGTTTCGAAACCATCAGATACCGTCTCGCGATACTTCAATTTACCATCACGCCACCAGCCAAGCAGCTCTTCCAGCGCCTCATCGCGCCGCCGCAAACGACTGCCAATCCGGAACCCCTGCAGCCGCACACCCTTATCAAGCAGGACATGTATGTTGCGCAAAGCGGCCGGCTCGCTGGTGTTGTATCGAGAAATTTGACCGCAGATCGGAATGCGCGCCTCTTCATTGACGTGATCCAGTGCCGCTTCCAATATCTCCCCACCGACATTGTCATAATAGATGTCGATCCCCTCCGGCACGGCTGCGCCAAGCGCACCAGAAAGATTGCCGGCCTTGTAGTCGATACAATCGTCAAAGCCCAGGTCATCAACCACATGCCGGCATTTGTCGGGACCGCCGGCGATACCAACGACGCGACAGCCCCTTATGCGTGCAATCTGCCCGACGGCGCTGCCAACGGCCCCTGCCGCCGCCGATACGACAACCGTCTTGCCTTCCTTGATTTCCCCCACATCGTGAAGCCCAACCCACGCCGTCGCCGCCGATTGGCCGAGAATGCCGACGCTCAACGACAAAGGTTGTAGATCGGACGCCAGTTTGCGCAGCCCATCGCCTTTCAAAACCACATGTTCGCGCCATCCAAACTCGCTTTGAACCGCGTCGCCTTCCTTGAAGTCCGGGTGCCGGCTCTCCAGCACGACGCCGGTGCCGCGCCCGATCATCACCACCCCTGGCTGCATTTGCCCGTAGTTCTTCGAACCACTCATGGCGCGGCGCATATAAGGATCAATCGACAGAAAATGGGTCTGGACCAGGACGTCACCTGGCCCAGGCTGCGGCATGGCTGCCTCAACGATTTTGAAGCAATCTTCCGACGGCATGCCATCCGGCACCTTGACGAATTGGAATTCGCGATGTGTCGACATCAGGCTTCGTTCTCCGATTTTGTGGTCCGCCAGAGCGCACGTGCACCGTAAGTGGCCCGATCCGCATCCGCCATCGCCACCCTGATCAGATTTAGGCTCTTAAAACCAGCCTCTTGCACAGCTCCGCGAACCCGCGCACGATGACGCTCATGATCAGAGGCCTCAACCCCATCGATTGTGACGTGCACCCGAGCGTTCCGGGGCTCAAAAGCCTGCTGCCGTACATGGAACCGTATTGGGCCGACACACTCGTGCAGCGCGGCATGCACGAACTCGATACGATCTCATATCCGAACAACTCACCGCTCGCGGCCCGCAGCGATTGGCGCCCCGAGATCGGCAAGGCTGCGGCGACGCTGAATCAGCTGCAGGACCAATTGCTTGATCCTTTCGGCATCGACATCGCGATCCTCAACTGCCTCTACGGTGTACAACTGCCGTTCAGCGAAGACATGGGCGCGGCCTACGCGCGGGCGGTCAACGATTGGATCGCAGCCGAGTGGCTCGACCGAGACCCACGCCTACGCGCTTCGATTCTCATCCCCATCCAGAGTGCCGAACTTGCCGTCGCAGAAATCGAGCGGCTGGCCCCGGACAGGCGCTTCGTGCAGATCATGACGCTTGTTGCCGGCGAAACGATGCTCGGGCGCCGCCACCATTGGCCGATTTATGAAGCTGCGGAGCGCCTTGGCCTGCCGATTGCCATCCACGCCGGATCAAGCTACCGCCACCCCTCAACACCGGTTGGCTGGTCATCGTACTACATTGAGGACTATGTCTCCCAGGCGATCACGTTCCAGTCACAACTGGCAAGCCTGCTCGCGGAAGGCGTCTTCAAGAAATTCCCAAACCTCAAGTTCGTGATGCTTGAATCCGGGTTCACCTGGCTGCCGGCGTTCTTGTGGCGTTTCAAGAAGTACTGGCGCGGCCTCACGATGGAGATCCCCTGGGTCGACCGTTCACCGGTTGATATCGTGCTGGATCAGGTCCGATTCTCCCTCACTCCATTCGACGGGCCGGATGATACCGCTGATATCACTAAGATATTCGAGCATCTTGGTTCCGACGAACTTGTGCTATTCTCGACCGACTATCCGCACTGGCAGTTCGACGGCGACGATCCACTGCCACCTGGATTGCCAGACGATTTGGTTCGCCGGATATTGGTCGACAATCCGCGTCAAACCTATGCGAGGCTGTGATGAACATTCATGTGTCAGAAGCAGAAGCCCAAAAACGCGCTGCACGGATCGGCCTTGCTATCGCCGATTGCGATATCCACCCGGCCCTGGCAGCGCCAACCACCATTTATCCTTATCTATCCCAGCGCTGGCGCGACCATATGGCGACCTACGGCATGATCCCGCGCTACCAGTATCAGGCCGGCCCGGCATATCCCAAGGGCAATCCCGATGCCTCACGGCGCGATGCCTACCCACCAGAGGGCGGACGTCCAGGCTCCAGCCTATCGTTCATGCGCACGCAACATCTTGACCCGAACAACGTCGAACTCGGCATTCTCAATCCCCTGGCGCCGACGCCGGGCAA
Source organism: Hyphomicrobiaceae bacterium (assembly GCA_049116495.1). Lineage (GTDB taxonomy): Bacteria > Pseudomonadota > Alphaproteobacteria > Rhizobiales > Hyphomicrobiaceae > CAJQQK01. Next base: position 12,439 of record JAGDYV010000193.1, on the reverse strand, counting down.
TGCCCAGAACCTTGACCTTGCCGCCGCCTTGGCGCCAGCCATGAATGAATGGCAGTTGGCAGAGTGGCTGGAGCCTGAACCGCGCCTCAAGGGCTCGATCATGCCGCCCTACGAAGACGCAGCCGCCAGCGTCAAGGAAATCAACAGGTGGGCCGGCAACCCGCACTTCGCACAAATTCTGCTGCTGAGCCGAACCGCCGAACCACTCGGCCAGCGCCGCTATTGGCCGATCTACGAAGCCGCAGCGAGCCATGATTTGCCCGTCGCCATCCATGCCTTTGGCTACGGCGGAAATCCGGTCACCAGCGGCGGCTGGCCATCATTCTATATCGAAGAAATGTGCGGTCACGCCCAATGCTGCCAATCCCTCCTCGCCAGCATGGTGTTGGAGGGCGTCTTCGAACACTTCACCAACCTCAAGGTTATCCTGGTCGAGGCCGGTTTCGCCTGGCTGCCGTCACTGTCATGGCGCCTCGATAAGCACTGGCAAAAACTGAAGGGGGAGATTCCTCACCTCAAACGCCCACCTTCCGAGGTTATCCGCGAACATGTCTGGCTAACGACACAGCCCATGGAAGAGCCGGACAGCCGCCGGCATCTCAAGGATACATGGGAGTGGATTGGCGAGGATCGGTTGATTTTCGCGACCGACTATCCGCATTGGGACTACGACGATCCCGCAGAGGCCCTCCCCATTCGGCTCGATGATACCCCACGACGCAAACTGTTCCGCGAAAATGCCCGCGCGGTTTACGGACTTTAGATCTGATGTCCCGCCACGTTGTCGCCACCACGGATGAAATCCAACCCGGCCAACGCAAGGTCGTCACGGTAGAAGACCGCGAAATCGTCATCTTCAACCTCGACGGTGATTACGTCGGCCTGCTCAATCGCTGCCCGCACCAGGGCGGCCGGTTGTGTGATGGCGTCGTAACCGGCCATATCACATCCGATGAGCCGGGCAAGATCACCTATCAGCGCCCGGGCGAAATCATTCGCTGCCCCTGGCACGGCTGGTTCTTCGACTTGCGAACGGGCCAATCATGGGGCGAGCCGGAACGGGTCAGGACACGGAACTACGAGGTTGCCATTGCCGATGGTAGTCAACTCGTCGAAGGACCCTACCAGGCCGAAACCGTCGACGTCACGACCGATCGCCAATACGTCGTTGTCGACACGTAGCTGTCTGCGAACAAACTTCATCTCTGCCAAGGAACAAACCATGCAAGGCTTGATGCAGGATCACCCGCTTCTGATTAATTCCCTCTTGCAGCACGCCGCGACCAATCACTCGAAAACGGGCATTATATCTCTCGATCGCGACGCCTCAGGAAAATCGCTGGGGACCGTCACCAAAACCGGTTATCGCGCCCTCGCACAGCGCGCCGCTCAACTTGCCAACGCGCTTGTCAAACTCGGCGTCAAGCACGGCGATCGGATTGCCACTTTGGCCTGGAATGACCAGCGCCATTTCGAGTTGTACTATGCCATCTCCGGCATCGGCGCGATCTGCCACACCGTCAACCCGCGCCTTTTTCCCGAGCAGATTACCTACATTATTCGCCATGCCGAAGATCGCTGGATCTTTGTCGACCCGACGATCTTGCCCGTGCTCGAAAACATCTTCGACAAGATCGCGGACGTGCCCGAGGGTATCGTTGTCATGGCCGATGCCGTGCCGGAGACGAGCCTTTCCGGCCGTCTCCCCTTACTGGCCTATGACGACATTATCGAGCCCGAGCCGACAACCTTTGATTGGCCGCTTTTCGACGAGAACACGGCAAGTAGTCTGTGCTACACGTCCGGCACGACCGGCAATTCAAAAGGCGTCCTTTATTCGCATCGCTCGACGCTGCTCCACACCTGGGCCATCGCCAGCCCCGAAGCCATTGCGATGCATGCAGGGAGCACCATCCTGCCGATCGTTCCAATGTTTCACGCCAATGCCTGGGGCACGATCTATGCTGCCACCATGACCGGGGCAAGCCTGGCGATGCCGGGCCCTCGCCTCGACGGGCAATCTCTCTATGAATTGATCATTGCTGCTGACGCGACATATGTCGGCGGCGTCCCGACGGTGTGGATGGGATTACTCGACTATCTGCGCAAATCCGGCAACAAACTGCCTGCGGGCCTGCGTGGCATTGCTGGCGGTTCAGCACTGCCACCTGCGCTAAGTGAAGCGTTCTGGAAGGAACATGGTCTTAGGATCGATCACGGCTGGGGCATGACCGAACTCAGTCCGGTCGGTGCTTATAACATGCCAGCCGGACCATTGACCCAAATGTCCGATGACGAAGTGCTACAAGGCGCCGTCAAACAAGGCCGTGCGCCCTACGGTGTCGCCCTGAAGATCATTGACGACGACGGCTGCGAGCTGCCACGCGACGGCAAGGCGGTTGGCGAACTGGTCGTCCGCGGCCCATGGGTCACGAGCGGCTATTACAATGACGACGCCGCCAACGCGGTGGCCTTTACCGATGACGGTTGGTTTCGCACCGGCGACGTTGCCACGATCGACGAAGACGGTTTCATCCTCTTGGTCGACCGCGTCAAAGATCTGATCAAGTCAGGTGGCGAATGGATCTCGTCGATCGATCTCGAAAACCTCGCTCTAACAATGCCCGGGATCCAGGAAGCGGCCGCGGTTCCTGCCCGACATAAGAAGTGGGACGAGCGCCCACTGGTCATTGCGGTGCGCGAAGAGGGTTCAAACGTGGATGCCGAAGCATTGCGTGAGCATCTCGGCAAAACACTGGCAAAATGGATGCTACCGGACGCTATAATCTTTGTTGATGAATTGCCCCACACAGCCACGGGTAAGATTATGAAGCGGGCCCTGCGCGACGATTATGCCGATTACCTCGAAAAACGCGGCCTTGATAACGACTGAAGCTGCCCCAACAAGCCCGACCACCATTCACCCAATTAACGATTTCGCAATACCTCTCTTCCAAATTCGTAATTGTCTTATTCAACTTTTGAACCTCAATAAAACCTCGAACTGAAACTAGTTCGAATTTGATTCAATCTTTCCAAACGTTGACAATATCCAATCAAGCAACTTTTACAACAAAAGCAATCAAACTCGAATTACATAAAATTCGAATCTTTCCTGATACGGCTTGGCATTGAATTCCCTGTTTAACTGCTCACTCGGAACAAGAGCAAGAATCGTGCGCTGGTTCCAATAACCAGTGTTGTGTGAGCAGGAGAAGTATCTATGTCGAGAAACCTCAAACCAAGTCAAAGCAAGGGACCCTGGGCCGCCATGATGGCGCGCGCCGGTCTCAACCGCTTTGCCGGTGATCGCAATGGCACCGTCGCCATGTTGTTTGCCGGGGCTTTGGTACCCGTCGTCGCCGTAATCGGCATCGCCGTTGATTATAGTCGCGCCTCAAACGTCCGCGTGCAGCTGCAGGCAGCTTCCGATGCAGCGGCAATGGCCGGAGCGGTTTCGAAAAACACGACAATAGCTGCACGAACAGCAGCGGCCGAACAGTCGTTTGACGCCAACACGGCCAACCTCAAACACAACGCGACGGCAACACGAACGGCAACACCGAGCGGCGAGCAAGTCACCGTAACGGCCACGGCAACCGTGCCAACCGTCTTCATGAAACTCGTCGGCACATCAGAAATGACGATGTCAACGAACAGCACGGTCTATTTCGGCGGTGGTACGAAGAAACTGGAAGTAGCCCTCGTTCTTGATACAACCGGCTCAATGAACGGAACGACATCCGGTTCAACAACCAAGCTGGATGAGCTCAAGGCTGCCGTTCCAATGATCCTCGACGTTGTCATGCCAACTGGATCCACCACAACCAAAGTTGCCATGGTGCCTTTCGCGACCTACGTCAACGTCGGCTCAACCAACACCGCCCAACTGACAGGGCGCGTCTCTCCTTACCAATACAAGCAGTGCGTCCTCGAACGTAAACACGGCTCACGCCCAACCGAAAGCGCACCAGATATCAACGTCGACGAGTTCTGGATCAAGACAAGCAACAGCTCGTGCTCGTCAACCAAACCGATCATCCCGCTGACGTCGAACCGGTCGACAATCGACACCGCAGTTGCAGGCCTGACCGCCTCTGGCTCGACATCCGGTCACCTCGGCATCCAGTGGGGTTGGCACGCAATCTCTCCAGAGTGGAGCAGCCGTTGGCCGACCGGATCTGAACCGGTTGCCTACACCGACAACACTACGATCAAGGCGATTGTCGTTCTGACCGACGGTAACTTCACCGAGTTCCACAGGAACGCTGACAAATCGTCGGCCTCTTGCTCGGGCGGCAGCGATTGCCCAGAGTCTCGCGCTGAAGCAAAGTCCTATTGCGATGCCATCAAAAGCAAGCTGAATGCGGATGGCGAGGAAGCCGTGATGATCTTCACGATCGGCTTCGGACTTGAGTCAGCCTCAAGCAGCGCCGGTCAGAAAGCCCGTGACACAATGAAGTATTGTGCCAGCTACGATCAGACCGACCCTGAAACAGATCTGACATTGAAGAAGAAGCACTTCTACTTCCCTGTCACCCAGCAAGATCTTGAAGACGCCTTCTCCTCGATCGGTGATGCGTTGATCGAAGCACTTGGAAACAACAATCCGCGTCTTTCGAACTAATCGCCGAACACAAGCCAGCAAAAAAACAGGCGCTCCTCCCCGGGGCGCCTGTTTTCTTTGTACCAATTCCGATCCACGGACAGCATCAATCAGTTCGATTCAACTTCTCGACTGGAGCCCTTTCAGATTGAGATGGACCCATTCTGCCGAGCGGATTTGGTCCGAGATCAAGTGGACCGTCGCAGTGCGTGGCGGTGCCACGGACAAGACGGGGCGCGCCGAGATCGGGGCAAATCCGCCCGGCCCATTTCGCGTCGATACTTCGAACACGAACATCGAGTGGGTTTGCAAACGGCGGCCGTCCAATGCGTCGAACGGCTTGCCCACAGCACCGCTGCGCGCGGCGCCGCTCTCCTGCTGGTCGACTCACCGTTTGCGAACAGAATTGACTCCATCTCAGTCTGAAGGGCTCTAAGCCGCATCAGGCTGTCGGTCCTTCTGCTGCGCGCTCGACGCGGGTCGCTGCAGGCGCCGCGGCGCGGACGGTTGCGCCATCTTGGCCGTTTCACGCGCCCGCACCTGGCAGGCCTTGAGCGATTTTTTGAGCTCTTCGAAATACGGCAGATGTTCGACCTCAATCCCGTGCCGAGGCGTAAGCTCGAAATTTCTCTTGAGCCAGGCTTTTCGATCGGCAATCTCATCGAGCATTGCTGATTTTGGCGGCAACACCGCACGGCCGGTCTCGAACTCCGCAATCCACTTCGCCTGCTCATTGCAGATCCAGTTCAACGCCGTATCCGAGTTGAAGAACGCGAGGAAGTAGAGCCCACGCCAGTCCGGCGGCACGATACGGTGATAAAGGTCAAGGCTGTTCTCCTTCGGCGCAATCACGTCCTGGCCGATGAAATCAAGATCGATCAGGTAACCGGTTGCCGCGATCAGACAATCAAACTCCTCGGATGTGCCATCCGGAAACGTGATGGTTTTGCCCTCTATCCGATCGATACCGGATTTCACGATGACACGGCGATAGTGAATGTGATTGATGATGTTGGCATTGGAGCTCGCATGCACCTTCTTTTGCTGCGTCCCGAAGCCGAGCCCCGTCATACGTCCATGTACGATCCAGACGAGGAGCTGCAACACACGATTGCGCACCGCAGCCGGCACCCATGGCTTGTAGAACGGTTTGACCGCATCCCAGAAAGGCCGCCCGAATATCAGTTTTGGAATGACCATCGGTGTCGTCCGTCCGACCAGCACCGTGCGCTCAGCCGTCGTGCAGATATCGCTGGCAATATCGAGCCCGCTATTGCCGACACCGACAACACATACGCGCTTGTCGGCAAACCTCGCCGGCTCCTTGTAATGATGCGAATGGAGATATTCACCGTCAAATTGTTCGCGAAACATGTCGACTTCAAGCGGTTTCGTCAGATGGCCCGTTGCAACAATCACGCTATCATGTTCGATCACTTCGCCCGTCGACGTCTCGATTTCCCATTGCGGTTCTTCCGGCGAATAATTCGGCGATGGGCGGATATCCATAACCGTCGTGTTAAAACGCACAAGCTTCGTTATGCCGAAATGATCCGCATAATCACGCAGGTATTTTGCCATGTCGCGATGATCCGGAAACGGCTGCACCGTCTTGTCGAATTCGAAATCCTCAAATGCCGTCAGGTCGCGCGCCGTGTTGATGTGCAGGGTCTTGTACGCCGACGAACGATTATTATCATTTCTGAAAACCCACATGCCTCCAATGTGCGAGCCGATCTCATAGAGGGTCACGTTGAACCCCTGCGCCAGCATATGGCGCGCACCGCAGATGCCGGCCGCCCCCGCCCCCACAATGCCAATCGACTTCGTCAAGACAACTCTCCCTTAAACACGCCCACAGCCATACCGGCACCCTGCGAACCAAGATTAAATTCGCGCTACTGCTGCCACCAAGTTACAACCAAATTCAAAGCCTCCGCACCAACTCGACACGCGAACGCACAGAGAAAATCAAATGACGGATCCGATCGGCACGACGACCTTCCCATATTTCACTGAAGAACACGACATGCTGCGCGAGACACTGCGCCGCTTCATCGCTGACAAAGTCATGCCGAACGGCGACCAATGGGAAAAGGACGGATTCGTGCCCCGCACGATACTGCGGGAAATGGGTGCCCTTGGTCTACTTGGCATGCGATATCCCGTCGAACTCGGCGGCGCCGGCCTCGACACGCTTGCGAATGCGATCTTCGCCGAGGAACTCGGTCGGTCGACTTATGGCGGTTTCGCGGTGACCGTCCTCGTCCACACCGATATGGCATCCACCCACCTGTTTCATGCCGGAACAGATGCGCAGAAACAACGCTGGATGCCGGGCATTACGGCTGGAGAGATCATTTCCGCCGTTGCCATGACGGAACCAGGTGCCGGCTCCGACCTTGCGTCGATGCGCACGACGGCGCGCAAAACCGCCGGTGGCTATCACCTTGATGGCTCGAAGATGTTCATCACCAACGGTGTCCATGCTGATCTTTATTTCGTTGCCGCCAAAACCGGCGAAGCAGGCCGCAATCGAAACATTACGATGTTCGCTGTCGAAAAAGGCGCACCAGGTTTCACCGTTGCCAAAGAACTCGAAAAGCACGGCTGGTGGTCAAGCGATACCGCGGAACTCACGTTCAACGAGTGCTTCGTTCCCGACGACCAGGTCATCGGGACCGAAGGCCGCGGCTTCTACGCCCTGGTCGGCAACCTGCAAAATGAACGCATCGTACTCGGCGCACAGGCGTGCGGCGAAGCACTTAAGGCGATCGAATTGACACTCGATTGGGTCAAGCAGCGCCAGGCGTTTGGCGCCCCGCTATGGGAAAAACAAGCCATCCGCCAGCGCCTCTCGGAGCGGCTCGCCCAGGTTGAAGCGGCCCGCGCACTCGTCTTCAACACAGCCTGGCGTGATGCCAATGGCGAGCAGGTGACCAAGGAAGTATCGATGATCAAGGCGTTGTGCGGCGATCTCGTCAACAAAGTCATGTATGACTGCCTGCAATTCCATGGTGGGAGCGGATATATGCGCGGCACCCCCATTGAACGGATGGTCCGTGACGCGCGTGTCCAATCGATTGGCGGCGGTGCAACCGAACTGATGCTCGAAGAAATCGCCAAGCGTATCTGAATTGCGGGCACCACTCCTCCAGTTTGCCATCTCCATGCCCCGTTTTTGCCATGACTAGCGTGTGTTGATGGTGCGGACAGCATTGCGTGCAAATTGGCGTGTATTTGCACAACTTACCGCAGCCGGAACGGCCAGTTGCCATTCCAGCAGCATTCGCGTCACACAACGGGTTATATCGGCGCTATGTGGCAGTGCAGATTGACCTTCTCTGATAGACGGTACAGGAGCCGAACAACTGGCGTGTCAGAACGCCAACGAGGGGATAGGCAGGGGAATGACGTCCATCGCGATCATGAATGCTAAAGGCGGTGTCGGAAAATCGACATTGACCATGGCGATCGCCGAAACGCTCGCCGAGCACCACGGCAAATCAACACTCATCATCGATTCCGATGGCCAGATGAGCGTTTCATTGATGATGGCGCGTGGCAAATTGCTGGCCGAACGCGCCGAAGCCAGTCTCACCCTCGTGAATTTTTTGATCCAGAAAGTTCTTGAAGGCAAAGATATTGATTGGCCGCAGTTCGTCTGCCGAGATGTCTCGGATGTCGACGACATGGGTGGCCTGTTCATGATCCAAGGCGATATGGACCTACCGCTCCTGGAACGCGAAATTGCCGCAACCAACAAGTTCGCAGAGTTGCGCACCGCAGCCCGCGCCCTGCTTGCCGCAGCGAACCAATATGTCGATGTCGTCCTGGTCGACTGCGCGCCGGGCATATCCGTCATGACCGAGACCTGGTTACGCGAATGTGATCAGCATCTGATCCCTGTCAAACCGGACTTCCTTGCGATCAGTGGCCTTGAGTACCTACGACGCTTCCGGTCACGGAACCCGGAAATGGGCTTTGCCAAACAACTCGGTGTGGTCATCAATATGATGGAGCCGACCTCGCCTGAGGACCGTACGATGGCAACCCATCTGCGCGAAGATACCTCTCTCAATTGCTTCGAAGCGACGGTGCCGATGGCCAGCATCATTCAACGGGCCGCGCTGTTTTCCAATGAACCCCGTTCGTATCTCGCCAAGTATGCCGGTGCGCCGGGACAGTCGCTGCGTGACGTCACACGTGAGGTCGTCGACCGGATATCGGACAAGCCCGCTCAACCGATCAAGACGCCCGCGCCGATACCTCTTGAGGCAAAGCCGAAAGACGAAGAGACATCGGAGCCTCCGCCGCCACCTTCGCAAACCGCGGCTGCCGCTCAGCCGGAGGCGTGATCGGAGCCATTCATCCCGCTGCGCCCCTTGCCAAACGCGGTTCTTTTCCCGCAAGATCAAGATCACACTCGACCGGGCCAATCGTGTCGGTGACCACTCCTTGATCGGGCATTTCTTCATGACGCAAAAGAAAAACGAATTCCGCAGTACCGCTCCTGGCCACACCGTCCATGACGTTGGCGGTCTCGATTTCGGTCAGGTCGACATGCACGAGCACGACCTTGCCCTCTGGGAGCGACGTGTTGATGCCATGATCGTGCTGCTCGCCAACAACCGCGGCGCGTTCAAGGTTGACGCCATGCGCCGCGTCATCGAGAGCTACGGCGAGCAACAATACGACGCGACAACCTATTACGAAAAATGGTGCCGCGCGTTGCGCAACCTGCTTGTTGAACAAGGGGTCATCAGCCGCGAGGAACTGGCCGCTAAAATCGAAGAATCCCGCCAGGCCATACGGGCAGCCGGCCGCGAAGTGACAAATGACGACGTTCCCTGGAACGAGGGCGTCTATGGCGAAGAGGCGCGCCGCACATGACCATGGAAACAGGACCACAGCCAAAATACAAGCCCGGCCAACCCGTCTGCGTCGACGACCGGGCACCCCTCGGACACTGTCGGGCACCGCTATTCATCCGCGGACATGTCGGCGAAGTTGCGCTCATCCATGGCGCCTTTCGCGACCCGGAACGCCTTGCCTACCATCAACCCGGATTGCCACCGCAGGTCCTCTACAAAGTCCGGTTTCGACAAACCGATCTCTGGACCGACTACGCCGGCAATCCAGCTGACCAACTCGAAGTCGATGTTTACGAAAATTGGCTGAAGCCAGCCGCAAGTTGAGGCCACAACCATGCACGACCATCACGACCACGATCAGACCTTTCAGCCGGATCACGACACCGGCCCCGCAACACCATACGAGGTGATGGAACACGCAATTCGCGAGTTGCTGATCGAAAAAGGGGTGCTGACCAATGCTGAGATTGCCGGCCACATTGATAAAATGGCAAGCCGCAATGAGACCCTCGGCGCCAAAGTGACGGCTCGTGCCTGGACCGACCCGGCTTTCAAGAAGCGTTACATGGAAGATACCCGCGGTGCACTTCTCAGCCTCGATATCGATATCGGCGATATGGCGGATTATCGCGTCGTTGAGAACACGCCGGACGTCCACAACGTCATCGTTTGCACGTTGTGTTCCTGCTACCCGAAACTGCTGCTTGGCTATCCGCCATCCTGGTACAAGAGCGTGACGTATCGCAGCCGCACCGTACGCGAACCCCGCGTTGTTCTGAACGAGTTCGGCGTTACGATCTCAGATAAAGTCGAGGTGCGTGTTCATGATTCGACGGCAGACCTGCGCTACATTGTGTTGCCCATGCAGCCGGCCGGCACCGAAGGCTGGGATCAAACGCAGTTGGCCACATGCATTAGTCGCGACTGTCTGATCGGCACGGCACTGCCAAGTTCATCGGCGTAAGAACACAAGTGTTTCGCAATTTCGCGGCAAGTGCGTCGCGTCGCGCGGTATAATCGCCACGCCGGTCAGTCGTTCGCAGGAACCGTCAGTAGCTTGTCTTGACCTTACCAAGTTAACCAATCACTAATCCCTCAACAAAATTGCGTGGGGGAATACACATGCCATCGAGCGAGCTTCAGGATGGTCTGCAGACAATGCGGCCCAAAAGCCTTTCTGCGTCATCACTCATGCGGCGCGCCAGTGTCGGCCTGTTTATTCTGGTGGCCGGCACCGTTGCGTCAGTTTGGCTGTATGACGCAAGCCTCAAGGCCAACGCTCTGGACAAAGTAACGGTGTCTTCGCCGGCCGTCTCTCAATAGCCAGCGCAATCACCGAGCCGCATCAGCTTCTTACTCAAGATCCTCGATTTCTCCAGGCGCTGAGCCGCCATCAACGCGCGATGCCAGCGCCGCCTCGATGAACGGCTCCAAAGCCCCATCGAGCACGCCGGATGGGTCTGAGCTTTCGACACCCGTCCTGACGTCTTTCACCATTTGATAGGGCTGCAGCACATATGATCGGATCTGGTGCCCCCAGCCGATCTCCGTTTTATTCGCCGCCTCTTCACTGGCCTTTTCTTCACGCCGCTTCAGTTCCGCCTCGTACAACCGCGCCTTCAGCATCAACCAGGCTTTGGCTCGGTTCTTATGCTGCGAACGTTCCTCCTGACAGGTAACGACCGTATTCGTTGGAATATGCGTAATCCGGACCGCTGAATCCGTCGTATTGACGTGCTGGCCGCCTGCCCCGGATGCGCGGTAGGTGTCGATCCGGCAATCACTTTCCGAGACTTCAATCTCGATGCTGTCATCGATCACCGGGTAGATCCAGGCCGACGCAAAACTCGTGTGGCGCCGTGCATTGGAATCATACGGGGAGATTCGCACCAACCGATGCACACCACTTTCCGTCTTCAGCCAGCCGTAGGCGTTTTCACCTTTAATTTCGAGCGTCGTCGATTTGATTCCCGCCTCTTCACCCGGGCTCTCGTCGATCAGTTTCACTTTATAGCCTCTGCGCTCTGCCCAGCGCATATACATCCGCGCCAGCATAGACGCCCAATCCTGGCTCTCAGTGCCACCGGCGCCGGCATGAATTTCCAGGTAGGCATCGTTGCCATCCGCCTCGCCCGACAGCAGCGCTTCAACCTCCTGGCGCTGGGCGGCCTCTCGCAACGCGCGCAACGACTCCTCACCCTCGGAGACGGTTGCATCATCGTCTTCCATTTCGCCCAGCTCGATCAGCGTGCAGGCGTCGTCCAATTGCTGCTCAAGATTGCGAAACCCCGTCACCTGCTTTTCCAACAGTTGACGGTCCCGCATGACTTTCTGGGCCTTTGCCGGGTCGTTCCAAAGGTCCGGGTCCTCTGAACGGTGGTTGAGCTCTGCGAGGCGTTCGTCAATGGTGTCCCAGTCAAAGATGCCTCCGCAGGATCGCAAATGACTCCTTGACGTCGGCAACGATTTTTTCAGCTTCCGCGCGCATGGCTGCAGCTCTCCAGTCAATCAAGTTTGGCTTGTATATTCCAATCAAAGCGTCGTCGGCAATGAAACGCTCAATACACGTTACCGCGACCGCGATTGATCGAATTCGGACTGCCATAGACGCCGTCAGCGCTTTGATAGCCAAGAAACGAATTCGCATCGTCTGGCTCTTCGTACGGCTTGAACGCCTCTATGATCGTGTTCTTGTTACCGCGACGCGCCCGCAAACCGGTATTGCGATCAACCGGCACCAATTTTATGCCCGGTGGTACACGGAAAGGCACGACCGGTCGGTCTTTCATGGCTGCTTTCATGAAGTTGGCAAAGATCGGCGCGGCAACCTGTCCGCCCGTCGCAGACTTGCCCATCGGTTTCGGATTGTCGTAGCCGACGAACACACCAACGACGAGGTCAGGTGCAAACCCGACAAACCATGTGTCCTTGGAATCATTCGTCGTGCCGGTTTTCCCGG
>JAGDYV010000192.1:0-2360 GCA_049116495.1 Hyphomicrobiaceae bacterium | reverse complement strand
GTCGGGCCTTCCATCGCATCCGGCAGCCAGGTGTGAAGCAGGAACTGAGCGGACTTGCCCATTGCCCCCATGAACAGCAGGAGGCAGAGACATGTCAGGATGTCGACCTCATAGCCAAGGAAGCTCATCGACTTTCCAACGAGCGCAGGTGCCTCGCGGAACACTTCGTCAAGACCAACCGAGTTGGTGATGGCAAATAGCCCAAAGATGCCAAGTGCAAACCCGAAGTCGCCGACCCGGTTGACGACAAATGCCTTAATGGCCGCGGCATTGGCTGATGGCTTCTTGTACCAGAACCCGATCAGCAGATAGCTCGCAAGGCCAACGCCTTCCCAGCCAAAGAACATCTGCACGAGATTGTCGGAGGTGACGAGGGCCAGCATCGCAAACGTGAACAACGACAGGTAGGCAAAGAACCGCGCGCGCGCCTCGTCCTCGTGCATGTAGCCGATCGAGTAAAGATGGACGAGGCTCGATACCGACGTTACGACCACGAGCATGACCGCCGTCAGCGTGTCGATGCGCAGTGACCACGCCACTTCAAGCTCACCGGATGTAATCCAGTTCGCGATCGGTACCTTGATCGTCTCGCCGCCGAACCCAACCCGCCAGAACACGAACCACGACAATGCCGCCGACACGAAAAGCAGTGCGGTCGTCAGGATTTCGGCGCCACGATCCGTGATCAGGCGGCCAAAGAAACCCGCTATAATGGCACCGATCAGCGGCAGAAAGACAATTGCCTTGAACTCCATGAGATCAATCAGCCCTTCATCATATTTATATCTTCGACCGCGATGGAGCCGCGATTCCGGTAATAGACAACGATGATTGCAAGGCCGACCGCGGCTTCCGCAGCAGCGACCGTCAGCACCATCATGGCGAAGACCTGACCGACGAGGTCCTTATTGTACGCTGAGAATGCAACCAGATTGATGTTGACAGCGAGCAGCATGAGCTCAACCGACATCAAGATGACAATGACGTTCTTACGATTGAGAAAGATGCCAAAGATCCCGATGGTGAACAGCATGGCCGCAACCGTCAGATAATGTCCGATTCCGATTTCCATTATTCCGCAGGCTCCTTGCTGCTCGGAAACACCGCTTGTCCGGATGCCACCTTCACAACGTCCATTGCTGTTTCCGGCGTTCGGGCAACCTGGGCTGAGATGGACTGACGGCGGACGCCTTCCTTATGGCGTAGCGTCAAAACAATCGCTCCAATCATTGCCACCAACAAAATGAGGCCCGCGGCCTGGAAGAAGAAAATGTATTTCGTGTAGAGGATGCGTCCCAAAGCTTCGGTGTTTGATACATTGTCCGTGGCAAGTGGCGCTGGCGCTGCTGGATTGCCGATGATCTGGCTCGAATAGGTTTGGAAACCGAGAACCATAATCAATTCGAGCATAACAATGCCGCCGACAACGGCGCCAAGCCCGGCATTCTTGATGAAACCCGCCCGCAATTCGGCGAAGTCGACGTCGAGCATCATGACAACGAACAGGAACAGCACCGCGACAGCGCCGACGTAGACGATGACCAGCAGCATCGCCAAAAACTCAGCGCCAAGTAGCACGAACAGGCCGGCTGCATTGAAGAATGCCAGGATCAAGAACAGGACAGCGTGCACCGGATTGCGCGCAATGATGACCATGACCGCAGACGCAACTGCAGCGAATGAAAAGATATAGAAAAAGAACGCTTGCAGGCCCATCGCCTCTGTCCATTTCTCGTGTTTCCCGAAGTTGTACTCCGAGATTGCTATTTGCTCTGCTCCGCCCGGCGTTGTGCGGTTTCACGTGCGACTGCCTTGCAATGCTTGCCCCACAACCGCCGCACGATCGCCTTTCGGTATGGCCAGTATCCGAGAGCTGCCGCCACACCAAGAATGGCTCCGCCGCGCCACGTTAGGCCGTTCATCATGCATTCACGCACCAACCAACCAACTGAGGTCAGCGAGGCGGCAAGACACAGCATCTGTGCCCAGCCGTACTGCCACTCAAGCCGACGTTGGTCAGCTGCGATCTCGCCATAGCGGTCCAACTCGTCATCCGTCAATGACGACAGCAGGTCCAACCAACCGGCGGGATCATCGGTATTTTGCGTCGAGAGCAAGGTTTTTTGCGATCTCCCGCTCCCAACGGTCACCATTAGAGAGCAGTCGTTCCTTGTTGTAATAGAGTTCTTCGCGCGTCTCCGTCGCGAACTCGAAATTTGGTCCCTCGACAATCGCATCGACCGGGCAGGCCTCCTGGCACAATCCACAATAGATGCACTTGGTCATATCGATGTCATATCGGGTCGTCCGGCGTGTGCCATCATTGCGTCGCGGCCCCGCCTCGATCGTGATCGCCTGAG
>JAGDYV010000191.1:0-7401 GCA_049116495.1 Hyphomicrobiaceae bacterium | reverse complement strand
CGTTGCGGCCTTTCGGGCCGAGCGTCACTTTTACGGCATTGGCGAGGGTGTCGACGCCGCGCAGCATACGGTCGCGCGCGTCTGTCGAAAATTTAACGTCTTTGGCTGACATTTCTGAATATCTCCCGATATTTTAGGGGTAAATGACGTGGTGCGTCAGGCGTGATCGGATCGAGGGGGTTACTCGATGACGCCCATGATGTCGCTCTCCTTCATGATGAGGAGATCGTCGCCGTCAATTTTAACTTCGGTTCCGGACCATTTGCCGAACAGGACGGTGTCGCCCTTTTTGACATCCAGCTTGACGATTTCGCCGGTTTCATTGCGGGCACCTGTGCCGACTGCGATGATTTTGCCCTGCATAGGCTTTTCAGCTGCGGTGTCGGGGATGATGATGCCGCCGGCCGATTTGGTTTCGCTATCGACACGCTTAACGACCACACGGTCGTGAAGAGGACGGAATTTCATGGAATACCTGCTCCTTAGTGGGCTGGTTTGTTGACATAGTTTGCGGAGGTTAGAGGCTTGTTAGCACTCAACAGAGATGAGTGCTAAGTCCTGTGGCAGGAGATATGACCAGTGCCGTCAACTGTCAAGGCAGGCTGGCGCATTTTTTATTGCAGCCGGCGTAAATTCTCAGATCTGGAGAAACGCGGTTAACGGTGGGCTGTGGCGCAAATGGGTTGCCGGCCGCGTTCGCACAACCGTGCGCGCGACATCAAGCGCGATGGCAGCGGCGCAATTGCGGAGCAATGCGCCTGCCGTGCGACGTGTGCTTTTGAGGGCTGCCGCTAGTGTTCTGGATTCACGAACACGATCCAACGTTCACGCGGAATCAAGTATTCGATCCAGAACATTAGTAGGCGCTGGCGGCACCGTCGGCTTCGAACACCAGGCCGCTGAGGCCCTCACCGTCTTGCGAGGCCAGGTAGAGGGCAAGCGCTGCCACGTCGGGCTCTGATCGGACGCAGTCGTCATCAATGACGCCGCCGCCGAGGATCGCACGCGGGGCAACCGCATTGATCCGAACCGCCTGCTCGGCCCATTTCTTTGCTTCACCACGCGTCAGCGCGGTCAACGCCGTTCGCGCCATTCCGGTCACCGCTGCCTCACCAGGGCTGCGTGCTTCGGAGACCCGTAGGATGTTGAGAACGGAACCATGCGTCCAGGTCAGTCCCATGCGATTGGCAGCAACGGCCGTTGTGCGGGCTGCGGCCTGAAAGCGTTCCGATATCAGATCTTCAAGCTCTTCAAGCGTCGACGCGGCGTTGAGGTCGCCGGTGTCGAAAGCGATCAGATTGACGACAATGTCGAAACCGCCGAAATATTTCGCAGCCGATTGTGAAAACCGCACGGCGTCCTCGGCACATTCGATCAGGTCGTGATGGACATGGATATCGAGCGCGGTTTGCGCGACATGCGCAAGTAAGGCGTCGATTTCAGCTGAGATCTCCGGGATCTGCAGCACGATACGGCAACCATGGTCGCCGAAGGCTCGAACAAGGTCCACACCGCGTGTGGCCTGTACGCCGGTTACCAATACGCGGGCTCCGGCCAACTCCGGATACATACCGGCATTACGCGCAATCTCTGCAACACTCATCAACATTTACAAACCCCTCCCCATGTGCGCCGTATCTGCTTTTGCAGGGTCGGCATCGCTTGGGATCACTTCACTCCGATTCGGATAACGAGTTCTAAATGCGCGCCCGATTCGGGTTGCGATGTGGCTGCAATAAGAATTTGTTGAGGAAAACAAACCAAGAACAAACTCCAAAGCCGCAGCGCAGGCCTGACACTACAGCATGGCGACACGATTGCCATACAATGTCCCGCAAAATATGCAGACTGCCGGTTGCACGCGGCGCGACTTCGACTATTTCAAGAACAGCAACTTTTCATAGAACGTTTGACGGAGATTTATGCATGCATTTGTGGCGCAGCCCTTTCTTGTCCTTTCGTGCCACAATTGCCGGCACCGTCCTGGCGGCGCTGATTTCAAGCGCAGGCATGGCCCTGGCCAAGGACGTGCAGGTCGGCAACCTGGTGATTGAAACGCCGTGGTCGCGCGCGACACCGGGCGGCGCGAAGCTGGGTGTCGGCTATCTGGCCGTCGTCAATATCGGCGACAAGCCGGACAAGTTACTGGCTGCATCGTCGCCGATTTCCGAACGCGTCGAAATTCATACGACCAGCATGCAGGGTGGCGTCATGCGGATGCGCCAGATCGAGGGCGGGCTGGAACTCAAAGCCCAGGAAGTAACGGAATTGAAGCCGGGCGGCGCGCACCTGATGTTTATCGGACTGAAGAAACCGATCGCTAAGGGCGACGCACTGCCGGTCCAGCTCACTTTCGCGATTGCAGGAAAGGTCGACTTGAGCTTCATCGCAGCAGGTATTGGTGCGAAACAACCGCCGAGCAATCCCGACCTTGAAAAGGCGAAGGGGTCTCGATCCGGTGCGAAACGCGGTTCACACTAATTATTGCGGACCGAGCGACGGAATCATGGCTTGCCGCTCGTTAACTTGTGGCAGCGACGAGTGCACAGTCAGGAGCTGTGGCCAGAATTTGGCCACCTTCGCGTAGATCGTGCGAGGTGTGCATTCTGTCAGACGGTTACCGACAAGGGGTTCTGCAATGTATCCGGTTCCAAGCGCGCGATATCATCAACTTCGGAGCCTTTGCCGGCTCGCCACGGTGGCGGCTCTCAGTCTGGCAATGCTCGCGCCGGCCTCCGCACAGACCCGTCCGGCTGACATCAAGGCGAAAGAACGTAAAGATCCGGCGTCCGGGGACGTTGTCATTATCAACCGGAAGACGCGCAAAGGTGCCGCCCCGAACCCCTATGCCCCAAAGAAAAAGTTAACCGCGAAAGAGAAGGCCAAGACCAAGAAACCGACCAAAACGGCCACACCCAAACCAATAATTCGCAGGCAAACCGAGATAGCGCGCCGCCCCGTGCCGATCCTGACGCCGCCGCTGCCCGATCGCAACACTGCCCGTCGCAGCACCTCGGCTCGCCTGAACCAGTTTCCTCGATCCGAAATCAGGCCGCCGGAACGTCAAACCAACCGGGGCCCCGCACCGCGGCGTGTCACGCGCCGAGCGCCAGAGCGACGCGCGATCGCACGCCGGCGACGCGCACCGGAGAGACAATTTAGAGGCCGTCCCTGGCGCCAGTGCCGAATTTTCGCGCGGCGTTGTCAAGCAGGTTTTGAAGGCTCGTGCTATCTCTGGCAGCGGCGCTGCATCTAGCGCCCGACCTCGCCGTCGGCAAACGACTGGATCAGTGAGCGGGCGATGGCCTGCTTACCTGGCACAAAGATGCCTTCGGGATGAGATTCATCCAACATCAGCAGGATCTCATTCCTGGAGAACCAACGCGCTTCCTCGATTTCGTTGGGATCTATGTTGATCTCGGTGGTTTCGGCAATGCCATGGCAGCCGATCATCAGCGAGTGCGGGAAAGGCCACGGCTGCGTCGAGTGATAATATACCTCTCCGATTTTGAGCCCGGCCTCCTCCATCGTCTCACGCCGCACGGCATGCTCAACATCTTCGCCATGCTCGATGAAGCCAGCCAACGTCGACCACATGTTCGGCGCAAATCGCGCTTCATGGCCGAGCAGACAACGCTCGCCCTCCGGGTCGACAATCAGCATAATCACGACCGGGTCGGTTCGCGGGAAATGCTGGCGCCCGCACGACCAGCAGGCACGCCGCCAGCCGCCATCCTTGACCTCCGTCTTGCCTCCGCAATGGCCACAATGGCGGGCATTGTCGTGCCAGTGATGAAGCGCTTTCGCCATCCCGACGGTCGAGAGTTCTTCAGCCGGCAGCGCCTCCTGCATGGCCAGTGAGCGCAGATCCACCGCCGGGCGCATTGTTTGGACCGGATTTGGGGCCGTTTTGGCGAGATGTTCGGTTATGGCCAGGGCAAAACGGCCGCTGCCATCCGCCAGCGACGTGCCCAGGAAATAGGACTGTTCCGCCGGGAAGCCAAAGTCTTTCAGGTCCGCCAATGTAAACCAGCGCACAGCACCATCTTCGCCAGGCCCCGACGACTGAATCACCGGCTTTTCATCGACCAACACGATGAAGCGCGTGTCAGGTCCGTTCAGCTGCGCGTCGATGAAGGCATCGTCGCTGCGTTTCTCACTATGTCGATTGAGCTGGTCGGCAGCGGCGAGATTGGGTCTGAACATACGGGCTCCTCTAACGGCGGCGACCAAAACATAGAGCGTCGAGCGTTTAGTTGGAGTCATTTCTGTTTGCAAGCGTCGTATCGTTCGCATGAGAAGCTTGCCAACGCATGGCGCCGGGCGGCAGAACGGTCCAATCAAAGCTCAATGATGCAAATGGCTTTCCCGCGCCACGACGACGCGAGAACCATCCAGGAAATAGGCTGATGTCATTGGCGGCGCGATCATATCGGTAATCATCACAACAATTGGCGACGAAGCTTCACAGATTGCCGTTCAACGGGCTAATCCAGGTGAAACGTCACGCCGTTGCGAGATCCGCCGCACCCGGCCAAGCTGCTGCGACGACGCTGCGCATCAACCGCCAAACCTCTCGACAAGCAAATCAATAAACCGGCGAACGCGACTGGGAAGATGGCTGGCTGAAGGATAGACGGCATAGACGTTGACGGTTTGCCATTGCACGTCATCCATGACGGGGATCAGATCCCCGTCGGCAAATGCATCTTCCAAGACGAAGTGTGGCATATAAAGCAGGCCCCGGCCGCGCTTGGCCGCTTGCAACAACAAGTAGTCGTTGTTCGAAACAAGCGCAGGTTTTATCGGCGCGCGCTGTAGCCTTCCGCGGCCGTTGTCGTACATCCACTCCGTTGGTTTCGGCCCGCTCCGGTGCATCAAACCGAGGTGATTGCCCAACGCCGCCGGATTGCTGGGCCGACCGAATTTGTCCAGGTATGCCTGACTGGCGCCTACCCGGTGCGTCACCGAGAGCAATTTGCGCGCCCGGAAGGTGCTGTCGTCAAGCCGGCCCAGCCTAACCGCCAGATCGAGACCTTCCTCGACAAGATTGACATGTTCATCTGTCAGGTCGATTTCTATCGATAGCTCGGAATTCTCTTCCAGGAATTCTGTCACCAATGGCGCCAAAAAATATTGCCCGAAGTATACCGACGCGGTTAGCCGCAAAGTCCCCGTTAGCAAATCATGCGACTGTGTCAGCGCCGCTTCCGCCTCATCGAGCTCCGCGATCGTGCGCGCACATCGATCATAGAACCGCTGGCCCTCGTCCGTCAGCTTTTGTGATCGGGTCGTCCGCACAAGCAAGGCGACGCCCAGCCGTTGTTCCAAGGCGCTAAGACGACGACTGACGACCGATTTAGAAAGTTGAAGCCGCTGCGCGGCAGCGCTGACACCACCATCGGCAACGATACGCACGAAAATTGAAATGTCATCCAACCGGTTCATTGTTGTATAGATAACAACACTCTTTCCCGCGCAAAAGTGTGGACTATCTCAATAAATATTGATGGAACAGGTCTTGAGGCCGGAAGAGGCAGTACCTCCAATGGCTGCGGCATCGGCGGCATCGTGGGGGAATGATGCATTTTAGCTGATCAACGCAGCCTGATCTTCCGGCCTTCCACCATCCGATGAGATTGCACCCGTTGAGATGTACGGTGCATCTGGAATTCAATCCGCTTGCGCAATGAAGACCAGCTGCTTGGCCTAAACGGCTTGCGGCACAGCGATTATCATCGCCGCGCCGCAAGGTCTGAACAGGTTCTGTCTGAAGGACTCTAGTTGAACTTCATGATGTACTGGAAGCGTCCGCCATAGCCGTCGAAGTCGCCGGCGCCCTTGTAGAAGAAGTCCACGACACCTGACTCGCTGTTGTCCGTGCGACTGAACGAAAAGCCACCGCCGATGCGATACGACGTATCATCCGAAGTCAGATCATAGGTTGCGGTGAATGCACAGCCGTTCGAATCCACCGTACCCCCCGGCGCGCACAGGCCGGTGGTCGGATTGGTAATCGTCACCTTGCTGTCATAGTCGAAGCGATGGTTGACGCCGCCTTTGATGAACGGTGTGAACACAATGTCCCCAGTCACTCGAGGAAATGCGGCAACCGCATTAATCGATCCCGAAAACTCGCTTGTTTCCGCATCGCTGACGACGGTACCAACACTGTCCGTATAGGCGTCGCGAATAAACTTCGAGTAATGCAGCGAACCGCTCAAATCGAACTGCATGCTGCCCATTGCAAAAACGTGCCCCAGAGTCGTCGATGAGCGGTATTCGAAATAGTCCGTGTCGGCCCGTCCGCCGCCAAAGGTTGCAGGCGCTACCGATGCCGCGCCAACTGCTGTGCCATCAGGGCTCGTGAAGACGAGACCGTCAAATGTTCTGTTCCGAACCTTGGACTCACCAAATCCGATCGATGCGGCACTCAGCAGGTAGCTACGCCCGAACGTCACCAATGAATAGCCGTCAAGCAGGACGCCGTGTTCGTCGATATCGGCATTGGCCGTACGGACGCCGAATGTCGGGCTCCCGCCAGCAGCTGGCGATGCCGGTTCGAAATTCTCTCCCGAGTATTCGATTTTGACATGCTTGCCGCTGATCCCACCGCCCAATTTCCAGGTTGAGCCCATCATACGCTGCTTGGTCAAATCAAGTTCGCCGATCGCGCCGTAAGACACGCTACGGCTGTCAAAGCCCAAAAGCCCCGTAATGGGGTTGATTGCATTGTTGAGACAGTCCGTCTGGGCAACAGGCGTTCTGAGCCGATAGCCATCATGCTCGATCTTTTCGACGCCGACCGCGATACCGCCATAGACCGGCGTGCCCAGTCCGGAATTCGCTTTGGCCTCTTCGACAAGTCGGCGATGGGCAGCCTGGCCGGCATCAGCGCTGGTTGCGCCACCATCGGTGGCCGAGTTGGCGCCCTGGCAACCGGCGGCATATGCCGGAATCGCTGTTGGCGGGCCTGCGACGAACGCCGTAAAAGCCAGTGCAAACGTTCCGGGAATGAGCGCGAATTTCAAGGATGCTGATTTTGAGATTCTAGTCATGAGTTCTCTCAAATATGGAACGCGCGACTAAAATTGGGACCAATCCTGTTTGGACACTGCAGTTATTTGCAGCGATTCGTAAACGATGCTCAAACAGCCGGACCGATGCACTCCATTGCTGTTGCCTAAAAGTCGCACCTCGCTACTCCGGCCGCGGGTTCCCGGCGGATGCGATATTTCGCCGTTTTATGTGCGAAACAGATGGCTTGCGCAGACAGCTGACTTACGTGCATTGCATGCTTGCTGTTGGGCTTGCTCTCGGGGACCAAAGGGTCCATATAGCGTCCGGGAGGTTGGCGCGGACGTGTCCCTCGCCAACCGGGTCAGATCCGGAAGGAAGCAG
>JAGDYV010000190.1:0-28427 GCA_049116495.1 Hyphomicrobiaceae bacterium | reverse complement strand
GATCATCGGTGCCGAGCCAGTTGCGGTTGCCGAATTTCTGGAAATTCTTCATTTTCTCGGCATCGTCGGCGTCGCAATACGCATTGTTTTCCAACGGGTAGGGCGGTGACGGGAACCCCAGGCAATCACCGTTGGCATTTTTACGGCGTGGGTAGTTCGAGTTGACGGTATTGTAAGAATAGCGGATGAGCGGCCAGACCATCCAACCATGCTGTTTGAACTCTTCACGAGCAAACTCTTCCTTGTAATCGATGGTTGCCAGGAAGCCGCCGATTTTTTCCTCAGGGTAATCGTAAAGAAACGGAAAGAGGATCTCGCCTTTGTAGCTCGCGATGATCGGGCGGTCGTTGGCGATCACATCGGCGAACGTGCTGATCACCAAAACGCCGAGGAAAACCCAAAGGCTCCAATAGCCACGCCGATTTGCCTTGAAGTTATACCATCGACGCTGGTTGATAGGTGTCAGCGTCAGGTAGTTGCGGAGACGCGACCAGAAGCCGTCTTTATTGCTGCCGGCTTCGGCAGTTCTGTTGGCACGATCTGGATGGGTGTCGATGTTCATCGCGCTAGACCTCCCGACTTTCGAAATCAATCCGGGGATCGACCAGCGTATAAATAAAGTCGGTGATAATGTGCACGACGAGACCGATCAGCGTGAAGATGTACAACGTTGCAAAGACCACGGGGTAGTCGCGCTTTATGACGCTTTCGAATCCCAACAGCCCGAGACCATCCAACGAAAAGATAACTTCTATAAGTAGTGAGCCGGTGAAGAAGGCCGATATGAACGCACCCGGAAAACCCGCAATGATAATCAACATTGCGTTACGAAAAACATGTCCATAAAGCACGCTGTTTTCCGTCAACCCTTTGGAGCGTGCGGTCAGCACATATTGCTTTCGGATCTCGTCGATGAACGAATTCTTCGTCAGAAACGTCAGCGTCGTAAAGGCGCCGAGAATCATCGCCAGCAAAGGCAAAGTGATGTGCCATGCCACGTCTGAGATGTATTGCAGCCAAGTGAAATTCTCGGCACCGTCTGAGCTCAATTTACCAATCGGGAAGATTTGATAGAACGAACCGCCGGCGAGGAAGACGAGCAGAAATACTCCGACCATGAAGCCGGGAAGTGCATATCCAATAACCAGCGCGCCGCTCGTCCAAACGTCGAATGGAGAGCCGTCGCGGACCGCCTTGCGAATGCCGAGTGGGATGGAAATGAAATAACTGATCAACAGCATCGAAAAGCCAAGCGTCATGGAAACGGGTAATTTTTCCTTGATCAACTGCAAGATCGGTTTGTGGTCTTGAAAGTAACTCGTGCCGAAATTGAATGTCAGGTAGTTCGTAACCATCAGCATGAAGCGCTCATGTGCTGGTTTGTCGAAACCAAACTGCGCTTCCAGTTCCTTGATAAACTCGGGGTCCAGGCCTTGCGCACCGCGATATTTCGACGACGTATCGCCGCTGGAACTTTCGAGCCCACTCGACTGGGCGCCACTACCCAGACCGTCACCGCTACCGCCGCCAACGCTGGATGTTGCCCCAGCAGCCGTTCCCGTCAGATTTGCGATCACCTGTTCGACCGGACCGCCGGGCGCAAACTGAATGATAACGAAGTTGATCAGCATGATACCGAACAGCGTCGGAATGATCAGCAACAGACGTTTCAGCAGGTAGGCGGCCATCAGGTGCGAGGTCTCTCTGTTCAGCCAAAGCTGGTTTGTGGTTCAAGAAGCTTTACTGTGCGGCAATAGCAGCGGCCTTTTTTTCATCGTGCCACCACGTGTCAATGACTCCACGGGAGTATTTTGGTTTGATTTTCGGCCACGAGAAGCGGTCCCAGAACGCCAGATTGTGGGCTGCCTTGTTCCAGTGGGGAACCCAGTAGTTGCCAGCTCGCAATACTCTGTCCAGTGCGCGCACGGCGGTGTTAACTTCTTCGCGGGATTTGGCCTCCATCACGTTTTCAAGCAGCGCATCGACGACGGGGCTACTGATCCCGGCCAGGTTCCTGCTACCATTCGATTTGGCGCTCTCTGAGCTGAAATAGTTGTGCAGTTCGTTGCCCGGCGTCAGACTCATTACGAAGCGGGCAGTAGCAACATCGAAATCAAAGGATTTCAGTCGGCGTTGGAACTGAGCTGCATCCACCGGGCGGATTTTTGCATCGATGCCGAGCAGCTTCAGGTTCTTTATGAAAGGGGAGGTAATTCGGTCAAAGCTCGGTGAGGCACGTAGAAACTCAACACTTAGCTGCTCGCCCTTGTCATTGACGCGTTTCC
Organism: Hyphomicrobiaceae bacterium; assembly: GCA_049116495.1. Lineage (GTDB taxonomy): Bacteria > Pseudomonadota > Alphaproteobacteria > Rhizobiales > Hyphomicrobiaceae > CAJQQK01. The sequence goes on along the minus strand of JAGDYV010000190.1, from coordinate 26,142 downwards.
TATTCTTCAGCGTCCATCCTGCTTCACGGAGTAGCTTGTCGGCACGGCGCAACAATTTGCGGTCACGGCCTGAACCGTCAGACACTGGCGGCGTCTCTACGCCATCAAACACTTCGCTCGGCAGTTTGTCTCTGAACGGCTCAAGCAGTGCCAATTCTTTCGGCGATGGCTTGCCTTTGGCCATCATGTCTGACGCGTTCTGGAAGTAGCTCGTCGTCCTGCTGTAGAGATTGTAAAAAAGATTTTTATTGGACCATTCGAAATCGAAAGCCAGCCCAATCGCGCGGCGGACTCGAGGATCAGAAAATTTCGCTCTGCGCGTATTGAAAAACCAGCCTTGCGTTCCGGATGGCGTTTTGTCGGGTACCGTGCGCCGGATCATTCGTTTCGATTTGATTGCCGGTAAGTTATCATACTCTGTTGCCCAACGTTTCGAGTAAAATTCTTCACCAAAGTCGTATTCGCCGGATGTTAGTCCGAGGAACCATGCCGTGCGATCCTTGTAGTAGTGGAAACGCAATACATCGAAATTATAGCGGCCAACATTCACCGGTAGGTTCTTGGCCCAGTAGTCTTTGCGGCGCTTGTACTCGACAAAGTTGTTCGACTTGTAATCGGAAAGCAAATATCCGCCAGAACCAAGCGGGGGCACCAAAGAGGTTTTCGTAAAGTCGACCTTGTCGTAGTACGCCTTTGACAAAATGGGCAAACCAGCAACCGTTAGTGGCAGGTCGCGTAGGCGCGCGCCGCCGAACGTATACTTGACGGTATGCTTGTCGAGCGCTTCGGCTTTGGCGACATCTTTGATCGCAAACCGATAGACGGGGTGGCCTTTCTTTTTGAGGATATCGAAGGAGAACACAACATCGTCGGCGGTGACCGATGAGCCATCAGAGAACTTTGCTTCGGGCCGCATAAAGAACGTTATTGACTTGCCGTCTTCACTGCGTTGGGCTGAATGCGCTACGAGCCCATAAGCTGAATTTGGCTCGTCCGCAGCAGATGCCATCAGGCTGTCGAACAACAGCGACAGGCCAGCTGCTTGGTCACCTTTCAGAATGAACGGATTGAAACTATCAAAAGCCAATCCGCCAATCGTTGACATTTTGCCGCCCTTCGGTGCATCGGGATTGACGTACTCGAAGTGTTTGAAGTCAGGGCCGTATTTCAAATCACCAAATATTGACAGGCCGTGAGAACGCTCGACTGACGAGGCTGGGGTGATGCCTGCGCTAAGAATAACGATGATGGCGAGCGAACGGGCAAAGTCTCCGAAACACTTCATCATAGAACAACCTATCCTCTCGATCGCGGCGTTTGCTTGATGCCTGTTTTACCTTGGTGGCACCTGATACAAACCCAGTGGTTAACACATAAATCAACTTGCACGATAAGCAACGACCCCGCCAACAAGTTGGCAGGGTCGAAACATTACGAAACGATAATGTGTGTCATCCAAATCGGCATGTCGGTGCCGGCCAATCCTCATTCGGGTTTGGGCAGCTCTTTTGGACTACCGCTTAGACTTTGCAGATAAACGAGGACGTTAGCGAGGTCTTTGTCGCTCTTCAGGCCGCTGAACGCCATTTTTGTGCCTTTGAGCCAAGCTTTCGGCTTGTGTAAGAACTCGGCAAGAGATGCGGCATCCCAAACGCCACCTTTGGCTGCCAACGCTTTGGAATACTTGAATGCTGATATCGCGCCACGCTCGCGCCCGAGAATATCGTACAGATTGGGGCCTTGGCCGTTCTTTCCACCATCATTGACAGTGTGACAGGTCGAACACTTCTTGAAAACAGCCTTGCCACTGGCGGCACTGGCCTCGCCAAACAAAGCAGCCACTTTGTTGAAGTCAAAGCCTTTTTTGGCGCTCTTCTGGTCTCCGCCGTGGCTTGATGACGCGACCGCATCGGGTAATTTGTAGCCGGCTTGAGCGCTATGCTTGCCGTGCCCTCCGCCAAAAACTTCCAGGGCCACCGGCAAGCCGAACGCGACCAGCAGAGCTGACAGCACGGCCATTGCAGCCCAATTGAGAGTGTCACTATCCATGGAGCCCACGTTCCTTCCGATCGGCGCAGATGCCGTTTGGTGCGACACAGCCTGTACGCCGCTGAATTCCGAGCGCACTATAGGTTTTCCGAACCTTGTTGCAAGCTCCGGCAGGGTTGTTCTAGGTGATGACGGGCGAGACGAATTGTCACCGAACTCGCACGATTGATGGCTCGTCCAACCATCGAAAGGCCAACAATGTCCCATTGTATCATCGTAATTCCTGCCCGAATGGAGGCGACTCGACTGCCTGGCAAGCCGCTCGCCGATATCCACGGCAAGCCGATGATCGTCCATGTCTGGGAGCGTGCGATGTCCGCTGACGTTGGGCGTGTGGTGGTTGCGACTGATTCGGACCGAGTGGCTGAGGCGATTCGGGCGGCCGGTGGCGAAGCGCAAATGACGAGGTCGGATCATCAATCAGGCTCTGACCGTGCGTTTGAAGCGGTCAGTCGTCTCGATCCTGATCATGCCACGGAGTTCGTGATCAATTTGCAGGGTGATTTACCGACACTCGAACCGCTATTCATCCGTAAGTGTCTCGAACCATTCGTTGATCAAAATGTCGCGCTTACGACGCTGGCAGCTGAAATTTCAACGGAAGAAGAGCGTCTGGCGCCGCACGTTGTCAAAGTTGTCGGAAGCGACGTGGCGGCCCGAGAACCCGGCGTCCTACGCGCACTTTACTTCACCCGCGCGACGGCACCAGCAAATGACGGGCCGCTCTATCATCACATAGGCATCTATGGTTTTCGGCGCGCTGCGCTGGAGCGCTTCGTGAGTTTGCCACCGTCGCCGCTCGAGCGGCGCGAAAAGCTTGAGCAATTGCGCGCGCTGGAGCACGGCATGCGGATCGATGTGACGCTCGTTGACACCGTTCCCCTCGGTGTCGATACTCCCGCCGATCTTGAGCGCGCACGCGAGATGCTGATACCTGTCGGCTAGATGAGAGCGTTGTTGGTGGCAGACACTGTGTTATCACTGCGCCAATTTCCCCTAGATGCAAAGTACCCGATGTCCCGCGATAATAGTTCTGCCGAGAATTCCAAGCAGCCCTCCGAGGCGAATGTTTCCGCTGCCGCACGCATTGCCTACCAGGGCGAATTGGGCGCGAATTCGCACGTCGCTTGCTTGGAGAGGTTTCCAGATCTCGAAAGCGTGCCATGCGCAACATTTGAAGATGCTCTGCAGGCAGTTAAGTCAGGCGACAGTACGTATGCCATGATCCCGATCGAAAACACCTTGGCGGGCCGAGTTGCTGATGTTCACCATCTTCTGCCCGGCGCTGGCCTTTACATTATCGGAGAGCATTTTCTTCCGATCCGGTTCCAATTGATGGCGATCAAAGGGGCCCAGCTTGATCAGGTTACAGACATCTACAGTCACATTCACGCACTTGGACAGTGCCGTAACGTCATTCGTAGGCTTGGTGCACGCGCGCATGTCTCGGGTGACACTGCCGGCGCCGCCAGGCACATCTCCGAGTGGGAGGATCCAAGTAAGGCCGCACTGGCGCCGGCACTTGCGGCGGAAATGTACGGGCTCGATATCCTCGCGCGAGATGTCGAAGATGCGGAGCACAATACAACGCGGTTCGTCATTCTTGCCGGTGAACCAGATGATGCCGAGCCAGGCGATGGCCCGTTCGTCACGACGTTTATTTTTCGCGTGCGAAACGTTCCCGCTGCGCTCTACAAGGCGATGGGCGGGTTTGCCACGAACGGCGTTAACATGACAAAGCTGGAGAGCTATCAAATTGACGGTGCGTTCACCGCGACGATGTTCTACGCCGACATAGATGGTCATCCTTCGGATCGCAACGTGCGGTTGGCATTGGAGGAATTGTCTTTCTTCTCCAGTGAATTGACCATCCTCGGGACCTATCGTGCAAGTGACTATCGCGCTGAGATCGCTGCGCGTAATCGTTTGCCCGAATAGCAGGTAGGATGTCCGCATCGCTGAGTATCAACCACGCCTTCAGCCAAACACGACAAGTCAAGGAAATCTCCCGTGACGAAGCCATCCCCGGCAACTGATAACAAGGCTGGCGCGCATGGCCCGCTGACAGGCATTCGCGTCATTGACCTGACCTCGGTGGTGTTTGGTCCTTACGCGACGCAAACCTTAGGCGACATGGGCGCCGACGTTATCAAGGTTGAACCGCCGGAAGGGGACATCATGCGCTCGGCCTTTCCAGCGCGTAATCCGGGGATGAGTGGCAACTACCTCAGCGCCAACCGTAACAAGCGTTCAGTTGTTCTCAATCTACGGAACCCCGAGGCTCGCGATGCTCTTTTGAGGCTGATTGCAACAGCGGATGTGTTTGTGCACTCAATGCGTCCTGCTGCAATTGCAAAGCTCGGCTTGGACTATGATAACGTAGCAGGCGTCAGGTCTGACATCATATATGCCTCAGCCTGGGGGTTTCGGTCGGACGGGCCTTATGCCGATCGGCCGGCTTACGATGATGTAATCCAGGGAATTTCCGGCACCGTCGATCTCATTCGCAGGCGCGGCGACGAGGCGCCCGACTTTGCTCCGATGGTGATGGCAGACAAAGTAGCTGGTCTTCACGCGGTGAGTGGGATCACTATGGCGCTCTTTCATCGCGAACGTACTGGCCAAGGCCAGCGGATCGAAATCCCGATGTTTGAGTCCGTGACGTCGTTCAATTTCGTTGAACATCTGGCAGGTGCGGCATTCGAGCCGCCTTTGGCGGCGCCGGGTTATTCTCGAGTTTTGGACCCGAACCGCCGGCCACATCGTACCCGCGATGGTTTCATGGTCGTGCTACCCTATAACGACAAACAATGCCGTGGCTTTTTCGATGCGGCAGGTCGGCCGGACTTGGCCGATGATGAGCGCTTTGCAACCGCCAACGCGCGATCGCGCAATGTGGACCAATTTTACAGCCTCATTGGCGAATTGATGGCGTCCCGAACGACGGCGGAATGGGTACCGTTGCTCAAGCAAGCCGATGTACCGGCAATCCCTGCAAATACGCTCGAAGATGTGATTGCCGACGAACACCTCAACGCAACAGGATTTTTCACCGAGTACGATCATCCAACCGAAGGACGCGTACGCACGACGGGTGTGCCGTTGCATTTCGCGGCGACACCAGGATCGGCAACGCGCCGCCCACCGCCGCGACTGGGCGAAGACACCCGCGATGTATTGGCCGAAAACGGGTTCTCGCAAACGGAGATCGGTGCATTGCTCGACAGCGGTGCGGCGAAGCAGGCTGACTGAACGGCCCGGACTGGTTTGCGGTCTATCATGAATCCGGTTAACTGTTTAATTGCACACAATAAACGGCTGCTAAGCTGGGCGGTTAATGCACGGCTTTCGGATTGTAGCATATCGCACAATCCTGGGATTATTCCTGGCGGCTTCGAGTCGTGCGGTGAGGACGCAAACTGTGACTGACAAGATTGCTGGTCCGGAGATTGAACGACTGATCTCATTGCTTGGCCGAATGCCGGGGTTGGGGCGGCGTTCGGCACGCAAGGCGGCACTTGCGATGCTCAAGCGTCGCGACGAATTGTTGATGCCGCTTGCCGATGCCATGCGCGACGCGGCCGAGAAGCTCACCGATTGCGCAAATTGCGGAAACATCGATACGGTTTCGCCGTGCACAATCTGCGCTGATCCGCGGCGCGACCAGGCGATGATTGTCGTTGTCGAGGAGGTCGGCGATCTCTGGGCGCTGGAGCGGGCTGGGGCGGTGCGTGGGCTCTATCATGTGCTTGGCGGGCATTTATCGCCGCTCGATGGTATCGGTCCGGATCGGCTCAATATTGCCAAGCTCGTCGAGCGGGCGCATCAGCCAGAGGTTACGGAAATTCTTCTCGCGCTCAATGCGACGGTAGAAGGACAGTCGACAGCGCACTACCTGACAGACGCGCTCGAATCGGCGGGCGTGACGCTGTCGCGGCTGGCACAGGGCGTGCCGGTCGGCGGTGAACTTGATTACCTCGATGAAGGCACGTTGCTTGCCGCCATCAAGTCTCGCAGCAAGGTGTAACCCGCTCGACCGAGAGTTTTTCTTGCTGTGCAGGATCGTCATTTTTCTCAGACTAGGATTTGGGCAGCCTGGCTAAGCCTCTGCGGATTGTTGGCCGGATGTTCGATCGTTCTCATTCTATTTGGTGACCGGTTCGCTTGGGACCGAAGGCTTGTCGACATCCCGGCCCTGCAATTGGCGGGTGGGCTCGCCGCCGCCGGCGCAGTCTATGCATTGCTCTTTCCATTGATCCAACTGACGGAGCGCGACGGTCCAACAAAGTCGTACGGTCTGCTTGGCCTGGTATTGCTTGCCGGCTTCGGTTTGCGTTTGATGATGATCCCTTCGATGCCGGCGCTGGAGGATGATTTTTACCGCTACTTGTGGGACGGCGGCGTGACGGCGGCGGGATACAACCCATATGCGTTGTCTCCGGCATCCGTGCGGACAGATGAAGCACCGCCAGCGCTTCGACGGTTAGCGGAACATGGCAGTCTCATTCTGGATCGCGTCAATCACCCCGAACTCAAGACCATCTATCCACCCGTCGCGCAGGCTTCGTTTGCGGTCGCGCACTGGATCGAACCGTGGAGCCTGCGGGCATGGCGCCTTGTCTGCCTAGTCGGGGAATTCATGAGTTTGCTGTTTCTCCTCCTTCTCTTAGGTGCGGTTGGCCATTCGCCGCTTTGGGTGGCGCTTTATTGGTTGAATCCGTTGGTCATCAAAGAACTTCTGAATTCGGCGCATATGGAAGCGATCGTATTGCCCTTTGTGCTGGCAGCGCTCTATTTTCTCGTACGGAGTCGCCCGCTCGCAGCGACGGCTGCCCTCGGCCTCGCGATTGGCGCCAAGTTGTGGCCGGTCATGCTGTTACCCTTGGTTTTAAGCCCTCTGATCGCTGCGCCGCGACGGCTGGTGGCCGCGCTTGCACTTCTTGGTCTGATGGCAATTGCCTGGTTCGTGCCACCTTGGATCGGAGGGTTGGGAGCGGACAGTGGATTCGTCGCCTACGCCACCTATTGGCAGACCAACAGCGCGTTGTTCCAATCGTTGCAGAGCATCGCTGGGTATCTCCTTTCTGGGTTTGACGTTGCAGAAACGACGCCTGGAATGCTGGTCCGGGCAGGGGCAGCTATCGGTGTCGCCGTTTTTGCGATCTGGCTGGCACGCGAACAGACGACAGAGCCGAAAGCGATCGTTGCGCGGGCAGCGATGGTTGTTCTGGCTCTGTTCATCGTGAGCCCGGCGCAATTCCCATGGTATGCCAGTTGGATCCTGATCTTTGCTCCTCTGCTTCCGCTGGCGATGCATGTGGGCGTTACGGTTCTTCTTCCGCTATACTACGTGTCCTTCTATTTGGCGGGGATAGATCGGTATGTGGCTCTGAATTCTTGGTTGATTTGGCTGCAATGGCTGCCGATCTGGAGCTTGCTGCTGTTTGACGCGCGATTGGCGTGGCACCGGCCATTGGCCGCTGATTTGACGATGCGACATTCGAGGCGGAGCTGAGTGAGAAGTGACAGATACATAGCCGTGGTCATACCGGCGAAGGATGAGGCAGCGGCGATCGGCAAGGTCGTGGCCGATGTGCCTGGCTGGATCGACCAGATTGTGGTGGTGGATAACGGTTCCAGCGATGCGACGGCGGCAGAAGCGCGGTCGGCAGGCGCTGAAGTTGTTTCTGAACCAGAGCCCGGCTATGGCGCTGCCTGCCTGGCCGGCATTCGGGCTGCTGAAGGCTCTGACATCATCGTGTTCCTGGATGGAGATTACAGCGATCATCCTGACGAGATGGCGCGACTTGTGGATCCGATTGTCGCTGACGAAGCCGATCTGGTTATCGGGTCGCGCGTAACAGGTGAACGAGAGTGGGGCGCCTTGCTGCCGCAGCAGCGATTTGGCAATTGGCTGGCAACGACGTTGATCCATTGGCTTTGGGGGCGGCTTTTTACCGATCTCGGGCCGTTTCGGGCGATTGATGCGGCCCGTCTCAAAGCCCTTGCTATGGCTGACCGCAACTTCGGCTGGACGGTTGAGATGCAAATTCGGGCTCTCGAGGAGGGTTTGCGCGTGCATGAGGTGCCGGTCAGCTATCGTTGCCGGATCGGTACGTCGAAAGTATCCGGCACTGTTCGTGGCACTGTGCTCGCAGGTAGCAAGATACTCTACATCATTGCCCGACACGCATTTGCGCGCTCGACACGGCGCTCTTTGAAAAAAGATGACGGCTCTTCCGGCTCGGAACGCGGTGTCGCCCTTTAAATCGTTTGGTAAAATATCTATACCACGGGACACCAGCGGTTCCGTGCCGCCCACGACTTTGAGAGCAAGATGTCCCTGCTGCCGATTATTACGCTACCTGATCCGGTCCTGCGCCAGAAATCGACGCCCGTTGAACGTGTCGATGATGCTCTTCGCCGGACGCTTGATGACATGCTGGAGACCATGTACGAAGCACCGGGAGTCGGCCTTGCCGCCAATCAGGTGAACATTGCGAAGCGCTTCATCGTTGTCGATGCCAGCAACAACCGCGACGATGATGACGAAGCCGCCCGCAACCCAATGTGTTTGATCAATCCGGAGATCGTTGCCCGCAGCGACAGCATGGGCAGTTATGAAGAGGGCTGCCTGTCGTTGCCCGATGTGCGGGTTGAGATTGAGCGTCCGGATGCCGTGACGGTGCGGTACCTGGATCGCGAAGGCGTACAGCAGGAAATAGAAGCACAAGGATTTCTTGCGACTGTTATTCAGCATGAAATTGATCATCTCGACGGCCGGTTGATCATCGACTTTCTCTCCAGCCTGCGTCGCGACATGATCGTTCGCCGGTTCAAGAAACTCGCGCGACAGGCTTGATGCGTGATGCCGGCGCAATCTGCCAACGGCGCAACAGGCCGTCGGATGGCGCCGACGTTCGATTGAAGGAGTCGTCCACTGCGGATCGTCTTTATGGGCACGCCGGAATTTTCGGTGCCGGCGTTGTCTGAAATTATTGGTGCCGGACATGACGTTGTCGCTGTCTATGCGCAACCGCCCCGGCCGGCCGGGCGAGGCATGGCGGAACGCAAAACGCCGGTGCACGCGCATGCGGAAGCCTGCGGCATCGAGGTGCGCACGCCGGCATCGTTGAAAACGGCTGCCGCCGCCGCCGAGTTTGCAGCGCTGAACGCCGATGTGGCCGTGGTCATTGCATATGGCCTGCTGCTGCCTAAACCCATTCTTGAGGCGCCAAAACACGGCTGCCTCAATATGCACGCATCGAAACTGCCGCGTTGGCGCGGCGCTGCACCCATCCAGCGCGCGATCATGGCCGGCGACACGGAAACAGCCGTGATGGTTATGCAGATGGAAGAGGGACTTGATACGGGACCAGTGTGTCTCGGCGATGCTGTTACGATCGCAAAGGATACGACTGCTGGAGAACTTCATGATCAACTCGCGCGTCAAGGCGCGGATATCATGGTGCGCGCCCTCGCAGCCTTGGAGCGCGGCAGTCTCACGCAGACGCCGCAAAGCGAAGACGGCGTGACCTATGCGCATAAGATCACCAAACAGGAGACGCGGATCGATTTCTCGAAAGCGGCGGCAGACGTCCACAATCATGTTCGCGGTTTGTCGCCGTTTCCAGGCGCCTGGTTCGAGATCGAGGCCGACGGTCGGCACGAGCGCATCAAGGTTCTGCGCTCCGAATTGTTGATCGGCAATGGGGCTTCAAAGGTGGCGCCTGGCACGTTTCTGGACGGCCGGATGGCGATTGCCTGCGGCGACGGTGCTATCCGATGTACGCATTTGCAGCGCGCCGGCAAAAAGGCCATGGCACTAGATGATTTCCTCCGCGGTTTCGATGCAAAGGCCGGTATGGTTATTTCCAATACGCCTTGAATATTAAGGAAAATAGGCGAAACGTTCATCAGACAAGGCTCCACGGCGGTATCATCCAGCTATCCTTTCGCGATCTCATAATAATGGAGCTGATCATGTTTCGCGTTGTACTTGGTATCGGCGTGGCCTTGTCCGCCGGCGTTGCTGTCGCGGCGACGGCAGTTGCCAATGATGCCCGCACGACCCGCATAGAGCCACGCGGCTTTTATGGTGCAACCGTCTCGATTGAAGCTGGAGTTCGTGTGTTCCGGCCATTGCCGCGCACGACGCATGTCATCATTAACCCCAACAAGACACCGCTGAACCTCACCATTGAAGAGACGCGGCATGTCTACGAAGATAGCAACTACACGCGCAGCGGGGATAACAACGCACGCGACCGCGCAGCGCCGCACCATGGTTACGGCGCGGTCAGCGGTTTTCCAGCCCGCTTGAAGCGCCGCGGTCGTCGTCATGGCGCCGTCAGGCGTGTCGGCGCACCTGTCGGCCCCGCGTCGAGATAGCTTGCGACGGTCTTGGACGGTATTGCGACGACTTGAGCACTGGCAGAATGGTTCCAACTTGCGGCGCGACGCTCTAAGAACCATCTGTCATGCCTCGCTATAAGCTCACCATCGAATACGACGGCACGACGTTCGTCGGCTGGCAGATCCAGGCCGAAGGGCGTTCCGTACAGGGCGAACTCGCTGCAGCAATCGCGCGTTTCTGCGGTGAGCAGGTTGTTGTGCGTGGCGCCGGTCGCACCGATTCCGGTGTCCATGCCCGCGGCCAGGTTGCGCATATCGATCTGGCCAAAGACTGGCCGGCCGAGAAGGTGCGCGATGCCATCAATTTCCATTTGAAGCCACAGCCGATTGCCGTGCTTGAGTGCACGCCCGTCGATGACGACTTTGATGCACGCTTTTCTGCGATCGCGCGGCATTACCGATACCGGATACTGTCGCGGCGCGCACCGGTTGTGCTTGTCGCGGGCCGGGTCTGGTGGGTGCCGGTCCCGCTCGATGTTCACGCGATGCAGGATGCGGCACAGGTGCTCGTCGGGCGGCACGACTTCACAACGTTTCGTGCGACGGGATGCCAGGCCAAGTCGCCAGTCAAGACGCTGGATCGGCTGGATGTGTCGCAGAACGGCGACGAAATATGGATCGAGGCCAGCGCGCGATCGTTTCTGCACCATCAGGTGCGTTCTTTGGCCGGCGCACTGAAGGTTGTCGGATCGGGGAAATGGACGCGTGCCGACCTTGCAGAAGTGCTGGCTGCCTGCGACCGCACGCGTTGTGCGCCGGTCGCACCGGCCGCCGGCCTCTATTTCATGCAGGTCGATTATTCCTAGCATTGCCGGCACGTGCAATCCGGGTATCTGGATCGATCGGCCGCGCCATGCCATAACGGGCACAGCTAGTTCCTGACACAACGTACGAGGCCGTATATGTCCACTTCCGCGCGTCCTACTCTCGCTCTCGCCATGGGCGATCCGTCCGGAATCAGCCTCGAACTGGCAGCGAAACTGCTGACCGATGAGGAAGCGCGCAGTTTCGCGGACTATATCGTGATTGGTGACAGCCGCGCGCTCGCGGATGGCGCAAAGATTGCCGGCGTGGCGCTTGATCTGCCGACATGGAAGCGGGGCGATAAAGATATCGACCTGTCGCAGGGAGCCGTCGTTGCCGATCTCGGCCATCTCGATGAGGCCGGCGTTACGCGCGGGCAGAGTTCGGTCGCCGGCGGTGATTTCGCAATGGCGAATTTCCGCACAGTGCTGCGCATGGGGGCGAAAGGGGCCGCCGACGCAGCAACGTTTACGCCGTTCAACAAACACGCGATGCGGCTTTCCTATCCAACCTACGTTGACGAGATCGAGATCATCACGCAGGAAACCGGATCGACCACCGGTGGCCGCGAGTTCAATATCCTGCCCAACCTGTGGAACGCGCGGGTAACCAGTCATGTGCCGCTGTCGGGTGTCGCCGCACTGATCACCAAGGAGAGGGTGCTGGCCGGCATTCGGCTGACCAATGACAGCATGAAGAAGGTTGGCTTTGACGCGCCGCGGATTGCGGTCGCAGCGCTCAACCCGCACGCCGGTGATGGCGGCAATTTCGGGCATGAGGACGATGCCGAGATCGTACCGGCGATCGAGGCGGCACGCGCGGAAGGCATTGTCTGCGACGGCCCGTTCCCTTCTGATACCGTGTTCTTGCGCGCCAAGCGTGGCGACTACGATGTGGTCCAGACGATGTATCACGACCAGGGTCAGATCGCGATGAAGCTGATGGGCTTTGAACTCGGCGTAACGCTGATCGGCGGCTATGACTTCCCGGTGTGTACGCCGGCGCACGGCACCGCTTACGATATTGCCGGCAAGGGCATCGCCGATCTCGGCGCGACGCGAGAAGCGATGCGGGTTGCAACGCAGATGGCGGCCGTTCGCGAAGTATCGAGTGCCGAGCGCGCGCGCCTGATGAACGAGTGTATCGCGCTGCCATTGAAGTCCGCAGCCGCGTGACGCGTAGTGACCGGCAATCGCCAATTGTGGTCGATACAACATATCGATTGTTATTTGGCGCCGGGCCATGCGCAGATTTCAGAGGTACGGGGCGACAACGCGACCGCATCTGATTTAGTTTTTAAGCGACGCGCTGTCGCCCCGTGCAGGATTTATCGCTGAGTCACGCCTCTTTTAAGCTGCGGGCACCTGGGACTTGCACCACAGGCAGGACGGCAGGGCGTCACTTTTAACGCCGGGCGTACGTTGCGCCGACGCGTGACCTGCATGCCCGCCCCCACCGAAAGTCGCCACCGGTCAGCGGCCCCTGATTGGACGGGATACGATAAAGTATAGCGCAGCCATCAGGAGCGTGGATAAGTTTTGATGGGTCGTTCGCGAAGCGTTTTTTGGTGCGTGGTCCTGCGCCGCTACTGGTCGCGTGGCGGACGGGGCGCCATCGAGAGGCTCGATTGAGCCTGGAATGTATGATAGCAAAGCGCAGGTCTTGAATTGAATGGCCAGCCAACGCTTCGAGTTACTCAATTTTACCATGCAGCAACGCATTCTGGATACGGCAGAAGATATCGTGCGCAGCCGCGGCTATAACGGCTTCAGTTATGCGGACGTCGCGAGCATTCTTGGTGTTTCGAAGGCTGCGCTGCATCATCACTTCGCAACCAAAGCCGACCTTGGTCTTGCGCTGATCAATCGCTTCACCGAGGTGGTGATGGAACACCTTGATGCGATTAGCGCATCGAAATCGGACAATTTGAGCCGCCTTGCGGCATACGTCGACGTCTACGACGCAGCGCTTGGCGAAAACAAAATGTGCCTCTGTGGGTTGATGGCCGCAGAACATGAAACACTCGCGCCTGCGATGCAGGCAGCGCTTGAGACGTTCTTTGACGGTCACACAGCCTGGCTTGCCAAGGTCTTGGAGAACGGTCGCTTGGATGGCGAGTTCGATTTCGCAGGGCCAAGTGAGGTGCAGGCGAAAATGATACTCGCAACGATGCAGGGTGCACTTATGATCGCCAAGGCGAAGAAGGATTTTCGAGCGCTGGGACCGACCGGACAGGCGTTGCTCAAGCAATATGCGACCAAATCTGCAGTTTGATGGGCGGAAAGACGACCGGTCGAATAGTCTGATGTGCGCCGAAGTTGGACTTGCCGTCACACGTTACATTTAGGCTCGGCGCGTACTTGCTCTACCTCGCCATGTTTCTCGTTGACGAGATCGTCAAGGGTGGCTGCAGCAAGCTCGATTTCTTCCAGCAATGACATGGCCAAATCTGTCTTGTTATTCGCCAATGCCACTCTCAGATCGCCGCGAAGATTGTCCAGCAACTGTAAGGCGTCTTCTATGGCGAGGTCTGCACCCGGGTTGCTCCTCTCAATCACAGTACATCTCTCTTCTGTCAAAAACATCTCCTTACCAACTAGTAAGTAACGACGATGTTTGATGTCAAACCTTTATTTTCTGGATCGATTTTTTTGTCTGCCAGTGAGGTTCATCCTCACCCGTGACGTGCACCCGATGTGACGCTCAGAACATTCGATCAGCGTGCCGACCGCATCCCGAGATATGTGGGCTAACCGGCAGGCGTGGTGCCGTTTGGAATGCATCGCGCATCTTGCCGCACCAGTTGTCGGTCCATCATCTCTCGAATATGGCCCGCGCAACCTTGCCAATCCGGACGCAGCCGATAGCGTCGTCGCTGCAATCAACCGATGAGGTATCACCATGAGCTTGCAGCCATCAGCCGCGCGTTTTGAAGATCCGGGCCTGCGCCCGCTGTTCGAGGAGGCGGCACGTTGGCAATCGTGGCTCGATGTCGAGGCGGCGCTCGCCAAGGCGCAGGCGGAACTGGGTATCGTTCCACAGGCTGCGGCCGAGCGGATTGCGGAATGTGCCCGGCTTGAACTGCTCGACGACGCCGCGATTCGCAACGGGTTGGCCAAGACCGGGCATCCGCTGGTGCCTGTCGTCTGGGAGTTGTCGCGGATCTGCGGCGAGGAGGCCGGTGGCTACGTGCACTGGGGCGCGACCACCCAGAACATCTTAGAGACCGGCGACAATATTCTGTTGAGCAAGGCGCACGGCATTCTGCTTGGTCAGCTTGGCCAATTGCTCGGACATCTCGCCGATATCGCGGATAGAAGCGCCGACATGGCGATGCCGGGGCGCACACATGGGCAGCACGCCGTTCCGATCACGTTTGGCTACAAGGTGGCGACCTGGATCGACGAACTGTTGCGCCATGTCGAGCGCTTGCGGGGACTGGAAGAGCGTGTGTTCGTCGCGATGCTCGGCGGTGCGGCCGGCACCTTTGCATCGCTCGGCGCTGACGGGCCGGCGGTGCAGGCCGGCCTCGCGCGGATATTCAACCTGAAGCCGATGCCGGTGCCCTCGCGTACCCACCGCGACCGCGAAGCGGAGTACGTCACGACGCTTGGGTTGATGGCCGGTACTGCGGCCAAGATCGGCAACGAGATCTATACCCTTATGAAGCAGGAGTTCGCCGAGGCGAGCGAGCCGGTGCCACCGGGCACGGTTGGTTCGTCGACCATGCCGCAAAAGCGCAACCCGATCCTGTGTCAGGATATTATGGCCGGCGCCGCCCAGGTGCGTGCGCTCGTGCCGTTGGCACTCGACGCCATGATGACCGAGCACGAGGCCAACCGGATGACGACCGTGGTGATGCGCGCAGCGCTCGGCCCCGCTTGCATCCATATCGGCGACTGCCTGGCCCGGCTCAACGCGGTTTTTTCCGGACTGGAGCTGTTTCCCGAGCGCATGCGCGCAAACCTCGATCTGACCGGTGGCATGATTCTCTCGGAAGCGATCATGATGGAACTCGGCAAGGCGCTTGGCCGGCAAGAGGCGCACGATGTCGTTTATGACGCGATTGAAGAGGTGCTGGCCGGCACGGTGTCGTTCACGCAAGCACTTGGAAAAGCACCGAAACTTACCGCCGAATTGTCGCCGGAAGCCATCGAATCGATGTTGGACCCGGCAGGTTACACCGGTTTGTGCGCCGACATGGCACGGGCGCAAGCGACATTGGCCCGCAAAGCTGCAGCTGGATTGCGCACACCAGGGGGTTAAATCGCAGAAGCGACACATCACTGCCTGCTCGGACAGGCAATTGATCACAGGTTCGTGAGTGTTTAAACGCGTATTGGGCGGAGCTGTTGCCATGGATAAACACTGTGGGCTGAAAACTGTCGCACAGTTGCCACATCACGGTGAATTGGCTGCGGAAATCCCGAATTGGCAGCGACGTGAACTATTGGTTATGGAATGAGTGCAATCATACGGCGGAAGGTTTGCAAACAGAGTCGTTAGTTGCGTGTGGTGGCCGATGTTTCGGCGGAACGGACAACTCGGCGAATTGTGAAGCCGGATCGAGCGGTTGCGAGATTGCCGCAACGGCTCACGCAGCCCGTCCCGGAGGGGGATGTGGTGCGCGCGATGAAGTAAAACTGCGGCATCGGCAGATGCTGCAACCGGAGAACAAGATGAAGCCACTAACAGTTTATTCAGCGATTGCGGCCTTGGCCGTCATGACGTTTGGCGTAACGGCACCGCGCGATGCGCACGCCCAATTCTGGAGCGGTGGCGGTGCTTCCGTTTATGATACGCAGACGGTCAGCTTCAGCAAGCGCTACGCACCAGGTCAGATCATCGTCAGTTTTGGCGATCGCCGCCTCTATCACATTGTCGCGCGCGGACGCGCCGTCAGCTATCCGATCGCCGTGCCGCGCCCGCAGAGCCGTTGGCAGGGTACGCTGCGCGTCAGTCGCAAGCAGGTCAATCCAACATGGACCCCGACAGCGAGCATGCGCCGCGAGAACCCGAACCTGCCGAGCGTCGTGCCGGGCGGACATCCACGCAATCCACTTGGCAAACGCGCCCTTTATCTTGGCAGCACCCTGTATCGTATTCACGGAACGGACGCGCCCTGGACGATCGGCAAGAACGTATCGAAAGGCTGCATCCGCATGCACAACTCGCATGTTGCGGAGCTTTACAATCGTGTCCGTGTCGGCGCGAAGGTTGTCGCCACGTGGCGGCGCTACAGCACGAGCGCGGTATCGTCGTCCGGTGGCGGGTCGTATTCTTCGCACTCGCAAAGCAGCACGCAACAATTCATGAAGAGCGTGCTGGGTGACAACACGTAGCTCTGATCGGTTGCTTTTATCGTTGATTGATTTTGGCGTCGCGGGAACATTCCGCGGCGCCTTTCTGTTAGCACTGCTGCGTGAAAGTATGGCTTGGTTGTCTGGAGGTTTTGCTCTGGCGATCAGCGAGGCAGCATGGCGGAAGTCAAGGTTAGGCGTCGGAGCGGTGGTCGCGAAGCGCGCCGGGCAATGCGCGCAGCCCCACTCGCCGAACATCTCCGTCCCATCCGAGCCGGTCTTGAGGGCGGCACTTATCGCCCGTTGAGTGATGCCGGTGTCGGGCAGATTCACAATGCAGCGCTTGATGTGCTCGAAACGATCGGCTTCGCTAATGCGCCGCCGTCGGGTGTCGAGATGATGACACGTGCCGGCGCCGTGCTGGGCGACGATGGGCGATTGCGTTTTCCGCGCGGTCTGGTCGAGGACATGCTGGCCGTCGCGGCCCGCAACCTGACCTTGTGCGGTCGCGATCCACGCTTCGATCTCGATTTGTCGGGCCGCCGGGTGCATTTCGGTACGGCGGGTGCCGCCGTTCACATCGTCGACGTCGAAGGCCGCGCCTATCGCGAGTCGACCGTACAAGACCTCTACGATGCGGCCGTCCTGACGCAGGCGCTCGACAATGTGCACTTTTTTCAACGCCCGATTGTCTGCCGCGACATCGAAGACAATTACCTGTTGGATATCAACACGCTGTACGCGAGCTGTGTTGGCACTGCCAAGCATATCGGCACCAGCTTTTGTGAAGCATCGCATGTCGATGGCTGCCTCGAACTGCTGCACACGATTGCCGGTGGTGAAGCGGAGTGGCGCGCGCGCCCGTTTGTTTCGAATACAAACTGTTTTGTTGTGCCGCCGCTGACATTTGCCGACGAGAGCTGCGTGATGATGGAGGCGTGCATTCGTGGCGGTATGCCGGTGTTGTTGCTTTCCGCCGGGCAGGCCGGCGCGACGGCGCCGGCACCGCTGGCAACTGCGATTGTCCAAGCGGTTGCCGAATGCCTCGCGGGTGTCGTCTACGTCAACGCCATGGTGCCGGGACATCCAGCGATTTTTGGTACCTGGCCGTTCGTATCCGATCTACGTTCCGGTGCGATGACCGGTGGCTCAGGCGAGCAGGCGTTGCTGTCGGCAGGTTGCGCGCAGATGCATCACTTTTATGGTTTGCCGGGCGGTGCTGCGGCGGGCATGGCAGATGCCAAGTTGCCGGATATGCAGGCCGGCTGGGAGCAGGCGATCTCCAACGTCATGGCCGGCCTGTCCGGTCTCAACATGGTCTACGAGTCGGTCGGGATGCATGCCTCACTGCTCGGCTTCTCATTTGAATCGCTGGTGCTGGGTGATGACATGCTCGGCCAAGTGCAGCGCTGCGTGCGCGGCATCGAGGTGACCGAGGATAGCGTCTGCATCGATGCGATCCGGGAGGTCTGCCTTGATGGGCCGGGACATTATCTTGGCCACCACCAGACGCTGAGCGTTATGCAAACCGAGTACGTTTATCCAGCGCTGGCTGATCGAACCAGCCCGAAGGAATGGCTTGAGGTCGGCCGCCCGGATCTTGTCGCCAGCGCCACCGCGCGTAAGAACCGGATATTGGCCGAGGCCGCCAGCCTGATCGCGCCGGATGTCGACCGTCAAATTCGAGATCGATTTGATATCCGTTTTCAGCCCGTCACGGCCCGATCTTTGCCGAATTGACGGAAAATAAACCGTTTCCAGGCGTTTTAAGGGGCTCAATCCGACGATTGTCGTCAATACTGAGATAACCCGAACCGCCCATGCATGCCGTCCTCGCCATCGCGCTGTCGCGTCACGTCCTGCCGCTCTTGGTGGGCAGCGCCGCGCTTGCCGCATTTCTTCTGGGCTATCTCGGCATGTATTCGCCGGCATTCGATTTCTTGGCGCATTTCACGGTGCACTGGTTGGTCGTTGCGATCATGGCGGTGATCGCCAGTTTCGTTGCACGGCGAGCCTATTCGATATTGGCGGCAGGCGGTGTGCTGGCCTGTCTGTTGCCTGTGATCATGGCCGCCTGGTACGGCAATGATCTGCGCGTACCGCACGCGGCAGCGGCGCTTGCGTCGCCTCAGGCTGATCACACGAGAGCCCATCGCAGCCGCTTCAAGGTTCTCATGTTCAACACGCTCAATCTGAACACGGACATCGCCGCGATCTCAACGGAGGTCGAGCGCCACGACGCCGACGTTGTTGTGCTGATCGAGTTCGGCCCCAATAAAAAAGCGCTGCGGCGGCGTCTTGCGGCCGGCTACCCGCATTTCCGTACCTGCGAGACGAATTGGAATTGTGCGATTGGATTGTTCTCGCGCTTGCCGGTGCGTCGTTTCGAGGTGGTCCTGCCGCATGACGACGCGGGCCCGAGATTGGTCTCTGCCAAAGTCAGCGTCGGGGATCGCAGCGTCACCGTGTTTGGCGTCCATATCCTGAGCCCCAACCACGGCCCGCGCGCCAACTATCGCGAACTCGACCATTTGGCTGAGCGCGTACGCCGGATACGGGGGCCGGTTGTTGTCGCGGGCGATCTCAATACGACGCTATGGGCCAATGCATTCGACAATTTCCGGCGGAAATCCGGGTTGGTACACATGGGGCACCTGATTCCGACGTGGCCAACCGCGCCGCTGCCGGCACCACAGATCGGTATTGACCACATCTTCGTCAGTCCGGGTTTGCAGCTGTCAGGTGTCGCTGCCGGCCGCCCGGCCGGATCGGATCATCTGCCGCTGGTCGCGACGGTCACGTTGCCGTGAGTGCCCTCGAACGGCTGATGGTCTAATGGACCACCGGCCCCTTGAGTTGATTGGTTCGGTCGACGGATTGTACGGTCACCTCGAAGGCGGCACCTTCGCGATGGATGTCGAGCGGCACCTCCACGCCAGCTGGACCGAGTGCCCAGACGGCACGGAAGAACGCGGCGAGGTCGTGCACTTCCTTGTTCCCGACGCCAATCACGATGTCGCCGACCTCGAGTTCCGTGTTGTCGCTGGGGCCGTCCGATGCGATGCCGGCAACAACAATCTGGCCGTCGATTTCTGCCGTGTAGAGGCCAAGCCAGGGCCGTGGTGGACGATCAGCACGACCGATCTTGAGGACGTCTTCGAGGATCGGTTTCAACAGGTTGATCGGGACCACCATGTTCAGATCGAAGTTGTCTCCGTCCGGATCCGAGTGCTCGACCTGGAGGGAGCCGATACCGAGCAGCGCGCCGCTGCTGTCGATTAACGCCGTGCCGCCCCAGTGCGGATGCGCCGGTGCCGTAAACAGCGCCTCGTCGAGCAGATACTCCCAGTATCCCGCGAACTCCTGCTTGGCGACAATGTGCGCTGCAACTGCATGATCGATGCCGCCGGCGCCTGCAATGACAACGGAATCGCCGATCTTGGTCGCGTCGGAATCGCCGAGCGGCAATGTCGGCAGGTTGAGCTGGCCAAGGGCCTGGATGAGGCCGAAGCCGGTGGCCTGATCATAACCGAGAACGTGCCCTTGCGTTGTCACCTCGCCGCTGGTCAGCCAGACGGTCTCTGCTTCCGTCACCAGATAGCCGATGGTCAGGACGATATTGTCACGGATCACGACGCCGTTTCCCATGCGTTCGGTGCCGAGAATGTCGGCGGTCATGGCATCTTCCGGAATTTGCGTCGTGACGCTGACAACGGACCGCAGCGCTTTTTTCAGATCAAAATCAAAATCTTCCGGTTGCGGTCGCAATTCAGATGACCTCATGGGTGATTGGTCCTTCGAGATGGTTCCGCCCAATCTTAGTCGAGCACTGCGGGGATGGCCAGTAGATGGCGCTCAGCCACCGGCATTGCAAGCGTTGATATGCAACCTGAGAGCATTGATCTGCGTCGAGATGTGCCGACTGGCAAGTCGGGTTCCTGCATGACAGTTGCCGCGCCTTGTTGCCGGCATGGCCGCGATGATCGTGATTGGGATTGCGCCAGTTGCGGGCCGCAGGCTAATTGGGCGCGTATGATCCTGATGGATGGAGCCATCGCCCGCGTCCTGACCGAACCGAGGAGAGTATATTATGCAATCGCCTGCCTGCCTGCTGGTCCGAGCCGAAGTGCGTGATGAGGCTGATTATCCGAAGTTCGACGCGTGGTATCAGACCAAACATATGCCCGAAGCCAAAGAGGCGTTTGGCATTGTCCGGGCCTGGCGGTGCTGGAGCAGCATCAACCCGGGCATCCACCATGCCTATTACGAATTCGCCAGCGAGGCGGATGCGGTCGCTATCCTTGAGAGTGAGGCGATCAAAGAGCTGATTGCCGAGTTCAGCGAGACATGGGGCGATCGGGTTCATCGTACGCGCGAAATCCTGAAAGTGGTTCAGCGCGTTGATTAGTTTTCTGATGCAACCGGCATGGACCAAATACTGGCATGATTGAGACCTTGGGGACTGCAGGCGCGGTCATCGTAGTCGCCGTGACGTTTATCGCCTTCTGGTTGCTGTGCTTCTGGCTGGTTGCGCAGCTTGGCGGCTGGGCGAGCCTGGCAGAGACATTTGCCACGGACCGTCCGCCCGCCGGAGAAACGTTTGATTGGACCAGCGGTAAATGCAACTTCATCTCAACCTACAACAATTGCTTGACGGTTTCGGTATCTGACGAAGGCATACGCATCCGGCCGATGCTGCTGTTTCGTTTTGCCCACAAGGCGCTTTTCATTCCGTGGGATGCGATCGCCTTGATGGGGGTGCGCCGCGAATTGATGCGATACGGCACCGCCTTGGAAATCACGAAACCAAGCGGTGTGCACCCGATGACGCTCTATGGCAGGCCGTTGGCAATGAGCCTGTCACGATTTGCGCCGGACCGGTTGTTGGGACGGCCAGAAGACGCTGAATGAGCGACACGACGGTTCAGACCTTGCCGAACACATATCGCACCCACCAGCCGAGACCGATAAGCAGAAAACGCCAATCCGATTGGGCGCTTGGCGGCTTGCCTTCGAACCGGTGACCGATCAGTTGCAGCGCAATCCCGATCGGTGTCAGGATGAGCGCCCAAAGCCAGGCACCGGCCACGAACGGTGCCGCCAGCCATAGCAGAACGGCAAGCAGCACAGCCGGAATGCCAAACATATGCATGCGCTTGTTGATCGGGTTCTGATGGTCGGCGATATACTCCGCCAACAATTCTTCACGCGGTCTACCGCCGAGCATCGTATTGGTCCTTACGCGAAAACTATTTCATAACATACGCGCCGAAATCGTCGAAATTGAAGCGTCGGACCTATTGCAGTGCCGGGTTCAGGCAGACGAGAGCACGATCAACACCACGCCGGGCACAACCAGCGCGATCGTCAGCATTGTACGCCAGGTGAGCGTTTCGCGCCCGAAAACGAAATAACCAAGCAAGGCGGCAAAAACGGGCGAACTCGCGACAATCGGTGCGACAGTGATGACCTGGCCCATTTGTAGGGCTTGATTGAGCAGGTAGACGGCGAAGGTGGTGACGATGCCGGAGTAGAAGTAGAAGCGATAATCCGCCAGGCGCCCTTCGATGGTTTGGCGGGTTTCTATGAACCGCGTGCCGACCAGGATCAACGACACGCAGGTGCCAACCATCGCCGCAAACAGTGGGCTTGGGACTTCGTCAAAACCGATTTTGGTGATGGCATGGGCGACGTTTCTCAGCGCCGCAGCACCAAGCGGCAAGAGCAGCGCCCACATGGGAAAACCGTAGGCAATGCCGCTCGTGCGCAGAACCGGGAGCATAGCGCCGGCGACCACAAACGCAATGCCGGCAGCAATCATGGGCGTCAACTGCTCACCCAGCAACAGGATTCCGAACAACGCGGCAAAGAATGGGCCAATCGACGTCAGCGCCGCATTCAAAGTCGGGCCGAGGCGCTTGATACCTTCCACCCACAGCGTGATCGACAACGTCGGCCGCAACAAACCGGAGGCGGCAAACAACAGCGCAGCGGTCGTAAACCAATACTCCAGTTTGACGATAAAAAAACCGGCCGCCAAATAAAATGTGGCCTGCGTCGCGATCAGCACAAGGGTGCCGAATTGCGTGCTGGTGCCTTTCGGCGCCATGTTCTGGACATGTGCTGAGAGCGCGAACAGAAATGCCGCAAGCAGCGCAATTCCGGCTGACAGATGCGCGGGCTCAAGGTTCGCGAGCATCGTGAAGAATGTCGGTTGCGTCATGCGTAAGGCAACATCGCGGTCCGGCTCGCCAGTTGCGCCTTGAGATCCATGGCGGCGAGCGCAAAGCCACCGTTCGCACCATCAATGAAATGAACGTGGCGGCTTTCCTGAAGACTGAAGATCACACATGTCATAAGCGCTTCCTTGGCGCTGTGCACACCGTAGTTTAGCCGTCCCGCGGTGTATTCGCCATGGAGATAGATGTCGATTTGCGCAGCTTGCTCAACAGTCACGTCGAGTACGAGGCGCAACATGCCGTCGTATTTCTCGAAGTCTGTATTGTGGCGCATCTCCTCGCGATACTTGCGCGCGTCATAGTAGCCGGCACTGCCGTTAAAGAACTCAAGCGTACCCTGTATGAACGATTGCAGCAGAATTTCCAGTTTACGGCGGAACCGCCACTTGGTGCCGGCGGTAGCGCGCGTCTCGACATCAAGTCCGGCCGGTGGCCAGCGAAATTTGAGCGTCTGGTCACTGACGGGAGCGGAGAGCTCAAGGGGCGCGCCAAGAATGCCGACGAGCGCCTGAGTGACATTGTGGAAATGCGTTCGCTCGCCATGTGGCGTCGGGTCCGTACCGGCTGAGATGATGGTCAGGATCATGCCGTTCTGCGATTGCAGCGGTTGCCAGCGGCACGACAGGCCTTCGAGCTCAGGCAAGTCCTTATCGTTGCTCGGTTCAATCAAGATCGCATCACCCGGCCGTGCCGCTTTCAGCCAGTCATCAGCATAGGCAAGACCGCCGCCGGCAAACATCGCGAGATGGTTGCCTTCGCTGAGGCGCAGCTTCAACACGCCAAGATCGTGACCGCCTGCGCGCAGCGCCGCGACAGTAACCGCGCCGGTCCTCAGTTCGAGGTCGAACATCGATTTGGCGTGCACCTGGAGACGTGCCAGCGCGTCACGGGCGGCATCACGGGCGGCGGGGGGCACGACGAGCGTGCCGCCGTCACCGCCGAACACGAACGGGATGTCGATGTCCGGACAGGCGTTGAGCACCGCAATGATGACAGCCGCTCCGACCATATTGACGGATTTGTATTGACCGGACTTGATCGCCGCCGTTGAACCGCGAATGTCGCCAATCAGTACTGTCCAGTCATCCGGAATACGCTGGTAGTACTGCAATTCAGAGGCCTGAGCGAACGAGGTTGCAGGCGTGAGATCGCGATAAAAGGTTTCCGATCCGATCAACGCGCACACTCCAGTATTGTTTTTGCGGACGATAGAGCCGTGGATATCAGCCGGCGGTCCAGCCACCATCGACCAGCAGCGACGTGCCGGTAATCAGCGCTGAGGCGTCGCTGGCGAGGAACACGGCAGGGCCCATGATGTCGGATAGCTCGCCGATGCGCCCGAGCTTGATCTTGGACTCGACCCACGCCTTGCGCTCCGGATTGGCCAGCGTTTGCTCGGCCAGCGGTGTGCGGATGAATGTCGGCGCCAGCGTGTTGACGCGGATACCTTTCGGCCCGAACTCGATCGCCAGCGCCTTGGTGAAGCCTTCGACAGCATGCTTGGTGGCGCAGTAGACGCCGCGTTCGATGCCGCCGATGTGTCCCATCTGTGACGAGACGTTGATAATCGAGCCTTTGATGCCGGCGTTGATCATACCGTGCGCGACGCCGACCGAGAGGAAGTAGGCGCCCTTGACGTTGATATCGGTGACGGCGTCGTAATCTTCAGGCGTCGTCTCAAGCGCCGAGGTATGACGCGCGATCCCCGCCGAGTTGATCAGCACGTCGAGGCCGCCGAGCGGTTGCAGCTTGGCGCGCATGCCGTCGATGTCGGCAACGTCCATGACCAGTGCCTCGGTCGACCCGCCGGCTTCAGCGATGGCGTCTGCGGCGGCTTCAAGTTTGTCGCGCCCGCGCGCAGCAAGGATGACGTGGGCGCCCGATTCGGCCAACGCCGCGGCACATGCGAGGCCGAGACCGGACGAGGCGCCGGTGACCAGCGCGCGGCGTCCGTCAAGGCGGAAGGAAGGTGTTTGGGGAAGATCCATGGTGGGGCTTTCGGTTTTGTAGGTGTGGAGCTATAGCAGCCCGGATTGCGCGTAGAACGCTTTCAGCGGCACCGTTAGTCCTATCGACGACAGAGTCACGTCGTCGGATTCATCAATTCGCATCAGATCGGCCGGCCAAGCTCCGTCTTTCTGCCGTCGCAGCAGTTGGGCTTCAACGCCCATAGAGCTGACGATGAGCAGTTCTTGAACCGACGGAATGGTCGTGTAGGTCCAGATGTTATCGATGGTTTGCTTCCAGTTACTCTTGGAGAGAATCTCGATCAGCAATATCGGGTCCGGTATTTCGACGTCACCCGTGATGGGGCTGCATGTCACGCCCAAATCTGGTGCACGGCGGTTATAATTCGCACGGACGCGAACCTCTACGATCGGCTCGTTCACAACGACACATTTCGCACCCGTAGCAGCAAGATGATTGCCGAAAACGAGTGCCATCGTTGCTTGGATCGCGCCATGACGCGCGCCCGCAGGTGACATCGCGCGCAATTGACCGTCAACCAGTTCGTATTTTGTGCCGTCAGTGTCGTCAGGCCGGTTCAGGAACTCCTTTGCGGTCATCTCGTAGAAGCCGTCTGGAGGATATTTGAACGCTGGTTCAGCCATCGTCATCTCCTAAGTCTTCCAAGGCTAGTCCGCCACGCCGCCATAGGGAATGTTGCGCCCACCATAGCGGCGCACGCGCAGGTTGGCCTGCTCGCCATGGCCCGTAAAGCCTTCAAGTGCGCACAGCCGCGAACAGTATTCGCCGACCATTGCGGATGCTTCGTCGGTCAGGACACGTTGGTAGGTGTGCGTCTTGAGGAACTTGCCGACCCATAGCCCGCCCGTATAGCGGCCGGCCTTCTGTGTGGGCAGCGTATGGTTGGTGCCGATCACCTTGTCGCCATAGGCCACGTTGGTGCGGGGCCCGAGGAACAGGGCGCCGTAGCCGGTCATGTGTTCCAGGAACCAGTCATCGCGATCGGTCATGACCTGAACATGCTCAGACGCGATATCGTCAGCAACCGCAAGCATCTCATCATAGGTGTCGCAAACGATAACCTCGCCATAGTCCTCCCAGCTGACCCGGGCGGTGTCGGCTGTGGGAAGGATTTTCAAAAGACGGTCGATCTCTGACAGGGTTTCCTCCGCCAGTTTCCGCGAGTTTGTCACCAGCACTGCTGGCGAATTGTAGCCATGCTCTGCCTGCCCTAGCAGGTCGGTGGCGCACATTTCGGCGTCCACGGTTTCATCGGCAATAACCATGGTCTCGGTCGGACCAGCAAACAGATCGATGCCAACACGACCAAACAGTTGCCGCTTGGCTTCGGCCACAAAGGCGTTGCC
>JAGDYV010000189.1:0-2267 GCA_049116495.1 Hyphomicrobiaceae bacterium | reverse complement strand
AAAGAATGCCGCAATAGCCCCAAACCAGGTCCAACGCGACGGCAAGGATCGCATAGCAGAGGTATTTGCCGGTCAGAGCCACAACGTGCGTTGGCACGTGAAACAAGCTGTCTTCCGGCATCAACAAGTTGCCGATGGAGACATAGAGCGCGACAAGGAGAAGGGCCCCAAGAAAGATGCGGCTGCCGGTATCGCTGAGGCTGGCGAGATGTCTTGTGATCATGCTTCGACCGCCCGTCCTTTTAGCGCGAACAGTCCGCGCGGCCGCTTCTGAATGAACAGGATCAGGAGAACCAGAATTACGATTTTGGCCAGCACCGCCCCCGCCCACGGCTCAAGGAACTTGTTGGTCACGCCAAGTGCCAGGGCTGAGACGAACGTGCCCCAAAGGTTTCCAACACCGCCGAAGACAACCACCATAAAACTGTCGATGATATAATTCTGCCCGAGGTTCGGCGATACGTTGTCGATCTGACTGAGTGCGACACCGGCGATGCCGGCGATGCCTGAGCCGAGGCCGAACGTCATGGCGTCGACGTAGCCGGTACGGATGCCCATCGAGGCAGCCATCCGCCGATTCTGCGTAACGGCGCGCATTTGCAAACCTAGCGGCGTGTAGCGCAGGACGGCCAGGAGCACCGCAAACACAACCAACGTGAAAACAATGATCCAAAGCCGGTTGTAGGTGATTGCGAGACCCAAAAATTCGAACCCACCCGACATGTACGATGGCGCACCGACCTCTCGGTTGGTTGGTCCGAAAATGGTGCGCACTGTTTGTTGCAGGAAGAGACTGACGCCCCAAGTCGCAAGCAATGTTTCGAGTGGCCGGCCATAGAGAAAGCGTATGATGCCGCGTTCAATGGCAATGCCCACAAGTCCTGCAACCGCAAATGCCAATGGGATGGCGACAGCCAAGGAGAGGTCGAAGGCTTCCGGAGCGTAAGCACGAAAAACCTCTTGCACAACGAACGTCGTGTAGGCGCCAAGCATAACCATCTCGCCATGCGCCATATTGATGACGCCCATGACGCCGAACGTGATAGCGAGACCGATGGCAGCGAGCAAAAGCACGGAGCCGAGCGAGAGGCCGTACCAGACATTTTGCAGATTGGCTGCCATTGCCAGCCAAGCCTCAATTGACTTGACTGCCGCGCCAGCCTCAGCCGCGATCTCAGGATCAGCGTCCTTGGCTGCTGCCTTAAGTGCGACGAGTGCATCTTGCTTGCCACGCTCTTTCAGCGTGATGATTGCGGCCAACTTGTCCGGCTTCGAACTCTTGGTTTCAGCCAAGACGAGCGCGGCACGTGTCTCGATGAAGGATTGCTTTACCGCCGGGTCGGATTCTGTATCTATGAGTTTTGTGAGTGCGGGCAGCACGGCCGTATTCTTGCCGCGAAAAACTTCAGCGGCGGCCGACAGCCGTCGTGCCGGATTCTTCGCTCGCAACTCGAGGGTTCCGAGTGCCGTTTTGATTGCGCTGCGAACCCGGTTGTTGACGCGCACGCTCTTGGCGCCGTCCGGTCTGGTTTGAAGCGGCTTGCCAGACCGAAAATCGAAGTAAGCTCTGCCCGTTCGGTATGCAGCCGTCTTGGTCTCGAAATTTAGGTAGACACGGCGTTTGGCCAGTGCGGTCAGAATTGCCGGTGCGTGATCAACTCCGGATGCTGCGATGACATCGGCGCCTTCAATCGTCTTGCTGTAGGATTTGGCGGCCAGCAACTCGATCGCGTCACGCAACTTCGCTTCATCGGCCGATGCGCCGGTAACAATAGCGAAAAGCCCCGACAACAGGATCAATCCAGCAATGTAACGTGATGCAGTGTGCATCGGTTCCCCGTGGAGCTTTGCGCTATATTATTATCGTGAGGCCGCTTGCAGCCTCACGTACTCTTGTTCGATTGATCAACGGCTCTTTAGGAGGCGCCGCATTTGCCCGTTGCCTTGTTGAAGTTGCCGCAATTCTTGCCGGTCCAGTCCGAGATTAGCGATTTGGAGCCTGGCAAGAAGTCCGACCACGCATCTCCTGGAACCAAGCCTTTGGTCTTCCACACGACATCAAACTGGCCATCGTCCAAAATCTCGCCGATCAACACCGGCTTGGTGATGTGATGGTTCGGGAGCATTTTCGAGATACCGCCGGTCAAGTTCGGCGCCTCAATACCAACGAGAGCATCAATCACCTTGTCGGGGTCAGTGGTGCCGGCTTTCTCGACAGCTTTGATCCACATGGCGAAGCCGATGTAGTGAGCTTCCATTGGGTCGTT
>JAGDYV010000188.1:0-11052 GCA_049116495.1 Hyphomicrobiaceae bacterium | reverse complement strand
CGCACTTCACCTCGCCGATCCGCCGTTACGCCGACTTGCTCGTCCACCGCGCGTTGATTCAAGGCTTGAAGCTTGGTGATGGCGGTTTGACGTCCGAGCAATCAGCCGAGCTGACGATCATCGCCGAAGCCATCTCGCAAACCGAGCGGCGCACGATGGCGGCAGAGCGTGAGACGACAGAACGTTTGATCGCCGGTTATCTGGCCGAGCATGTCGGCGCCGAGTTCTCCGCCCGCATATCCGGCATGACGTCGTCTGGACTTTTCGTACGCCTCAGCGAGACGGGCGCCGACGGTTATGTGCCGGCCTCGTCTCTCGATGATGATTACTACCATTATGTCGAGGCTCAGCACGCCCTGGTTGGCGATCGCCATGGCCGCGCCTATCGGCTGGGCGACGTTGTCGATGTGCGCTTGGTGGAAGCCGTGCCGATGGCCGGCGCGCTCCGCTTTGAAATGCTCAGCGAAGGCAAAACCGGACATATTTCACTTGCCAAGGGCTGGCGCAACAAACGGCCCGCCCGCGGTCGACGCGGCCACCGCCGGCGTTAACGCTGGTTACATAGTCATTGCCTGAGCACTCATTTATCGGTTTGCCGCGTCCATTGTGCGCTTGACGTTGGCGTCTCGAGGCGCGACCTATGGGGCATGGCAATCCAACTGAACAACGCTCAATCGCCCGCCGAGACACGCAGCACCGGCCTTGCGATGTACCGCGGCGCGCTGCACCGCTGTCCAAGTTGCGGCGAAGGCAGCCTTTTCGCTCGGTACCTCAAGGTTCGCGAGCACTGCGCCCAATGCAATCAGGCACTGCATCATCACCGCGCCGATGATGCGCCGCCCTATTTCACGATTTTCATCGTCGGGCATTTCGCTGTTGGTGGCGTGCTCGCCTTGGAGCAGGCGATGAAGCCATCGGCCTGGATGCACGCGGCGATATGGGTGCCGTTCGTAATCATTTTCAGCCTGCTGTTGCTGCCACGCATCAAGGGGGCATTGGTCGGGCTGCAATGGGCTCTGCGCATGCACGGCTTTGGAGGCGAAGACCAGAGCGTCGTGGCGCCGGAAACGCCTACGCAACCGCCGGTTTCACACTAGCGGCATCATGGCGCCCTCGAACCATGACAGCCGCGACACCGGCACCTCCTCCAAGGCACAGCGGCCCCGCGACGCGGCCACCTTGGTGCTCGTCGACACAACGTCAGATGAGCCACGCCTGCTGATGGGCAAGCGCCGCGCGACGCAGGTGTTTATGCCAAACAAGGTCGTGTTTCCGGGCGGTCGCGTCGACGACGATGATCGCAGCGTGGCGAGCGCCGACGAGCTTGCTTCCGGTGAATTGGCCAAAGTCCTGCTGGAGATGAAGGGCCACCCAAGCGCAGCACGTGCGCGCTCAATGGCTCTTGCCGCGGTCCGCGAGACGTTTGAGGAAACCGGCGTTGTCATCGGCAGCCCGATCACAGCGCCACCAGAACCGCCGCCGGCCGGATGGCAACCGTTCTTTTCGGAAGGTTACCAGCCCACTCTCGCCGGCCTCAGTTTGTTTGCCCGCGCCATAACGCCACCCGGTCGCCCCCGGCGCTACGACACGCGGTTTTTCTGTGCGTCAATCGACGTCGTGGCGGCACAGACCGGCAAGTTTGACGATGAACTAAGCGATATCACGTGGTACTCGATCAGTGAGACGGAAGATCTTGATTTACCACCAATTACGCGTGTCATCATTGAAGATCTCGGCGACCGCCTGAAGGCTGGCCCGCTCGGTCCGATGGCTGCGCCGGTACCGTTTTACCATCAGCGCAACGGTACATTCCGTCGCGACCTTCTGTCTGCTGAATCTGCGTGATATGGGATATTTCTTTCGTCGAATTACTCATGCCGCGGCCTTGACACAGGATGCGCACCCTGTAAATTCCGCCAAGCTAACTGACATCATATTCCGCGTCAGTCACGAACGTCAGGACGACTAGATGGCCAAGCCAGTAACGCAGAAAATCAAACTTCTTTCGACGGCCGGTACCGGTTTCTTTTACGTTACGAAAAAGAACCCGCGTAACCAGACCGAGAAGATGAGCATGCGCAAGTACGATCCGGTCGCGCGTAAGCACGTAGAATTCAAGGAAGCGAAGATTAAGTAATAGGGTTGGTTGCCCGCGCGCCGGGTTTACCCTGTCCGCCGAACGGACCTCACAACATATTGGTGATGGCCTGACGGTTAAGCAACAATGAGACAAGATTTAAAACCGGCACCGCTGCACGGGTTCTAGCGCCCCATGCCGGGTCGCAACGAAAACGCGTGCAAAAAATTGAATGGCCAGGAGACGCAAACTGCACAGTAGCGGGGTAGATCTGTGCAGCCTGTTCCCCTGGCCCTTGAGACCAAGCAGAAGTCAAAGAGGGCGTCGACCTCCAACTTGGTTGACAGCTGTCGCGGGCGTGATCTAGCACTTCACCGCCCGCGACAGACTTATTCCGAGACGAAGGTTATGCAGATCTAATTTGACTTGACAAGCAAAAACGTAGCGATTCGTCATGCGCTATGCGGTGTTTGACAACACACCGTGATTACTCGCCTCTGCAACCACTTGAATCATATTGAAATTATAAATCTGACGTCTGCCGAAAAGGCATCAAGGACACTTCACACCAATTGTCATGAGTTTCGCAGCGTGGCGCGTTCATCCCACTCGTTCTGCGATCGGACATCGTGTTCATTGTCTCACATATCCAATAAACACCTATTTGCATCTGCGTCGAGCTGATCGGACCCATCTGACTCGCCGGCGACTGATCACGTTGAGCCGGCGAGCGGTTATCGCTATGCGGCTTCCGACATCACCCGGTTGCGGCCGGAGCGTTTAGCTGCATACAGAGCGTTATCCGCCCGCTTGAACAACGCGGCGCTGGTGTCATCCGGGCCGGTCAACGTCGCCAGCCCGACGCACGCGGTCACCGGAAGGTTTGTTTGCGAGTTGATCGTGAACGGCGCCTCCGCAATACATTCACGCAGGCGCTCGCCGACGTGGCGTGCCGTTTCCAAATCGGTGTCCGGCATGATCACGATGAATTCCTCGCCACCAAACCGACAGGCGAGATCGATACCGCGTGTATGGCGACGCAGGCGGGCGGCGAAGTCCTGCAGGACGGTGTCCCCGGCATCGTGGCCATAGGTATCGTTGACGCGCTTGAAATGATCGATGTCCGTCATCATGACCGACAGTTCCCGGCCGTCGGCCTTTGCTTCCTGCATCAGACCATTGAGATGCGTTTCCATGTAGCGTCGATTGAAAAGGCCGGTCAGCGGATCGGTAACCGCCATCTCGACGCTTTCTTCCAGTCGGTTGCGCAAAAAGTCCGAATGGCGTTTTCGCCGAATTTGCGTGCGCACGCGCGCCAGCAACTCATGCCGGTCGACCGGACGGATAACATAGTCATTGACGCCCATATCAAGGCCGCGCAGTAGACGCGCTTCATCACCGGGATCGACCATGATGATCAACGGCAGGTGGCGCGTGCGCTCAACCGAGCGGATCTGGCTGCAAAGACGCAGGCCGTCCGCTTCCGACATCCCGAGACTGACGATCACGAGGTCAAAACTAAACTTGGTCACCAAATCCAGCGCTGCCCGGATGTCCCGCTCGACGAAGGCATCATGATGCTGCGATAGCGGATCCAGTATCCGCTTTACAGAGCGCGGATTGTCATCAACCAGCAAGATCCGTCCACTCTTCGTTTCACGGGCGCGAACGCTCGCTGCGCTGCGTTCAAGGCCGATCTGATCGGATGTCGCGGCCCGCAGCGCCATTTCGTCATCCAGCATTTTCAGCCGCGCCAAATTCTTGACGCGGGTTATCAGCGCAATCTCATCGACCGGCTTGGTCAGAAAATCATCGGCGCCCGCTTCCAGGCCCTGCAATTTGTCCGAAGGCTGATCAAGTGCCGTCACCATAATGACAGGCACATCTTGCGTTGCGGGATCTTCTTTCAGTCGACGGCAGGCTTCGAACCCGTCCATGCCTGGCATCATTACATCGAGAAGAACGACATCAACCCGTTCGCGCGCACAAATCTCCAGCGCTTCGGCGCCGCTGTAAGCCGTCAGCACTTCAAAATATTCAGCCTGCAAACGCGCTTCCAGTAGCTTCACGTTTGCCAGGATATCGTCAACGACGAGGACCCTTGCGGTCATTCGCTTAATACTCCACGCACTACTTTACTTGCCGCCCGACGCACCCGTGCTCTATGCGGCTTCACCGATGAAATCCCGAACCGTCTCAATGAAGCCCAGCACCGAAATCGGCTTTGAGATATAGGCCTCGCACCCGCCCTGACGGATGCGCTCCTCGTCGCCCTTCATTGCGTAAGCGGTGACCGCGATTACTGGAATTGTGCACAGCTCAGTATCTTCCTTGAGCCATCGCGTGACTTCCAGCCCGGAAACCTCGGGCAGTTGGATGTCCATCAGCACCAGGTCCGGGCGATGCGCGCGCGCCAGTTCCAATACGTCTTTGCCGTTGCGCGTCTGAATCGTGCGGTAGCCGTGCGCCTCGAGAAGATCGTGAAACAGCTTCATGTTGAGTTCATTGTCCTCAACAATCAGCACGCGCTTCTCCTCACCCGACGTTTTGCGCGACGTGGGACGGATGTTGGCGGTGGACTCCTGGACGGTCATCGCATAACCAGTTCGCGTTTCGATCCGCATCTGCATGCCGCGATTCGAGAGCTTCATCTGGAATTTACTCTGCAGGCTAAGCAGTAACTAACAGCTTAAGTTACTCGGTAAGCCTGCAAAAAAGGTCTGGTGCGAACCAGTTTGAGACAATGCCAGTGCAATTCCCTAACCCTGACAGCCTCGAACGGGCCGAGACGATCGCATTGCAGGGGCTCACCTTTCTGCTCGGCGAGCCGCGCCAACTTGAGCGCTTTTTGTCGGAAACCGGCCTTTCTCCCGAAGAGCTGCGCCGCAACGCCGGCTCGCGCGAAGTACTTGACGCGGCGCTCACGGTGCTGGTTCAGGACGAAGCGCTGTTGTTAACGTTTGCCGCCAATGCCGGTCTTGCACCGCAAGATGTCGTTACGGCGCACAGCAACCTGGCAACCGACGGTGGCCGCCTGCGACCACAATCGTCGACATGACGGCGGCGGCGGGGCACATGCGCATCGGTGTCGACCTCGGCGGCACCAAGATCGAGGGGGTCGTGCTTGATGGCGCCAATCAAGTCGCAGCCGGCCCGATTCGGGTTGCAACACCACGCGACGACTACCCGGCGACGCTCAGCACCATCGGCGACGTCGTCGACCGGCTTGAGCAGGCGCTTGGTCCAGTCGTTTCCCCACCCGATCCCAAGTCCAGCTCCAAGTCCAACCCCAAACCGAACATTGGCATTGGCATACCCGGTTCGATCATACGCGCAACTGGCCGTGTCCAGAACGCCAATTCCACCTGGCTCAACGGTCAGCCATTGAAAGCCGATCTCGAAAGGCATCTCGGCCGACCAGTGCGCCTTGCCAACGATGCCAACTGCTTTGCGCTGTCGGAGGCCAGCGATGGCGCCGGCGCGGGTGCGCACGCTGTGTTTGGTGTCATTCTCGGGACCGGCTGCGGCGGCGGTCTCGCCATCGGCGGGCGTCTGCTGGACGGTCCGCTTGGCATTGCCGGTGAATGGGGGCACAACCCGCTGCCCTGGCCGCTTCCAGATGAAACCCCGGGTCCGGCCTGCTGGTGCGGTCGCCAAGGTTGTATGGAGGCGTGGGTTTCCGGTCCTGCGCTGGAAGCCGACTACGCCGCCCGATCCGGTGTGCCCCGGAACGGGTCCGAGATCGCGGTGGCAGCGACCAATGGCGACAGCGTCGCCGTTGAAACGCTGCGGCGCCACACGGATCGCCTCGGCCGCGGACTCGCGCACGTCATCAACATATTTGACCCGGATATCATCGTGCTGGGCGGCGGATTGTCCAATCTCGACCATCTCTACCGAGAGCTGCCCGACGCCATTTCATCGCACTTGTTCACCGATTGCCCAGCAGTCGACATTCGACGGCCGGTCTGGGGCGACTCCGGCGGCGTGCGCGGGGCCGCCTGGCTTTGGGAAGCGTAGCTTCTAGCTTCTGCACGCTACTTGTCGCACGCCTTCTGCGGCAGCATCTCAAGTTTGACCAGTTTGCCGCGCATCGAGAACGTGCCGTAGTCGATGAACAGTTTTCGCGACACGCCATTTTCGAAATAAAGGAACGACAACTCGTAATTGGGCACGCCATCGCGGCGTTTGCCGTCCACCTCGAAATAGCTGAGCGCGACCGGCCACGCACCAAGCGTGTCGAGATTTTTCGCGCTTGGCGCCTTATACAATTCGGCATTGACGCCGGGCGGCTTCATATTCCCGACGGCAGCCGTCGTGGCATAGACTTTTTCGCCTTTGTCCGAGCCGTCGAAGAGATCAACCGTGAAAAATTTCTTGCCAGCCCTCGCCGCTTCGAGCAGCTGAATCGAGTGTTCGACCGGAAACAGGACCGATCGCTTGATATTGAGCACCTTTTTCTTTGGGTTCTTGATGTCAACCTTCAACCGCTTTTGAACTTTGTCGCGTGTCGCCTGCCCGTTGGTCTTTTCGGTAAGCCGGTCATTGCGGAATTGGTCGGTGCGAAAGCGGAAACGGCGCTTATCGGCATACTCGAAAAAGGTCGAGCGCTGATCCGTCACCGACGCCTTGCCATTGCGATCCAGCGTCTCGGTTACAAACCGCATGCTTTGCTGATAGCCGGCGCAGGCATCGCCCTTGATTTCGAAGACCATACGTCCGGTGAGCGCATTGATGCCGGCACTTGCGCCGCTGCGCTCCAGCGACATGTCATAAACCGCACGATGTGGCGCCAGCCCGGCCTGTGCGGCCACCAGCGTGGTTGGGGCCGTGAGCACAACGCTGCCGAGTAGGCCGCTGAGCATGACTTTCAAATGGGTCAAGGTTGTTTCCGTTGTTGGCAAAACATATCTGCGAGCGCTGAATTTACTCTGCTGTTGAACACGGGGTGCCCGGCATCCCCGACCTGCCACGCACATCTACAACAAATCGAGGCGTGCCGCACGCTCTGCGACCTGACCAAAGATGCCGCACCTAGTCCGACTTTGCTCAGTTCGACCGTGTTACAAAGCAGTCCACCCGGACCCGCTTCAGCTGAACACAAGTTGCTGCTGCGGCCTGCGAGTCAAAACCGGCGAAACGCGCGCGAAACAGAGGCCGCGCACTCGATGCAACCCTGATCGAAACCGGTCGATAGCCTTTCAGGATACGTCCCGCCCGGCGTTGCGCCTTGACCAAGGCATCCTGGGCATCCGATTCGGAGAAAAAGGCACCGATCTGGACCTGGTGCGTGGTGCCTCTTTGTCTGCTCGCTGGATTGTTGGGAGCCGGCGCTTCAATGTGTCGGGCAACATACTGAGGCGTCGCACTGCCACTCAAGCGGGCGGCTTGCGCGCCAAACGTCGAAGGCGGTCGAACCTGTGCCCGCTGGACGTACGTTCGTCGGCTCGGCCTGACTGCGACCGTTTGGCTGCGCCGCTGAATGAACGGCCGCGGTGTCGGCGCTCTGGCAACAGCCGGCCTGGGGCGGGCGACGGGCGACGGACGGGTCATCAGGCGCGGCTGCGCAACCAGCATCGGCGTTCCACGGCGGCGACGTGTGCGCTGCTCTGATGCTTTCGCCAGCGCTTTCGTCAACAGCTTGCGCATCACTGCATCGCGAATCCGTCCGGTTTTCTGGCCGATGACGACACCGACGACATGTTTCGCGCCGCGCCGCACACTCGTCGTAATGTTGAAGCCGGACGCCCGGGTATAGCCCGTCTTGATGCCATCCGTGCCCTCGTAACGACCGAGCAGGCGATTGTGGTTCTTGTAATTGCGGCCACGGTAGGCGAACCGCCGCTGCTTAAACATCCGATAGCGTCTTGGAAAGTTGTCCTGCAGCGCCAGGCCGAGCCTGGCCATGTCGCGCGCCGTCGTCACCTGCTTGCGGTCCGGCAGACCGGAAGCGTTCTGGAACACCGTCCGGCGCATGCCCAATTGTCGCGCCTTCGCCGTCATTCGGCGGGCAAACGCCGTTTCGCTGCCGGCGATGTGTTCGGCCACGGCGACGGCAACATCGTTTGCAGACTTGGTAATCAACGCCTTAACGGCGTCACCGGCTGTAATTGTTTCACCAGGCTTGAGCCCGAGTTTCGAAGGCTGTTGAGCGGCGGCACGCGGTGAAAACCGGATCGGCGTCGACGATTTCAGGCGCCCGCCCCGCATTTCCTCGAAGATGAGGTAGATTGTCATCATCTTGGTCAACGACGCGGGATATCGCGACGCATCGGCCGCAGAAGCGTGCAAGGTGGCACCGGTATTGGCATCTATCACAATGGCGGCCGGCGATTGGCGCGCCTCGGCCGGTACCCATGGCAGCATCGATATAACCAGCAGTGAGCTGATCAACCATCCCCGCCCCATCCGGCAACCGTTGCTGTCTGTGCAATCCGCCAAAACCACCCTCATACGTCCGTTGCAGACCAACTTCCCCCGCGTGGCGAAAGGCGACCGTCGCAACCGCTCCCATTGAGGAGACAACACCCGACTATACCGGCGCCAATGTGGCGCCCATCAGGAGATTGCGTGGCTGATCGGCAACCCTTATCCACAGCATCAAAGTACTGCAAACAGGCTTATTGGCGTTTAAGTGGTGCATGCGCATTTGCGGCAAATTTGAGCGATCCTGGAAAGCTCTCGGTAACCACTTTGCGGGCACTTCGACGCCTCGATAATAAAGCGCACAATCGGGATCTGGCATGGATCTCGCACATATTGATGGGGAGAATGTCTGGAAATTGCCCAGCTCCGGGCTTATCTTAAGGAGGTCGCGCAGTAGGGTTCACCAAAGCTCCTCGAACTACGATCGGGGCCGGGCGTCAGAATCACGTGTCTTGACGCTTTGTTGTCTTGGTTTTCTGTCATGCGGCGCGCCACGTTGGAGCAACACACGGGTTCAGTTCACGGAAACCCAACGGCCGCAAGCGCCGTCACGAGAGGACGAGCGTGGTCGTACGGGCAAAGAGCAATGGTTGAGAGATTCGCAATTAAAATGTCAGACGATTCGGATGGCAATGACGGCGAAGACGGTGACGGTCGGACCGGCATCGTCACGAAGACGCGTCCAAAGACAAAGAAGCCAAGCCTTTATAAGGTACTGCTTCTAAACGATGATTACACGCCGATGGAGTTTGTCATCCATGTTCTTGAAAAATATTTCAACAAGGGCCGCGAGGACGCCACACAGATCATGCTGCATGTTCACCATAAGGGCGTCGGCATTTGTGGGGTGTATACCTACGAGGTCGCCGAGACAAAGGTGACGCAGGTGATCGACTTTTCCCGTCAACACAGCCATCCTCTGCAATGCACCATGGAAAAAGAGTAGCGCACGTGCCATCATTCTCTCAAAGCCTTGAAAACACTCTGCATCGCGCGCTTGAGCTCGCCAACGAGCGCAGCCATGAGCATGCCACCCTCGAACATCTGCTGCTGGCGTTGATCGACGATCGCGACGCCCAGGCCGTGATGAAGGCCTGTGCCGTCGACATCGATGTTCTCAAGGGCCGCGTTACCGAATTCGTCGACACGGAACTGGGCGCCCTCGAAGTCGACGGTGCCTCGGAGGCAACGCCGACCACGAGTGTCCAACGCGTCATCCACCGTGCCGTCGTACACGTGCAGTCATCCGGCCGCGAAGAGGTCACCGGCGCCAATGTGCTGGTCGCGATCTTTGCCGAGCGCGAGAGCCACGCGTCGTTCTTCCTGCAAGAGCAAAACATGACGCGCTTCGATGCCGTACAGTATATCTCGCATGGCATCGCCAAGCGTCCCGGCATGTCCGAAGGCCGCTCGGTTCGCGGGGCAGACGATGATACCGCGGGCGACGAGAGCGGCGACAAAAAGGGCGCGGACGCCCTCAACACCTACTGCGTCAATCTCAACGAGAAAGCCAAGGACGGCAAGATCGACCCGCTCATCGGGCGCGAAAAGGAAGTCCTGCGCACCATTCAGATCCTGTGCCGGCGCGCGAAGAACAACCCGTTGTTCGTCGGCGACCCGGGTGTCGGCAAAACCGCCATCGCGGAAGGCCTGGCACGCAAGATCATCAAAGGCGAAGTGCCCGAGGTGCTGCTGGACGCGACGATTTTTTCGCTGGACATGGGCTCGCTGCTGGCTGGCACACGCTACCGTGGCGACTTCGAGGAGCGGCTCAAGGCCGTGATGAAGGAAGTCGAGGCGTTCGACGGCGCGATTCTTTTCATTGACGAGATCCACACCGTGATCGGCGCCGGTGCCACGTCCGGCGGCGCGATGGACGCGTCCAACCTGCTGAAGCCGGCGTTGCAATCCGGTGCGGTGCGCTGCATCGGGTCGACCACGTACAAAGAGTACCGCCAGCATTTCGAAAAGGACCGCGCGCTCGTCCGCCGCTTCCAGAAGATCGACGTCGCCGAGCCGACGATCGATGATGCCATTGAAATCATGCGCGGCCTGAAGCCGTACTTCGAGGAGTACCACAAGCTCAAGTACTCGAACGACGCGATCAAGTCGGCTGTCGAGTTGTCGGCGAAATACATCCACGACCGCAAACTGCCGGACAAGGCGATCGACGTGATTGACGAAGCCGGTGCCAGTCAGATGCTGGTGGAAGCGTCCAAGCGGCGCAAGCGCATCACGGTCAAGGAGATTGAAGCCACGATCGCCACGATGGCGCGCATACCGCCGAAAACCGTCACCAAGTCCGACGCCGAAGTTCTGAGCAACCTGCAGCGCGACATGAAGCGCATGGTGTTCGGCCAGGACAAGGCGATCGACTCGCTGTCATCCGCCATAAAACTGGCACGCGCCGGGCTGCGCGAGCCGGAAAAGCCGATCGGCTGCTATCTCTTCACCGGCCCGACGGGCGTCGGCAAGACGGAGGTTGCCAAGCAACTCGCAAGCCTGATGGGCGTCGAGCTGTTGCGCTTCGACATGTCGGAATACATGGA
>JAGDYV010000187.1:0-7243 GCA_049116495.1 Hyphomicrobiaceae bacterium | reverse complement strand
TCGATATCAACATGGGCTGCCCAGCGCGCGAAGTGACCGGTCATCAGTCTGGCAGCGCACTGATGCGGAACCCGGATCATGCGCTAGCAATTGTTGACGCGGTGGTGGCTGCCGTTGATGTCCCGGTGACGCTCAAGATGCGCAAGGGGTGGGACAATCAATCATTGAACGCCGCCGAAATCGGGCAACGGGCGGAAGCCGCAGGCATCGCGCTATTGACGATCCACGGGCGCACCCGCAATCAATTCTTCAAAGGCGAAGCGGACTGGACATTTGTTCGAACCGTGAAAGAAACGGTCGCAATTCCCGTCATCGTCAATGGCGACATTGCAAGCCTCGATGATGCACGCCAAGCTCTGATGCAATCTGGCGCTGACGGCGTCATGATCGGACGAGGGGCCTATGGCGCGCCCTGGCAGCCCGGGCGGATCGCGGCCGCGCTGGTCGGGCATCCGGTGGAGCCGGTTCCGAGTGCAGGCGCCCTGCACGACTTGGTGCAACACCACTTCGATGCAATGCTCAGCCACTACGGCAAACACCTTGGCATCCGAAACGCGCGCAAACATATCGCCTGGTATCTTGAGCATCTCGGGCTCGGCACCAAAGCCACCAAGGATTGGCGCCGCCGCTTGTGCACCGCGGACGAGGTTGGCGAGGTTCAATCCGGCCTGCGTGCCGTCTTTTCACGTGATGAGCATCGACCGGCGGCATGAGCACATCATCACATCCGGGTCACCAGGGCGCGTCAGCACGGGCACCGCACGAAATGCATAAGCTGCTGCTGGAGTGCCTGCCCCACGCCGTCATCCTGCTCGATCACGACAGCAAGGTCGCGTTCGCCAACCCGGCCGCCGAACAGTTCTTCGGAATGAGCGCACCCGTATTGCGCCGCCAAAAAATCAGCGACCTGGTCACGTTCGGCTGTCCTTTGCTGAGCCTCATTGAGCAGGTTCGGCGCAGTCAAACCTCCGTCAATGAATACGGCGTCGAAATCGTGCTGCCGCGCACGGAAGCCACTCATCTGGTGGATGTCTTTGGCGGGCCACTGATCGAGGAGCCTGACCATGTCATGCTGCTCATGCAGCAGCGCTCGATGGCGCAAATGATCGAGCGGCAATTGTCGAACCGTGCAGCGGCGCGCTCGGCATCCGGTTTTTCAGATGTCCTCGCGCATGAAATCAAGAACCCGTTATCGGGCATTCGTGGTGCGGCTCAACTGCTTGAACCCGGCCTAAACGATGATGACCGTGCACTCACGCAGCTGATCTGTTCCGAGACCGAGCGCATTCGCAAGTTGATCGACCGAATCGAGGTGTTTGGCGATGAACGTCCGATCACCCGTGACCCGGTCAATATTCACGATGTCATCGAGCACGTCCGGCAACTGGCTCAATCCGGTTTCGCAAGCGCCATAGATTTTCGCCAGGAATTCGACCCGTCGCTACCGGCCGTCCCTGGCGATCGCGACCTGCTGATCCAGGCGGTCCTGAACCTCGTCAAGAACGCCAGCGAAGCGGTCAATGCCGTCGGCGATATTGGCGGGCGCATTATTTTGCGCACCGCGTTCCGGCCCGGTGTCCGCTTGTCGGTGCCCGGCAGCGGCACACGCGTCAGCCTGCCGTTGCTGATCGAGATCCAGGACAATGGCGCCGGTGTTCCACCCGACCTGCAAAAGCACATCTTCGAGCCGTTCGTTACGGACAAGCGCAACGGGTCGGGACTCGGCCTGGCATTGGTCGCAAAAATCATCAGCGACCACGGCGGTGTCATCGAATGCGAGTCCGTGCCACGCCAGACAATCTTCCGCGTCCTGCTGCCGCTGCAGCGGATGCGGTCCAACACCAAGGAGCCAGCGCATGGCTAAGGGCACGGTCCTTGTCGCCGACGATGACAGCGCAATCCGCACGGTACTCAATCAAGCATTGGCGCGTGCCGGCTACATCCCGCGCACGACAAGCAACGCGGCATCACTGTGGCGCTGGGTCCAGCAAGGCGAGGGCGATGTCGTGATCACTGATGTCGTCATGCCCGACGAGAACGCCTTCGAGCTGCTGCCGCGTATCCGCCGGTTGCGCCCGGAATTGCCCATCATTGTGATGAGCGCTCAGAACACACTGATGACTGCGCTTAAGGCAGCAGAACGCGGCGCCTTCGAATACCTCCCGAAACCGTTCGACCTCAATGAGCTCGTGACCGTTGTCGGCCGCGCGATGGCAGAGCCAAAACGCAGCGTCAAACGAACCGCCAAGACCGACCCCGATGGCGATGAGCTGCCTTTGATTGGCCGGTCGCTTGCGATGCAGGAAATCTATCGCGTCCTGGCCCGCCTGACGCAGACCGATCTTACCGTCATGGTCAGCGGAGAATCCGGCACCGGCAAAGAGTTGGTGGCCCGCGTCCTGCACGATCATGGCAAGCGCCGCATCGGTCCGTTCGTGCCGGTGAACATGGCGGCAATCCCGCGCGATCTTATCGAGAGCGAGCTTTTCGGTCATGAGAAGGGATCGTTTACCGGTGCCCAGGCGCGCATGTCAGGCCGCTTCGAACAGGCTGAAGGCGGCACGCTGTTCCTCGACGAAATCGGTGACATGCCGCTTGAAGCACAAACCCGCCTGCTGAGGGTTTTGCAGGAAGGCGAGTACACGACGGTTGGCGGGCGCACGCCGATCAAGACGGATCTGCGCATCATCGCCGCCACGCATCGGGATTTGCGCGCCCAAATCCAGCAGGGCCTGTTTCGCGAAGATCTGTTCTATCGCCTGAACGTCGTGCCGCTTCGCTTGCCGCCATTGCGCGAACGCCTTGATGACATCGGCGATCTGGCGCGTCACTTCTTGCGTGAAACGGCGCGCGAGGGCCTCGGCGACCGCAGCATAACCAGTGACGCCGTCGAACGCCTCAAGCTGCATGCCTGGCCGGGCAATGTACGGGAGCTTGAAAATCTGATCCGACGCATTGTTGCCGTGCATCCGCAAGACGTTATCTCAGCCGATGTCGTTGAGCAGGAACTGATCGATGCCTCCGTGCCAACAAATCAAGCGACCGAGACGGAGGATGCGCAGTCGCTGGCCGAAATGGTCGAGCGTCACCTCGCCACCTATTTCGCCAGCTTCAACGGCGAAATGCCGCCGCCAGGCCTCTATGATCGCGTGGTCCGAGAGATTGAAGCGCCGCTTATTTCAGCCGCACTCACAGCGACCCGCGGCAATCAAATCCGCGCGGCCGAACTGCTCGGCCTCAACCGCAATACATTACGCAGCCGCATCAAGTTGTTGAACATCCAGATTTTTAAGAACCCTGCCAGCTGAGGCGACATACTTCGCAACAGATCGTGACAAGACTTGTGCCTCGCGCTCCACACAAATGACACACAGGGTGTGCTTGACCATCAACACTTTCCCCGCTAACCGAAGGTGGTTGGGGCAGATTTGCAACAATTGTTCTGGATTATTCGGCAGACTTTCACCGTTCCGCCACACTGTGACTTCAGGACTACGCGTCAAGTCACATGAGCGGGCCCGGTAGCGGTCAAAGCCTCAGGACCACGGTTTCCAACGAGAGCGGCAGGTTTTGAACGCGATGGAGCATTCGAACGAAACGGGCAGCTTCGCCACGGACACAGGTTACGGCCTGGATGACGCGCTCGATGATGCCAAACTTCCGTTCGCCGACACCAACAGCCGTTCCTTCTATACCGGCCTCATCACCGTCACGCTGGCCAGCATCTCCGCACTGGCAACCTATCTCATTTTGACCGGACTGACGCCGATCGTGCCGCGCAATTCAGTCGTGCTGACCGTGCTGTTCATCAACGTCGTCCTGATCATTGCGATGATCGTGGTGATTGTCTCGCAACTCGGTGGGCTACTGAAAGCCTGGCGCCAGAAAGTCGCGGGCAGCCGATTGCATGTCCGCATCGTTGCGTTGTTCTCGATCATCGCTGCGTTGCCTGCCCTGATCCTCGCGGTTGCCGCAACGACCACCTTTTCCCGCTCGCTCGACAGCTGGTTCTCGACCCGCACGCGCCAAATCATCGAGAATTCGATGGACGTGGCGAATGCCTACCTGGAAGAACACGGCCAGGTCATCCGCACAGATATCGTCAATATGGGCAAGGACCTGCAGGGCGCGGCCAGTTCGATCGGCGGTGATCCAGATAAACTTAAGAACCTTGTGTTTGTGCAGGCCGGCCTCAGGGACTTGCCTTTTGCCTACGTCATCGACGGCAATGGCAAACCGATCGTTTCGGTTCTGAAAGACGAGAAAATTCCCTACCGACCGCCGCCCCGCAATGTGATCCAACTTGCCGCTCAAGGCGAAATTCCACTGCTCATGCCGCGCGACGCCTACCGCGTTGCAGCGCTCAAGAAGATGGAAGGATATCCCGGCGCCTATCTGTTCGTCGCACGCGGTGTCAGCCCGAAGGTGATGGGACATCTGCGGCGCACGCAGGCCGGCGTGGCCGAGTATCGCAAGCTGCGCAAACGTCGCGGCGGCCTCAAAGCGGCGCACGCGCTGATCTATTTCATGATCTCGCTGACGTCGCTGCTGGCTGCGATCTGGGCCGGTTTCTGGTTCTCCGGACGTTTCGTTGCACCGATCCGGCGATTGATCGGCGCTGCCCAGGTCGTTAGCCAGGGTAATCTCAATGTCGCTCTGCCGGAACGCCGTGGGGAAGGGGACCTGCGCCGCCTGTCGCAGACGTTCAACACGATGACCCACGAACTGCGCACCCAGCGTGACGAACTCGTCAGCACCAACACGCAATTGCGCGATGGCCGGGCGTTTATGGAAGCGACGCTGGAAGGTGTCACATCAGGCGTGATCGGCCTGGACGAAGAGATGCGCGTCACGATTGCCAATAGAGCCGCCGAGCGTCTCCTGCGTCTCAGCCACGATGCCATTGTCGGCAAACCAATCGCCGACATCGTGCCGAACTTCGCCGCCATCTCATGTGATGGATCGTCCAGCGATGGCAACGTACGGGATACCAAAGCGCGCGCGCCGGATCAAATATCAGTCAGCATTGACGGTGATGAGCGTACCTTTGCCGTGCGCCTGACCCGGGAAGAAGAAGACAAGCCTGGTGGTGCGGTGCTGACATTCGACGACATTACGGAGCTGGTCAGCGCCCAGCGCGCATCGGCCTGGGCCGATGTTGCGCAACGCATCGCCCACGAAATCAAAAACCCGTTGACGCCGATACAACTTTCCGCCGAACGCATCCGCCGAAAGTATGGCGATGTCGTCGCCGACGACAGGGAAGTG
This sequence comes from Hyphomicrobiaceae bacterium, assembly GCA_049116495.1. Lineage (GTDB taxonomy): Bacteria > Pseudomonadota > Alphaproteobacteria > Rhizobiales > Hyphomicrobiaceae > CAJQQK01. The sequence goes on along the minus strand of JAGDYV010000187.1, from coordinate 1,975 downwards.
TTCGACAAGTGCACCGAGACGATCATCCGGCAGGTTGGTGATGTTGCGCGCATGGTGGATGAATTCTCGTCATTTGCCCGCATGCCCAAGCCACAGTTAACGACAGATGATCTGCGTGCCGCGATCAAGGATTCGGTCACACTCTTCCAGATGGGGTCGACCGGTGTTCGTTTTACGATGGACCTGCCCGACGAGCCTGTCATGATGATGCTCGATCGCCGCCTGATGACACAGGCCATTACCAACCTTGTCAAAAATGCCGCCGAAGCCGCCCAGGCCGTCGTCGAACAGCCGAATGCGCCGACTGATTTCGCAGGACTGGTCGAAACCCGTCTGACGATTGATGGCACGACCGCCGTCATCGATGTGATTGATAATGGCGTTGGACTGTCAAAAGCAATGCGTTCACGCCTGCTGGAACCCTATGTGACGACCAAGGCCAAGGGTACCGGCCTTGGCCTGGCGATCGTCCAAAAGATCGTGGAGCAGCACGGTGGCCGACTTGAGCTCACCGACGCGCCACAAACGCCGACACGTACCAGTGGTGCGGTCGTGCGAATGCATCTCCCCGTACGGGCAACTGCGACTGATGCAGCCGCCCAATCCGACGTTGAACCCAAGCTTGCAACCACGGCGGACTAATCGCCGAACGGCTCGTTGCGCCAAACTGAGAGAGGAGTAGTCATGGCATCGGACATTCTCGTCGTCGACGACGAAAACGATATCCGCGAACTCATAGCCGGTATCCTGGAGGATGAAGGGCATAGTTGCCGTCTTGCCCGCGACAGCGATGAAGCGTTGCTCGCAATCGAAGCGCGTAAACCGCATTTGGTCGTCCTCGACATCTGGCTGCAAGGCAGCCGTCTCGACGGACTGGAAATTCTGAACATCATCCGCAAGGTGCATCCGGAGTTGCCGGTTGTCATCATTTCCGGTCACGGCAATATTGAAACGGCCGTAACCGCCATCAAACGCGGCGCATACGATTACATCGAAAAACCATTCCAAGCCGACCGCCTGCTGCTCGTGACAATGCGCGCATTGGAAGCTTCGCAATTGCGCCGCGAAGTACAGCACCTGCGCGAACGTACCAATCAGGCCGTTGAACTGATCGGCGACAGCGGCGCGATGAACCAGCTGCGTACACAACTCGACCGCGTGGCGCCAACCAACAGCCGCATTCTGATCCGCGGCCAATCCGGTACCGGCAAGGAACTCGTGGCCCGGATGCTGCACGAGAAATCACACCGTGCCGATGGCCCCTTCGTCGTGCTCAATGCCGCAGCGATGATTCCGGATCGCGTCGAAGAAGAACTGTTTGGCATCGAGGATCACGCCGGCGGCACACGCAAAGTCGGCGCGCTCGAAGAGGCGCACGGTGGCACGCTCTATATCGATGAGGTTGCCGACATGCCCGTCGAGACACAGGGCAAAATCCTACGTGTGCTGGTCGAGCAGAAATTCCTGCGCCTCGAAGGCACTCAGAAAGTCTCTGTCGACGTCCGCATTATTTCATCGACCGCCCGTGATATCGAACGGGACATGTCGGAAGGGCGTTTCCGCGAAGATCTTTACCATCGTCTCAATGTTGTGCCGCTGCGCGTGCCATCGCTCGCGGAACGGCGCGAGGATATCCCGACGCTCGTCCACCACTTTGCGACGCAGATCGCAGAAACATCGGGTTTGGCGCCGCGCAAAATTGGCGACGATGCCATTGCCGTGCTGCAAGCCCATGACTGGCCGGGCAATGTGCGCGAACTGCGCAACAACATCGAACGTGTCATGATCCTTGTTGGCGGTGACAATTCCACCCTGATTTCCGCAGACATGTTGCCCAACGAGATTGGGTCGAACGTGCCGCTACCGGTGAACGGCGGCGCCGAACACCTGATGTCTCTGCCCTTGCGCGAAGCGCGTGAAATCTTCGAACGCGAGTATCTGCTCTCACAGATTAACCGGTTTGGCGGCAATATCT
>JAGDYV010000186.1:0-13371 GCA_049116495.1 Hyphomicrobiaceae bacterium | reverse complement strand
TCGATGGATCGTGACGGCACCAAGTCCGGCTTTGATCTCGAATTGACCCGCGCTGTCTCAGATGCCGTTTCCGTACCAGTCATCGCATCAGGCGGCGTTGGCACGCTCGAGGACCTCGCTGACGGCGTCACCAAGGGGCAGGCAAGTGCGGTGCTGGCAGCTTCGATTTTTCATTTCGGCAGGTTCACGATCGGTCAGGCCAAAGCACATATGGCAGCCGCGGGCATCGATGTTCGATTGGATGATTGATGGGCCGGAAAGCGGTTAACCGACATGACCGTTGCTCGATTGTCATGGCGAAGTCGTGACTTCGCCCCATCCCGGACAATTGCCCATGTTCGTATTGTCGAGCCGTGCAAAATGCGTTTGGTGAGGTGGCGTGAGACGGGCAATCACCTTATTCAAGGTCGCGAAGGGGTAGGGGATGGGATTTGATACCCATCTACAAGTCAAGCTGTTATTGGGGGTTTTGAGCACGGAAATTTAGTGCTAACCATCTGACGACAAAGGAATTTGTTTTAACATGGGCCGTCCTATGTCAATTTTTGATGTCGGTTTGATCAAGCGCCGGGTATCGGCCTATTGCACACCGTTCCTGCCCCGTGCCGCGGTAGTTTTTATTGCGTTGAACGGCTTTGTGATGATGCTGTCCACATTGCCTTCTCGGGCGGCGTCAGATGGCACGCCGACGGTCGAACAGTACGCAGCTCACGTTGGCGGCCGCATTGTCCCGGCTGGGCAGCTGGTATTGGACGGTAGCCGGCTGGTTTGCGGTCGTAGACCCACCGTTTTGGACAGTACGCTGGATGATTACGGCGCGGCCTATCCGGGGTTTTTGATCCTCAATCCGAAATTGATCGCTCGAGTGCCGAAAGCTGTGAAACTTTGGATTTACAGTCACGAGTGTGGCCATCAGTTCCGCGGACCCGATGAAGAAGTCGCGGACTGCTTCGCCGTGCAGCGTGGCCGCAGGCAGCGATGGCTGACAACGGATGGCCTCCAGCAGATCTGCAAATTTATCGGTCCGGCAAAAGGCTCTTCGATGCACTATTCCGGCCCGCACCGTTGCCGCGTCATGCGGCAATGCTTCGTCGAGCGCCGCGTCAGATAAGAGCAGAACCGGCAGTCTCTGGCGCCGGTTCAGTGCAATGGAAAAAGTCTATCGCCTCGGCGATGACGGCCGCCGTCGACGTGCCGCCGGTACCGGTTAGGCCATTTGAATATTGTTGGCCTGCTTGCCGCGACCGCGCGGGTCGTCTTCGATATCGAAGCTGACGCGGTCACCCTCATTGAGCGGTGGCAGGCCTGCCCTTTCCAGTGCCGAGATGTGCACGAACACATCCTTGCTGCCATCTTCGGGCGCAATGAAGCCGAAGCCTTTTGTGTGGTTGAAAAACTTTACGGTGCCGTTTGTGGCCATCGGGAGTACCTTTCCCTTACTGACATTTGGATCGCTGGAGGCGCCCACCGTTGGACCCAACGGTGCAGGCTTTCTCAGAATTCGGGGAAGGTCGTTCGGGCCATGATCGTGGTCGTCATCTCAACCGCACTCTCTGAGCCGGGCGCCTTGTCCAAATTTCACAACGCCCGCGCCTGATGACTAAGTGCCCGGCCGCCCGATCGCAAATCAAAACTGCGTTAGTTTGTCGCCAGTTTGTGGTACGGGGCTCAGCTTCGGGGCTGAAGACCAAGTCGTCATAGCAGCAATCGGGTTAATCCCCGAAACTCACGATCCACTGGCCGCCGCGTGCCCGGTTTCCCAGCCGATCAGCGCGCGTTTGCGTGTCAGACCCCAGTGGTAGCCACCGAGTGAACCATCTGCCCGCAGCACGCGATGACACGGCACGACAAACGAAATGGGGTTCCGGCCGACCGCGCTGCCAACGGCGCGTGATGCTTGCGGCTTGCCGATGTGCCGCGCGATATCCGTGTAGCTCACAGCCTTGCCCATCGGAATTTTCAGCAGCGTCTCCCAGACCCGGACTTCGAAATCCGTACCGATCATCACAAGGCGAACCGGCTGCTCCGCGGACCAGCGCCGCGGATCAAAAACCTGCTGTGCATGCGCGGCGGTCGCTTCCGGCTGTTCGAGATAGTCGGCGTTCGGCCAGCGGCGCGTCATATCACTCAGCGCTTCTTGCCGCGTCTGGCCGATATCTTCATTGACGAAGGCAAGTCCGGCGATGCCCCGGTCGGTCGCCATCACCAGTGCTTCACCAAACGGCGAGCTATGAAAACCGTAACTGATGGCAATCCCCTCGCCGCGCCGTTTGTAGTCGCCAGGGGTCATCGCGATGTGATCGACAAACAGGTCATGCAGGCGGCTCGAGCCGGATAGGCCGACTTCGTGGGCGCAATCCAGCAGGCTTGCCGAGCCATCGAGAAGGTTGCGGGCATTGTCAATCGTGATCGCCTGCAGAAACTCTTTCGGGCTGAGGCCGCACCAGCGTTTAAACAGTTTTTGGCAGTGTGCCGCGCTGAGCCCAAGATGGCCAGCCAGATCATCAAGCTCAGGCTGCTCGAGCCAATGCTCGGAAAGAAACGCAATCGCACGACGTACGGCATCATAGTCCCTGGCAGCCACCGTTTTGGGAACGGCAGTGCCTGCATCGATAGCGCCAGCCAAGTCCAACATCTCTCAAAACTCCGTGCGAAATCGCCTGTGATCAGCTCAATCTAAGCACCTTCAATGATGTCAGCGACCCGATTCTTGGCATCAGCGGAAAAAGTGTTCAAAAACCCGTTCGGCTGCGCGCCTGAACGAGTTCGCTCGCCAGAACATCGGCGAATTCGCGGCGTTCAACATCACTGAGAAAATCGGCGAACCGCACCCGTTCATTGCGATTGACCAGGGTTAGGATTGATCGTCCGTCGGAACGCTCATCAAGCGCCAGTCGGACCCAGTACGTATTGAAATTAAAGGCGGAGGCGTTGCCGTTTGGATCATATCGTGTCAGGCGGACTTGATGTGGCGAGACTTCGATGGTTTCGGATGCGTGGCCATCACGGTAGTTTTGCTTGAATGCCCAGTAAATCAGCGCGACATCCAGCCCCAGGAAACCGAACACCGGCCAGGCCCCCATCCACAGGAACGCAAACCCAACGATGAAGCTGACCACGCCGATCGCCACCATCATGATCAGAAATCCGGATGGGCTGAGAGAGCGGTGCGGCGTCAGCACGGCCGTGAACGGTTGCGGCTTGGCCGTTGACGCCGCCTCGGGCATGTTGTCAGTCATCTGTAAAGTCTACCCGCAAATGCCAATCAGACAAAGTAGTGCAACGATGCCAACCGCAGGAAAAAAGACACAAGCCGCGAGCTCAAAGCCGAAATCGGCACCCAAAAAGAAGACAGCTGCCAAGAAGCGGTTGCCGCGTCCCAAGATCAAGGGCGAACAGATCGCGGCCATCTTCGGGCGCCTAGAAAAGCAAAACCCGGAGCCGAAGGGCGAGCTGGAGCATGTCAATGCCTATACGCTTCTCGTCGCGGTTGTGCTCTCCGCGCAGGCGACCGATGCCGGTGTCAACAAGGCCACGCGGCCGCTTTTCAAGGTCGCAGATACGCCTGCAAAGATGCTGGCGCTCGGCGAGGAAAAGGTTCGTGACTACGTCAAAACGATCGGGTTGTTTCGTGGCAAGGCCAAGAATGTGATCGCTCTGTCGGAACAACTCATCGAGAAGTACGACGGCGTCGTCCCGGAAGATCGTGATGCGCTGGTCGAACTGCCCGGTGTGGGGCGCAAGACGGCAAACGTCGTGATGAACATGGCGTTCGGCCATCCAACGATGGCGGTCGACACGCATGTGTTCCGGCTCGCCAACCGGCTTGGCATGGCGCCGGGCAAGGATGTGCTGCAGGTTGAGGAAGGACTGTTGAAAGTCGTCCCCGAGCAATATGGCCTGCATGCGCACCATTGGCTGATTTTGCACGGTCGCTATGTTTGCGTGGCGCGCAAACCGAAGTGCTTCAATTGCGTCATCGAAGATCTGTGCATCTTCAAGGATAAAACGCCGGCGCCATGATCTGCAGCGGGGCGATCGTGTTGAACCAGGATTTTCCACGTCATGTCGAATAAGAAAACAAACCCACGGGTCGGATTGTTCGTGACCTGCCTGGTCGATGCGATGCGCCCGTCGATCGGCTTTGCGTCGATCCGTTTGCTTGAAGACGCCGGGTGTACGGTCGAGGTGCCAATGGCGCAGACCTGTTGTGGTCAGCCGGCCTTCAATTCCGGTGCCAGCGATATGTCACGCGATATCGTCAAACAAATCATTTCGGCCTTCGAGGGGTTTGACCACATCGTTGTGCCGTCCGGGTCGTGCGCGGGCATGCTCAAGGTTCACGCACGCGAGTTGTTCAAGGACGAGCCAGCCTGGCTCGACCGGCACCAGGCGTTTGCGGCCAAGACCTACGAAATCCTGAGTTTCCTGACCGACGTGATGGCTTATCACCCCAAGGGCATCGCCTACGTTGGCGTCGCAACGTACCACGACTCATGCTCCGGGCTTCGTGAACTCGGCGTGCATGATCAGCCACGCACGTTGCTCGACAACGTCGCGGATCTCAAGATGGTGCCACTTGAGGGCAACGATGCCTGTTGTGGTTTTGGCGGCACCTTCTGCGTCAAATATCCCGAGATCTCCAACGAGATCGTCGAGGACAAAACCCGCTGCATCGCGCGTACGGGCGCCGACACGTTGCTTGCTGGTGACCTCGGCTGCCTGATGAACATGGCCGGCAAGATCTCGCGCGAGGGGCGGGCGGTGAAGGTCTACCACACCGTCGAAGTGCTGGCGGGGATGGCAGATGACGGCGGCATCTGTGCACCCGGCAAGGAAAGCTGAGCGCCATGCAGATCACCTCCGACCGCTTCAAAGAAAACGTCAAGACCGCGCTGAAACAGCCCAATTTGCGAATCGCACTGGATCGGACAACGGGCCTCCTCACCTCGCGCCGCCGCGAAACGCTGGCCGAGTATCCGGAGTATGCCGAGGCGTGCGCCACCGCCGAGCGGATCAAAGACCACACGCTTGCCAACCTCGACCACTATCTCGAAATGTTCGAACAGAACGCGCTTCGCTCGGGTGCAAAAGTCTACTGGGCGGACACGCCAAAGCAGGCGACTGATACCATCATTGATATCTGCCAGCGCCACGACGCCAAATCCGCGACCCGCGTCAAGTCGATGCTTGGCGAAGAGATCGGCATCGGCGAAGCTCTGTCTCAAGCCGGCATCGACCGCGTCGAAACCGACCTTGCGGAACACATCATTCAGCTCGCCGATGAGCCACCCTCGCACATTGTCGTGCCGGCGATGCATAAGACGCGCGAGGAGGTCGCCGAGCTGTTCACGACGCATCATGCTGATCCGCACAAGCAGGATGATGTTGCCGAACTCGTCGAAAGCGCCCGGCGCGAACTGCGTCCGAAATACATGAGTGCAGACATCGGGATTTCCGGTGCGAACTTCCTCATCGCCGATACCGGTTCAATCTGCACAGTTACCAATGAAGGCAATGCCGAGCTCACGACGACCTTGCCGAAGGTGCACATCGTCAATGTTGGCATTGAGAAGCTGGTGCCATCGATGGCGCATTGCGCCGTTTTCATTCGGCTTCTGGCCCGGGCAGCGCTTGGCACGGAGATCACCCAGTACACCACCTACTACAACGGAGCGAAGCGTGACGGCGACGTCGATGGGCCGGAAGAACTGCACATTGTACTCGTCAACAACCGCCGCACGGAGATTTTCGACAGCACAATGCGCCCGATGCTGCGCTGTATCCGCTGTGGTGCGTGTATGAACCACTGCCCGGTCTACGGTGCCGTCGGTGGGCATTCCTATGGCGCCGTCTATCCCGGCCCGATGGGCGCAATTCTGACGCCCGCTATGACAAGCCTCAAGAAGGCCGGTGACCTGCCCAATGCCTGCACGCTCAACGGCCGCTGCCAGGAGGTCTGCCCGGTCAACATCCCGCTCCCCGACATGATGCGCGGGCTACGCGAAGAGCAGTGGCGTCGCAAGCTGACACCCTCCGCGATGCGTCTCGGGCTGGGCTTCTGGGCCTTCGCAGTGAAGCGGCCCAGGCTTTACCGCGTCGGCACGCGCTTCGCTGTCGCCGTGCTGCGCTGGCTATCGGGCCGGAAGGGGCGCCTCACATCGCTGCCCGGTGCCGGCGGCTGGACGCGCCACCGTGATCTTACCGCACCCCAGCAGGGCACGTTCATGGATCAATACAAAAAGGGACGGCGAGCATGAGCGCGCGCGACACCATTCTCGGCGCCATCCGCACCACACTCGGTCGCGCCGCGCCAGATGCCGACGCCGTTGCACGAGAAGCACAATCGCTGCTTGGCGATGCGGCACGTTTCCAGCCGAAATTCGACGGCCAAACCAACCGGGCGCGCTTCATCGAGCGCGCGACGTCGGAGCGCCTGACGGCAACGGTTGATGAGGTTGATTCACTACCGGATGCTGCGAGCGCCATCCGCAGGTACCTCGAACGTTGTCAGCTGCCATTGCGGGTGTCGTGTCCGCCGATGCCGCAACTGCGCGAACTTGACTGGTGCGGTATCGCGACCCACGAAACGCTCGGCGCCAACGAACCGGTGGTCGTCAACATAGCGGACTGGGCCGTTGCCGAGACCGGTTCACTGGTGTTTGCCTCGCGTCCAGAGAACCCGACGCTCTACAACTTTCTGCCGTTGCATCATATCATTCTGCTCGATGGCGCCCGCATCCTGCGCTACCCGGAAGACTATTGGCGGCGCGTCCATGACGCCGGCAACGTACATCCCCGTTCGATCAATTTCATCACGGGCACCAGCGGTACGGCCGACATTGAAGCGCAGAACATTCGCGGCGCTCATGGCCCGCGCTTCATGCATATCGTGATTTTTGGGGCTTGACCGGTCCTCAGCCGCGTTCGTAAACGGCGATGACCTGATGGACGCCGACAACGCGGCGCAGCGCGTTTTCCATCCGCTCCGCCAGGACCTGGGCGACGTTTGGCACTCTGAGATCAACGGTCATCACGTTGCCATCGCCGGCTTCGGCTGAGGCATGGACACGCGATGGCACATGGCCGAGCTTGGCGACCGGTTCGAGGACGCGCGGCAGAAATGCAGGGTCTGCGTCGCCAACGACGTAGAACAGCGCTTTGAGGGTGTCTGCGACGGGTTGTTCAGCCGTTTGATTTGCAACGGCGTCGTCATGCGACGGATGCGTCTGCATGGGAGGTCTCCACGAATTTTGTGATTGGATCGAATAGACGTGCGTAATCCCGACGGCCCTCAGGCTGCCGGGGCACTAATTCGAATGCCGATCACAATGTGGAGCGTCTCAAACATGACGACGATTATAACAACCAATTCGTTGCGTTTCAATGAACGGTTTTGGGGCTACTTTTACGTCGGCTTGCGTCCGATCACGAGCAGTTCGGCAATCGTAAACCCAAGTCCATTGTCGTCTTCGCGCTTTTGGATATAGGCGGCAAACGCCGGCTTGGCATCGTGCAGCATCGCGGCCAGCCCCGGCACCTTTTCGGCTGGTACGGACATGTTGTTGATCCAGGCATCGAACGACATTTTCTTCGGCAGGATCTCAGTATGCTCGATGTTGAACCCGGCGTCATCGATACATTCCAGCCATTCGCTGGCCGTCCAGGCGCGCCCGTGGCTAGGGTCGCGAATTTTTTCAAAGTTATTGTAGGTCGCCGCCGCCTCGGCCAGATCCGCGGTGTCGAAATCCGGGTTCGTGACTTCATCGGGCGCGGCATTGTCCACCAGCGCGAATGTGCCGCCGGGCTTCAGGACCCGGAAAGCCTCGGCGACGAACTTCGGAATATCAGGAAAGTGATGCGGCGCGATCCGGCAGGTCACCAGGTTGAACTGGCCATCATCAAACGGCAGCGCTTCTGCGTCGGCAACCTGTGTGCCAACATTGTCGATGCCTTTGTCCGTAACCTGCTTTTCAACCTGATCAAGCATTTCGCGCGTGAGGTCGCTTGCGATCATGTGTTTGACGTGCGGCGCGAACACCAGTGCGGTATGGCCGCCGCCGGTCGCGATATCCAGCCCCTGCCAATCCGCGGCCGGGCCAACCAGCTCAACCAGCCGGGCGAGCGATGCCCCTTTGGCGTGCACATTTGAGACGACGTAATTGGCGGCATTCGCGCCGAACAGTTCCTTGACCAGCTCTTTCGACATGCCACACTCCTTCGCTCAATTGCCGCTCAGCGCGTTTAGTGCTGCTTCTGTACCACCTGATTGATGCGGTAGGCCAGTTTCGCGCATCGCCAACTCGATCGTTGCAATGGCTCCCAGCACCATCGGCTCGTTGAGGTCGCCGAGATGGCCGATCCTGAACACTTTGCCGGCAAGCGGTCCGAGCCCTTGCCCGAGCGACAGATTGAACCGGTCAAGCGCGACGCGGCGCAACTCGTTCGCGTCAAACCCTGGCGGCGTCAGCACCGCAGTGACCGTATCCGACAAACGCCCTGTATCGGCGCAGAGCAACTCAATCGCTTCCGCCGATCCCGTGAACGCACCGTCCAGGATACGCAGGTCGCTGCGCACGCCGCCGCCCCAATGCCGCACAGCGGCGCGGACGGCGCCGGCCAGCCGGGCGTGCCGTGCGAACACCGCATCAAGCCCTTCCGCTTCGAGCAGGCCAAGCGCTTCCTGCAGGCCATAGAACAAATGCACCGGAATCGTGCCGGGCAGGCGCTGCGGCTGAACGGTCATCATCTGGCGCCAGTCGACGAAGCTGCGTGTGATCGTTGCGTTTTCCGATGCTGCCATCGCGCGCTTGCTGATCCCAACGAACGCCAGGCCGGTGATCATCATCAGGCCCTTCTGGCTGCTGCCGACAGCCAGGTCGACGCGCCATTCGTCAAAACGGAAGTCAAACGACGCCAGAGACGAAATCGTGTCGACCAGCAGCAGCGCTGGGTGGGCCGCTTCATCCATCTCGGCGCGGATGTCGGCAATGGGGTGCACCAGACCTGTCGCCGTCTCGTTATGAACGACCATAACCCCCTTGATGGCGTGGTCGGTGTCTTTGCGCAGCCGGTCTTCCAGCGCACCGGCGACGACGCCGAGGCGCCAGTCGCAAGGCAGTACTTCGACGTCGAGGCCGAGTTCGCGCGCCATCTGCGCCCAGTTGATCGAGAAGTGGCCTGACTCCAGCATCAGGACCTTGTCGCCCGGCGAAAAAACGTTGGCGAGCGAGCCTTCCCACGCCCCGTGGCCGTTGGTGCCGTAGTAAAGCAGGTGCTGGTCGGTTTTCAGGACCCGTTTGGTACTTTCATGCACGCGTTCCAGAACCTGTTTGAATTCGGGCGCCATGAAATCGATTGTTGGGCGGTGCATCGCCCCGAGCACGGTCTCTGGAATGTGCGTCGGGCCAGGATTAAAGAAGAACTGGCGCCCGCTCGGGCGGCTCGGCGTATTCGGTTTTGACTGGCTCATGCTGTTCCATCGGCAGGCGTTGCGATGGATGACCCTATCAAGTCAAGCGAGGCGCGACGAGGGGCCGATTGTCCCCTCACACGCTTGATGTTGAATGAGAGGCTCGGCACGCTAAATGTGTTCCCGCCGGAACATCCGCCCGAAGATCGCATCGAGTGAAATGAGACCTGGTCCACGCAGCACCAGATAGATCAGCGGGAACAGCCAGAGCAGGCGTTGGTCGGCGATTGCGGCATCCTGGAACCGGTCGAAGAAACCACCAATCTTGGCATCATGTCCGGTAACGTCTGTATACGTCATAACGGCAATGAAACCGATAAAGCCAAGCGCGGCAGCCCGCGTGAACAAGCCAACCAGAATGAGCACCGGAAGAATGAACTCTGCGTAGGTGCCGGCGTAGGCAATGATGCCATAGGGAACAAAGTCGATTTTGCTCGCATCATAGCCGACGCTTTCGAACAGTTTCGGGAACATCTGCGCGTAGGTGTTGCCTTCGACAATCAGCGAACCGGGAAAACCGGAGCCGACCTTGGTCATGGCCGAATTGATGAAGTATAGAAACAGGACGCTCGAAAACATCAATCGTGCGGCGAGGCCCAATAGCCAATCTTCCGTGATCGTCTGAATAACGCCGAAGACGCTATTGTAGAGCATTCTCAATCCGTTGATCATGAGATTTCTTCCCCTGAAGTGGTGCCGCTGTCACGCGGTCATTATTGATGGATTGCGGTGATCGCCCCGGTAGAAAAGATATAACCTAGCATGCCACCAAAGTGCTCTATGTCACCAGCTTCGAGTTGATCCGCAGCATCGCCGAGCGTGGCGCCATCACGGAAACTGGCGAGCAACTGCGCAATCGCTGGTTGCACAAGCTGCACATTGACTTCGAACTCGGGGCGCACGATGAGGCCGCATTCGCCAGCCTGAGCGATATTGCCGAGAGCTTCTTGACGTTCATCTTGGGCAGCAATCTGGTGTGCGCTCCAGATTGAAATGGCCGGCCAGTCGGATTGCGGTAAGTGCACTGACGGGTGCAGCTCAAGGCGCGCATCATTGAGCGCGTCCGGATCGATCGATTGTAGTGCGTCCGCGTTGATGCAGGTTTGGTCGGCAGCGTGATAGGCCTGCACCCATGACCATTCGACACGCGCAACATCGGCCAAGAACGGCAGCGAATCCAACTGTTTGAATCCGGAAATGAAGTCCGGAAACTGATCACCATAGTGGATCAGAACGGGCGACACCGGCACGTTGTCATCGGTGTAGGCACGGGCGAGAGCCGTAAAAAACTCATCGCCGACCAGCTCGCGAACAACGGGATAACTATCCGCAATCGCTTCGGTCAGGCTGACCGCCGTATTGTTTCGGTAGACATTAAAACGGGCGACCGGTTCGCTCTGTTCGCGCGGGCCGACCGCCTCTGGAACGTCTAATGTCGGATCACGCAATGCGGCAGCGAACGCATTTTGTGTCTTACGCCAATTCATGATCAGCCGGTCTTGTCGGAGCGTGTTTGCCGCTGTCGGCGTGCGATGCCATGACGGTCTCGGCGCGTCGCGCTTCGCTAAACAAAACCGGCCAGTCGGGAATGTCGCTGTCCCACTCGATCAGCGTTGGCAGGGCGCCGGCGCGGTATATGGCACGTTCGTAGAGTTGCCAGACTTCATCGACGACTTGTCGGTCATGGCTGTCGATCAAAAGGCGATTGCCGTTATCATCCACATCTTCGGCATGTCCGGCCAGATGAACTTCGCCAACATGGTGGAGCGGGAAGCGGTCGACATAGTCTCCGGGGCTGCGGTTGTGATTGGTCGAAGAGACGTACACATTGTTGACGTCGAGCAGCAGGCCACATCCGGTTCGCTGCACGATCGTTTCGAGAAACGCGATCTCGTCATAGGTGCTTTCGGGAAACACTACATAGGTCGCCGGGTTTTCGAGCAGGATGCGCCGGCCCAGTTTGGTCTGCACCTCGTCGATATGCGCGCAGACAGTTTTCAGTGTTTCGTCGGTATAAGGCAGTGGCAGCAGGTCATTGAGGAAGCCCACGTCGTGCGTCGACCAGGCGAGGTGCTCCGACACCTGGGCCGGATCGTAGCGGTCAACCAGGGCTTTGAGCCGACCGATGTGGTCTGCATCAAGGCGTCCGGCCGAACCGATCGACAGGCCGACACCATGCAGTGATAGCGGAAATTGTTCTCGGATCGCGGTCAGGTAATGGTGCGGTGGTCCACCGGCACCCATGTAGTTTTCCGGATGAACTTCGAACCACCCGACATCGGGTCGGTCGGCAAGAATCTGGCTGTAATGTTCGGGTTTGAGGCTAACACCGGCACGTCTCGGCAAGGCGATGTCGAACGCGCTGTCGCGTACCGTGGGTGTTGAGCGCATGTCCATGCTCTAACCTTCAGTCTGTAAGCAGCTGCGCCAGCCAACTATGACTGGCGCAGGCTTGTAACGCTGCGATGTGCTCGCCCGCGCAGGTCACACGGCGCGAGCATCATCTGGAGCGATCCGCATGGCACCGGCCATGGTGGCCGTGCCAAAAACCCAGCTAGGCTTTCGGGATATCGCGTTTCAATTCGGTCAGGCTGCCCTTGCGGCCGTCCGGCAGAACCTTGTCCCAAGCGAGGTTCTCGCAGCTGCCCTTCGGCACCAGAGCCCAGGCATTGCCCTGGTAGTCAACTTTCGATGAGCCAGCACACGTCGTACCAGCGCCTGCCTTGCAGTCATTCTTACCAGCGAGTGTCACGCCGTAGCACTTCTCTTTAGCGCCTTCAGCAGATGCGGTGTTTGCCTGCATGCCGGTTACAGCGACGGCAACAGCACCAGCAACGATGGCGGCAGTAGTTAGTTTCTTGCTCATTGTGAACTCCTTTGGATCAATCCTTCAGGCCTGTTGGCCGTGCTGTACATTTGCGCGTCGGCACCACTGACACAATGAAATTGATGTCACGTTGCCTTGATACGCCGTGAGCATGCTGGCCAACAAAATGGGCCATCCGCGTGGCGAATGACCCGATTATGAGTTTATCTTCGATCACTCGGGAATAACGATGTCGTGAAGTACGGCGCGGCCGTGTTCTATATCTTCCGTATGTCGACAAAGTGCCCGGCGATCGCCGCGGCCGCCGCCATCGCAGGCGACACCAGATGCGTACGTCCCTTGAAGCCCTGGCGCCCTTCAAAGTTGCGGTTTGACGTCGACGCGCAGCGTTGGCCGGGTGTCAGTTGGTCAGGGTTCATGCCGAGGCACATCGAGCAGCCAGGTTCGCGCCATTGAAAGCCGGCTTCCAGGAAGATCTTATCGAGGCCTTCCTGCTCAGCCTGCTCTTTGACAAGACCCGAACCCGGAACGATTTGCGCATAGTCCAGGTTATCGGCGACCTTCTTGCCCTTCACGACTTCCGCAACGGCGCGCAGGTCTTCGATCCGCCCGTTGGTGCACGAGCCGATCCAGGCGACGTCGATCGGAATGTCGGTGACGTTGGTGTTTGCCGTAAGGCCCATGTACGCGAGCGAGCGTTCGGCGGCCGCGCGTTTCGCTTCATCGGCGATTTGCGCAGGATCGGGCACCTTGCCATCGATCCTCACGACCTGTTCAGGGCTGGTGCCCCACGTCACGATCGGTGGCAGGTTGGCAGCGTCGAGCGTGATGACGCTGTCGAAATGCGCACCGTCATCCGTCTTGAGCGTCTTCCAATAGTCAAGCGCTGCGTCCCAGGCAGCGCCCTTCGGCGACATCGGCCGGCCTTCAAGATAGGCGAACGTCTTCTCGTCCGGTGCCACCATGCCAGCCCGTGCGCCGCCCTCGATGGACATGTTGCAAACCGTCATGCGCCCTTCCATGGAAAGGCCGCGGATCGCTTCGCCGTCGTATTCGATGACATGACCCGTGC
>JAGDYV010000185.1:0-8462 GCA_049116495.1 Hyphomicrobiaceae bacterium | reverse complement strand
GTGGTGCCGCCCATGTCAAAGGTGATGATCTTGTCGAGATCCTTCGTGATGGCGATCGCCTGGCCGCCAACAACGCCTCCGGCCGGGCCGGATTCGATGATATTGATCGGCCGTTCCGCCGCTGCCCGGTCGGTCGTCAAACCGCCGTTCGACTGCATCAGCAACAGCGGTGCCGGTGTGTCGGCTTCATCGAGGCCAAGCCGCAAGGCTTTCAGATAGGTCGCAACGATCGGCATCACGTAAGCATTGATGACGGTCGTCGAGGTGCGTTCATATTCCTTGATCTCGGGCAACACCTCGTAGGAGATGCAGTTGACCAGATCCGGCGCGATATCCTCGATGGCGGCCTTGATCATTAATTCGTGCGCCGGGTTGGTGAAGGCGTTGATCAGGCACACCGCAATCGCCTCGACACCTTCGTCGACCAGCGCCTGGACCTGCGCGCGGGCATCGGCCATGTCGAGCGGTTTTTCGATTTCGCCGGAGGCCCGAACGCGTTCATCGACTGTGCGGCGCAGGTAGCGCTCGACCAGTGGTGGCGGTTTCTGCCAGGCCATGTCGTAGAGTCGCGGCATGCGCAAGGTTCGCAGCTCAAGCACATCACGAAAACCTTGCGTCGTGATCAGGCCGACACGGGCCCCCTTGCCCTCAAGGATAGCGTTCGATGCGACGGTGGTGCCGTGGCGGATCTCGTCGATGCCGGTGCCGGCCAGGCCAGTGCTGGCGAAGACGTCAGCGAGACCTTCAACGATCGCATTGGCGTAATCACCGGTGCTCGACGGGATTTTCTTGGTGTGTAGGGTGCCATCTGCGCCGAGCAGCACAATGTCGGTAAAGGTACCGCCGATATCAACGCCGACGCGAAAGCGGTTGTCAGTTGTCATGTTACGTCCCAATTACACTCTATTTTGCGCTGCTGGAGCTTGTCTTGTCATCGAGCTCACCAACAAGTGCCACTTGCGAAACCGCGATCGTTCTTTTCCGGCACCTCTGTCCGCTGGCTTGTTAGTTCCCTCAGGCCCAGCCGAAGGTTCGCGACCTTCGCCACTCCCAACGTCGTCTTTCCGGCGCAGGCCGGAACCTATTCGCATTGCCGCAAACGCTCAGGCCGAAAAAGCGCAAATGGGTCCCGATCTGCGTCGGGACGACGACACTGGGTCGGGCCGCCCGACGCCATCTGATGGGCGCTGCTTTGCCGGCCATGGTGCAGCTCTGTAAATTGCCTAACATCACGTTATTCCGCTGCTGACTGGGCCGCGGGGCTCTTGCCGCGTTGTACGGCCGGCACTTCGGACCAGTTGCGCTCACGACGGATGTCGTCGCGTCGCTTCGTGGTTGCGGCCGCATCGACCTTCCATGTCGTCGTATCAATGACAACACCGTAGTCGGTTTCGGCCATGGCAGCAGACAGGAACTCGTTGCGCACGTCGCGAAGCACCGCATCGACGTCGCGTTCGAGCGGGTCGCCCCAACCCCCGCCGCCGGCATGAATGTGGCGGAAGACGTCTCCCTTGCGGAACATCATCGTCGGCTTCGAATGCAGCGGCTCGGCCTTCTCGCCGAGATGCGGGTTCGACCAGTTCTCCGATGGCGCGCCGGCACTGCCGCCATAAAGACCGAACGGCTGCACGGTGTGTCGGTCGGCGCGAACCTGTAGTGTGGCCTCGTCGGCTTCGAGGCGATAGTCGCGGTGAAACGGCACACCGCCCCGGTATTGCCCGGCGCCAGCGCGGTCGGCCACGAATTCGTAAGCGAGGATCGAGATCGGCTGCTCGGCCTCGGTGACCTCGACGGAGGGAAGCGCCATGTTGGCAAACATGTGGCTGTTGCCATCCAGTCCATCAGCCCAGGGCCGCGCGCCCCATGCGCCGCAGGTGAAGTCGACGTAGACGAACGGGTTGTAGTCGGCATCATAGCCACCGACGGAGATCCCGGTGTTACCGCCGTCGCCCGCCGCCTTGACCTTGTCCGGGAGCATCATGGCGAGTGCGCCGAACATGCAGTCAACCATACGGAAACCGGTGAGGCCGCGCGCGGCACAGGCAGCAGGCAGGACGCCGTTGCCAACCGTACCTGGCGGGCAGACGACTTCGATAGCACGGAACACACCTTCATTATTGGGAATGTTCGCCGGCAGGACCGAACGGATACCGGTATAGGATGCGGACTTCGTGAAGGACAGCGTGTTGTTGATGGCGCCACGCACCTGCGGTGCCGTGCCGGTCCAGTCGACGATCATCTTGTCGCCGGTCTTGCGGATCGTGACGTGCAGGCGGATGGGCTGGCCGATATCAATGCCATCGTCATCGATCCAATCTTCAAAACTCCATTCACCGTCAGGCAGCTCGCTGAGTGCCGCACGGGTCAGGCGCTCGGAATAGTCGATCGTTTCGTTGAGCATCGCCTTGGTCATTTCGGGCCCATAGCGATCAACCAGTTCGGCAAATTGCTGCTCGGCGATGTGGCAGGCGGCGAGTTGCGCGCGCAGATCGCCCTGCACCATCACCGGCACACGAACGTTGCGCTCGATAAACGTCATGATGGTTTCGTTGAGCTTGCCTTGGTCATAGAGCTTCATTGGCGCAATGCGCAGGCCCTCGGCGTAGATCTCGGTTGAATCGGAGGCATTGGACCCGGCAACGCGGCCGCCGACATCGGTGTGGTGGCAGACGGTGCAGGCAAACGCGAGACGCTCGCCGTTATGGAACAACGGCTGCATGATGAAGATATCGGGCAGGTGCATGCCACCGTCGAACGGGTCGTTCATGATGAAGACATCGCCGGGGTGAATGTTGCCCTCGAAGTGGCGCATGATCGATGCCATCGCCGTCGGCGTCGAGCCGAGATGGCCGGGCAGCGTCAGGCCCTGCGCGGCAAGCCGACCGTCGCCATCAGCAAAGCCGGTCGAATAGTCCATGTTGTCCTTGAGCACTGCCGAGTAGGTTGTGCGGAACACGGTGAGTGCCATTTCGTCGGCGATCGAGAAAATCGCGTTCTTGAACAGCTCGAAGGTGATCGGGTCGATTTTTGGCTGGGTCATGCGGACCTTGGGCTGCAGTGGTGGGAGTAAGGCTTAGCGTGAGGTGAGATCGAATTCGGAGCGCAGCAGGCCGATGGCGGCGCGCAGGGCTTCGGCGGTGTGTGTGAGGTCCGCGTCGGTGTGTGCTGCAGACGTGGTGCCGCCGGGCTTGCCGGAGATGTCGACGCCGTGGACGAGCAGCGCAAGGCGCAACTTCTCGCCGATCGGTGACTTGGCGCTGAGCGCCTCGTGACCCAGTGCACGGGCATCGAAATTCATCGGGTCGACCTTCAGGCCTTGCGGATTGAGGAACAGGTAGAAACCGGAAAACTCGCCGTAACTCGCCCACGGCAAGCCTTCCTCGAAGATCACTTGATTGCACATGTGGCGCAGTTTTTCGGCCTGTGCATTGGCGATGTCGTTGGCGTCGCCATCGTTGATGATGCCAAGCGCGGCAATCCCGGAAGCAGCCGACATCGGGTTGGCATTGTAGGTGCCTTGATGGCCGATTTTTTCAAAACCCTTTTCGGCGGCGACATCGAAGTCGAGCAGTTCGAGAATGTCGGCGCGGCCGGTCACTGCGCCGCCGGGCAGACCGCCGGCAAGGATCTTGGCAAGACTGGTCAGGTCGGGATTGATGCCGTAGTGCGCCTGGGCGCCGCCCTTTGACACGCGGAAACCGGTGACGACTTCGTCGAAGATCAAGACGATTCCGCGTTTGTTGGTCGCCTCACGCAGCTTTGGTAAGAAATCGGCATTGATCGGGAGAAGACCGAAGCTGGCCCCGGTCGGTTCCAGGATGACGGCTGCGATATCATCGTCGCCTTCAAGTATTCGACAGGTCTCGGCGATGTCGTCCGATGGCGCCAGAATCGTATGCGCCGCAATATCGGCGAGGACACCGGGCGTCGGGGTGCCATCAAAATGATTGTTGACACCGAACGCGGCATGATCGTGCCAGCCGTGAAAATGCGACTTGAAGCGGACGATCTTGGAACGCCCCGTGAAGGCACGGGCGAGACGGAGCGCCATCAGATTGGCCTCGGTGCCGGACGAGGTAAATCGCACGGTTTCAGCCGATGGCACCATGTCGCGCACAAGATTGCCCCAGGTGATTTCTTGCGCGTGGCAGGCGCCGAAATGCGTGCCGCGCAACGCCTGCGCCTGAACGGCCTCCATCACTTCCGGACGGCCATGGCCAAGAATGAGGGCGCCGTGTCCGCCGTAATAGTCAACGTATTCGTTGCCATCGACATCCCACTTGCGCGCGCCGGATGCCTT
Organism: Hyphomicrobiaceae bacterium; assembly: GCA_049116495.1. GTDB lineage: Bacteria > Pseudomonadota > Alphaproteobacteria > Rhizobiales > Hyphomicrobiaceae > CAJQQK01. Next base: position 4,162 of record JAGDYV010000185.1, on the reverse strand, counting down.
TTCGACATAGATGCCATAGGGCAGCGTGCGACGGGAATCGTGCGTAATCCCGCTTGGAAAAATCTCACCGGCTGCCTCAGCGAGTTCGGCGGATTGGCGCGTCTTGGCCTGGTAGGCGGTGACGACAGGCGAATTGGTCAGCGTCGCAACGGACATTTGTAAGGTCTCCTGTGGCTTGAAGCGAGATTATCAAGCTTTGCGATCACGTGGGCGGATATCTTGTGTCGCGCCTGGCAAATTATTCTTTTTGGAAGGCATCCCAGAGTTTTTCACCGGCCAGACAATCGTAAGTCCTTGCATGGGTTTTGGGCGCTGGATTGAACTGGATCCGCCTCAGAAGCCGCGGCGTCGGTGGATATGCGGCGATCTCGTTGATCAGCTTGCGCCGGATGGCGGTGGTGAATTCCTGCTGGTTCGAAACAGGGATCGAGAACGCGCCGTTGCCGCCGATCACGCAATCTTCGTAGTAGCGGTCGATGTCGGGAACGGAAAAGAAGCTCGAGATCTGATGCGGACGCTTGACGATGAAGGGCAGGCCGTTGATGACGATGCCCTGCCCGATGACATCGGTGCGCGCGTCGGCGACCGGTTCGCCGATGTTGTTGGGACCGTCGCCGGAAACGTCGATGACCTGGCGCAGGCTGGAAATGCCGTTGCGCGCGATCATATGTGCCGCGACCCGCAAGGCAGCCGAGATCGATGTGCGGCGAGCCACCGCAATCGGCTGCCGGGCGAGTTCGGTGGCGACCTTGTCCGCGTCCTGCTGCGAGCCGATAATCCGCCACGGCAGCACGATTGATTGAAAGCCGGGATCGCCCCACTCCATGTAGGCGATGGCGATACGGCCGTTTGGGCCGGATTTGATGGCACGCACGACATCCCGGTGGCGCAAGGCATGGACGTAGCCGTCGCGTTGGAGACGTTGCTCGGTGCGGTCCATCGAGTGCGATACGTCAACGGCGAGTACGAGTTCAAGATCCACTTGATCGGCCGAGCGTGCGCTGGCCGGAAGGGGGGCCGCGAGCAGCAACGACAACAGTAAGCAAAACGATAGAACGGAGAATTTCATGAGGATCAGCGGATAAGCAAAACCGGCCCCGACGATCGTAACAGGCCTGCGCGCCGATGCCTCGGTGAATTTTATCGAACGGGTCATTTCACCAATTGAACCGCGCCGCCGCGTCTGATCAAGTGGCGAGGTGCAACCGCCCACTCGACCGCCTGTCAAAGAGCCCCCAATGCCGAACATCTCGCCATCATTTTCCGCGACCGAATATGCCCGGCGTCTCGGCTTAGTGCGTAAGGCAATGGCGGACCGGGATATCGATCTGCTGTTTCTGGAAGACCCGTCCAACATGGGCTGGCTGACCGGCTACGATGGCTGGTCGTTCTATGTTCACCAGGGTGTCATTGTGTTGCATGACCAAGATCCAATCTGGTGGGGACGGCGACAGGATGCAAACGGTGCCGTTCGCACAGTATGGATGGACGATGCCCGCGTGATCCCCTACGCCGACAATTTCGTGCAGTCGACCGAACGCCATCCAATGCAGCATCTCGCCGGACAAATCACCGAACTGGGGTTTGCCGACAAACGGATCGGGCTCGAACTCGACAACTATTATTTCTCGGCGAAAGCCTATCTCGTGCTGCAACAGGGGCTGCCGAACGCGGAACTCGAGGACGCAACGGCACTGGTCAATTGGCAGCGCACTGTCAAATCCCAAGAAGAACTGATGTATATGCGAAAGGCGGCGCGCATTTCCGAAAAGGTCATCGACGGTATTGTCGAGCGCATCGAGCCGGGATTGCGCAAGCATGACCTCGTCGCCGACATCTATGCGGATGCCATCCGCGGCGTCGGCGATGACTGGGGCGACTATCCGGCGATCATTCCGTTATTGCCAAGCGGCAGCGATGCGGCCGCGCCGCACCTGACCTGGGATGGGCGGCCGTTTGAGCGCGGTGCGGCCACGTTCTTCGAGATCTCCGGGTGTTACCAACGCTATCATGCCCCGCTGTGCCGCACGGTCTATCTCGGCACACCACCACAGTTCATGCGCGATGCCGAGGCGGCACTCGTTGAGGGATTGGAAGCCGGGCTCGACGTGGCGCGCGCCGGCAATACGGCCGCCGACATCGCACAGGCGTTGGCCGCGCCGCTTGAGAAAGCCGGCATCGAGCGTGGTGCGCGCGCCGGTTATCCGATCGGGCTCTCCTATCCGCCGGACTGGGGTGAGCGCACGATTTCGATCCGCGTAGAAGACCATACGGTGCTGGAGCCCGGCATGACGTTTCACTTCATGCCAGGGCTATGGATGGACGACTGGGGGTTGGAAATCACCGAAAGCATTCTCATTGAAGAGAACGGCCCCGCTGAGTGTCTTTGCGATCGCCCACGCGCACTTTTTGTGAAGGATTAGGACATTGACCGAGACAGCAGACGTACTCAGCCAGACGCGGGTGACCCTCGGCGATCTCATCGCCTACCCGACCGAATCCGCCGACAGCAACCTCGACCTGATCGCCTACGCCGCTGAACGCTTGGAGGCATGCGGCGCCACGATCGAGTATTCGCATGACGCTACGGCACAGAAGGCCAACCTGTTCGCAACGCTCGGACCGGATCGCGACGGCGGCATCGTACTTTCAGGACATACCGATGTGGTGCCGGCCAACCCAACCGAATGGACCAGCGATCCATATGCGATGCGTGACGATGGTGAGCGGCTGTTCGGGCGCGGTGCCTGTGACATGAAAGGGTTTGTCGCGGCTGCCTTGGCCATGGCACCGCGCTACGCCAAGCTCGATCTGAAGCGGCCGGTGCATTTCGCGTTCACCTATGAGGAAGAAACCGGATGTCTCGGCGCCCAGCAATTGGTTGGCGAGTTGGCGAAGCGCGAAACGCGGCCGGCTGTCGTGATCATCGGCGAACCGACGGAGATGCGGATCATCGAGGGACACAAGGGCTGCTACCAATACACCACGCATTTTACCGGGCTTGAAGGACACGGTTCGGCACCCCAACGCGGGGTCAATGCTGTGCACTATGCAGTGCGCTATATATCGCGGCTGCTCGAACTCGGCGCGGAGTTGGAACGGTCGCCACCGCCCGGCAGCCGGTTCGATCCGCCTTGGACAACGGTCGGCGTCGGACGGATCGAGGGTGGCACCGCGCACAACGTCATCGCCGGCCATTGCGCCGTCGATTGGGAGATGCGCCCGGTACGCGATGCCGACGCAGATCATGTCAACTCAATGCTGCACGCCCTTTGCCACGATGAATTGCTGCCAGAAATGCGTGCCGTGGCGCCGGACGCGGACATCCGCACCGAGGTTCTCGGCGAGGTCTGTGGCCTGGAACCGATGGCGGAAAATGCGGCCCGCGATCTCGTTGCTGAGTTGACCGGCGCGAACGGAACCGACGTTGTCGCATTCGGCACCGAGGCGGGACTGTTTCAACAACTCGGCATCGCCGCCGTCGTCTGCGGTCCAGGCTCGATCGAACAGGCACACAAGCCGGATGAGTATGTCTCCATGGCGCAATTGCAAATGTGCCTCGACATGTTGACGGGATTGGAGCGCAAGCTCATTGGTTGATGCGGTCAGGTTTCTTGCTGTCGCGTGCCGCGCGCCATAGGATGGCTGCAACAACAGAATCAACAGGGTTCAAGGAGCCGGCACCGCATGTCTGTCATTCTCGGAGAAGGCGAGTACCGTTATCGAGTCGTCGAGAATTGGGGCAAGCTGCCGGACGGCTGGGAATATCGCGACGTCGGCGCCGTTGCGGTTGACAGCAAGGATCAGGTCTACGTCTTCAATCGCGGCAAGCACCCGATGATCGTGTTCGACCGTGAAGGCAATTTCCTGCGCGCCTGGGGCGAGGACCTGTTCGAACGCGCACACGGCCTGCATATCGGGCCCGACGACATGCTTTACTGCACTGACGATGGCAACCACACGGTGCGCAAGTGCACGCCGGAGGGCGAGGTCCTGCTCGAACTTGGTATCCCCGGCAAGCCGGCACCGTTCATGGCCGGTGAACCGTTTCACCGCTGCACGCATACGGCGCTGACACCGGACGGCCATATCTTTGTTTCGGACGGCTACGGCAATTGCCGCGTTCACAAGTACGCGCCGGACGGCAAGCTGGTGAAATCCT
>JAGDYV010000184.1:0-9201 GCA_049116495.1 Hyphomicrobiaceae bacterium | reverse complement strand
CCGTTGATCGTGCCCCAGCCGGTGACGACACCATCACCGGGGAATTTCGTCTCGGCCATGCCAAATTCTGTGCAGCGGTGCTCGACATACATGTCGAACTCTTCGAACGAGTTTTCGTCGAGCAGTAACTCAATGCGCTCCCGCGCTGTCAGTTTGCCGCGCTTGTGCTGCGCCTCGATGCGCCGTTCGCCACCGCCAAGCCGCGCAACTTCGCGGCGCCGTTCGAGTTCAACCGTGATGTCATTCATGGAAATCGCCCGTCTCTCGCTTTGCAACCGGCCATGCTTATCACGCGCCGGAGCTTAGGCAAATTGGGACTATGGGATACAGTGCCAATGGTTCCCGATCATCGCGAAGCTGGAGACTGATTTGGCGAAGGCAACCAATAAGACGCAACCCACGGCACTCGATCCGACAGAGTTCCTGTCCACGGTCGAGCCCCAGCGGCGACGCGAAGACGGCATGGCCCTGCGCGCATTTTTCGACCGCGTGACCGGGCTTGAAGCGCAGATGTGGGGCCCCAGCATCATCGGTTACGGCCGTTACCACTACAAATACGACAGTGGCCGGGAAGGCGATCATTTGATTACGGGCTTCAGTCCGCGCAAGACGGCGCTGACGATCTACGTTATGCCCGGCTATCGCGACATGAGCGAAAAACTGGCGCGGCTTGGCAAACACAAGATCGGCAAGAGTTGCCTTTACATCAACAAATTGGCCGACGTGGACTTGGCGGTGCTGGAAGAGACCGTGCAAGATGGTATCACCTACATGCGCGCCAACTATGAGACGTTCGATTCGTAAACCGTGCCGCTGCGCGACATCCTGACGGGCGGCCGCCTTCGCGCGGGTGCCCGCCGAAGGCTCAAATTCAACCAAGGGGTACGGGGCAACAGCACGCCGCATCCTATTTTTATTTTTGAGCGACGTGCTGTCGCCCCGTGCAGGGTTTTTCGCGGAACCGCCCAGTTTTAAGATGCGGCCACCGGGGACTTTCACCCACGGCACGAGCGGGGGGCGTCACTGTTAACGCCGACGTGCGTGCGCCGACGCGTGACCTGCAGCCCACCCCCTCTGATGGTCGCCACCGGTCAGCGGCCCCTGATTGGGCGGGATAGGTAGAGTTTACAGGCGGCGAGGGGAGGGAGGATAACATTGGGCAGAATTAAATTGTCGGATTCGACAGGCAGCATTTCTTGGACGCCGTGTCTGGCTCGGAGCAGGTGCAGGCCGTATTCACATAGCGAGACAGACGATGAAGTATTTTGAAGATGCCGACGTCAACGACACGTTCTCCTCGCGAACGCCATATTTTGTCAGCGCAGCAGAGATCAAGGAATTCGCCGGGCAATGGGACCCGCAACGCTATCACCTCGACGAAGCGGCCGCAGAAAAGATCGTTGGCGCCCTGTTCGCGCCGCTAGCGCTGACAATGTGCATCGCCATCAAGCTCACGCACCAGTCCGGTCTTTTCGAAATCGAACCTGTTGCCGGCCTGGGACTGGAAGATGTCCGGCTGTTGAAACCCGTCCTCGCGGGGGACGCGCTGCATGTGAAAATTACTGTCGTTGCCAAGCGGGATTCGAACAGCAAACCAGACCTGGGCCTCATTACTCAGCGCACAGATGTCTTCAACCAGAACGACGAAATGGTGTTCAGCTACGTGATACCAACGCTGGTCTACAAGCGTCCTCAGTGATCAGGGTCGAGCGCTTGTTGAAGCCCGCCGCTCGACGGGTGCGCAAGACGAGAGGATGAGCGGCTGCGCAACAGCGTCGGCATCAGGCACGCAACAAGGCCAAAAACGATACGGCAGCCTGCAATTCGGCGCGGCGTGCGGCACGGCGTGCCGCCGCCTCCTCATCCGCGCCCCACTGCTCAATCTGCCAATCTTCGTCGATGTGCGCTGCATGCCATATTTGGTCAGGTGTCAGAAAGCCCCGGTTATGGGCGATTGCAAGCAGCGCAGATCCGGTCAACGTGGTGATCACATGCAGGGGAGCAAGCGACATCGCCGTTTCGGTTGACAACAACGACGCCGCTTTGGCGACCATCAATGGGCTCTGCTCGATCGGCATGATGCCGGCAGTGTTCTTGAAGGCCGCACCGTGGCCGTCGGCGAACCAGTTAAGAACAGGATCCCAGGCGGCAGCTTGACGTTCGACCAAACCCATCGGCGTTTCAGCGCGATAGAACATCAGATCGTTGCCGATGAAGCGCACGAGATCTTCGTGGATCTCACTTTCACGGCCCATGATGCCATCGATCGCGGTGTTGGCGATCTTGGTTAAAGGCAGCTTCTCCGGATCGATCAGGTCGGCGAGCGCATTCCATTCTGCGGCGATGGCAGCCGCAAGTGCTTCCGTTGGCACCTCCAGCTGTTTTCGCTTCGGCGTCTTGATCGGGCGACCATCCAGTTCAACCGCGACACCGGAACTTTTCGCCACGACGCTTGCGTTCTCGTAAAACCGCTTGGGCAGTTGCCGTGCCTCGTCGTCGAGTGTCGAGCGCGGCGTGTTCGAGGTCTTGTCAGATGTGTCTGCCATGACGGGATCCATTAGCGCGAAATCATAAGAGACCGTATCAACCGTCGCGACGCCCGAGCAGCTGATCGGCGAACGGGATCAATTCTTCGGCGGTTTGCGCAACTTGATGGGCGCCTTCCCTGTGCAGGTCGTCCACCGGGTGATAGCCCCACGACACGCCCAATGCCGCGACACCGGCATTGCGAGCCATGCGCATATCGAACGTCGTGTCTCCGATCATGATTGTGTTTTCCGGGCCTGTTGCAGCCTCACGCATTGCGGTCTCAATCATCTCGGGATGAGGTTTCGACGCGTTCGTATCGGCGGTCTGGATGGTGATGAAACGGCCCTCCCAGTTCATGTGGGCCAAGAGCCGGTCGACGCCGCGGATCGATTTGCCGGTTGCGATGCCCAATACCGTATCGCGGCGCGCCGACAAGGCGTCAATAACCTGATCGATGCCATCGTAGAGCGGCTCATGGCTGGCCGGCTTCTCGCGCATGGCGCGGGCGGCATCGCGATAGCCATCGCTGACCGCTTCGATGACTTTGCGCGGCTCGCCCGGCAGCAGCATTTCAATTGCAAGCGGCAACGACAACCCGACGCCGGAAAGAACGCGCTGCCTTGGCAGCGTTTCGATGCCGTTGGCACGGAAGGCAGTGTTCATGGCCTCGACGATGAAATGCTGGCTATCAACCAGCGTACCGTCGCAGTCAAAGATCACAAGCTTCAAATCAGGCATGCGCGCACTCGCTCAAGCATCATAGCGATCCGGGTCCAGACCGAGGGTTTTCCAGGTACGGCGCATATGCTCAGGCAGAGGCGCCGTTATGTCGATCTTGGTGGCCAGCACCGGGTGCGGAATCACCAGACGGCGAGCATGCAGGTGCAGCATCTCGTCGATCTCACCATCGGCAAAAATAGGATCACTCGGGTATTTGTTGTCGCCGACGATCGGGTGGCCCAAGATGTCCATGTGCGCACGCAGCTGGTGCTGCCGTCCGGTGACCGGTTTCAGCGACATCCACGCCGCTTTGTTGGCAACAGTTTCGATCACGGCATAGTGCGTGGCCGCGTGCATGGCCTTATCCTGCTCGCCGGCTTCCGATTTGCGAATACGGTCGCCATCGGGGCCCGACGCTTTGACAAGCGCCGCTTCAACTTTTCCCTGCGGCGGTCGCGGCACGCCTTTGACGAGCGCCCAGTACGTCTTTGAGGCCGACCGGGACGAGAACATCTGCCCGAGTTTCGAGGCCGCCTCGCGGGTCTTTGCCACCAGCAGCACGCCGGTCGTGTCGCGGTCGAGCCGATGGACGAGACGTGGACGCTTGCCACCGAAACGGTCGGCCATGCCGGCAAGCAGCCCGTCGATATGGCGCCGGGTCCCGGTCCCGCCTTGAACAGCCAGGCCAAACGGCTTGTTGAGGACGACAACGGCGTCGTCTTCGAACAGGATCATCCGTTCGATTTCGTCGCGGTCGCGTTTCGAGAGCCCTGGCGGCGGCTTGACGGACGGCGCCGGTTTATCGCCCTGCTGGATACCGCGCGGGACACGGACAAGCTGGCCGGCCTCAACCCGAGCATTGGATTTAACGCGCTTTGAATCGAGGCGGATCTGGCCGGTGCGCAGCAGTTTTTGCAGATGACCATGCGTCAGGTCCGGATAACGCAAGCGGAACCAACGGTCGAGGCGCAAGCCTTGTTCATCCTTGGCGATCTCGATGGGTTTGGCAGGTGTGTCGTTCATGCAAATATCATACGCCCTGCAGCAAGGCCGGCAAAGAGGGCCAGGATCGAGATCGATACGGAACCGAGCAAATATAGTGCCCCTGCGACGTGATCGCCGCGCTGAAGCAGCACGACGAAGTCAAGCGAAAATGCCGAAAACGTCGTGAGACCGCCGAGAATTCCGGTCGCAAGGAACACCCTGAGCTCCGGGGAGCCATCGAAGCGCAGCGCCAATGCCTCAACCAGTAACCCCATCAAGAAGGAGCCGACAACGTTAACGACGACCGTGCCCCACGGCAGCCCAATGCCAAGCAGACGCACAGCGCCGGTGTTGACGAGATGCCGCAAACCGGCGCCGATCGCGCCACCGGCGCAGGCCAGCAAGAGTAGTCGCATGTCAAACGATCCAGCCGGCTCCAATCGGAGGCAGCGTTAATCTATAGGAGCCGCACTCAATCGAGACGCTCGCGGCGCGCGTAGGGTGTACCGATAGCCCAGCCAATGGCCCAGCCGATAGCCATAGCAACGATCAAAACACCGAGAAAGGCCATTTGCTCAACATCATTTTGACCATCCGGCGATTCATAGATGAACTGCGATGATACCCAGCTGGCGACGGGGCCGCTTATAAAAGTCGCAGCTATTGCCGCGCTTATCGCACCGCACAGCATCGCCAGAACGTATCTCATGACCTGTCTCCCCGCAGCCGGTCAGCGCACAGCAGCTACTTCACTTCCCAAAACCAGATCTCTTTGGCTTCTGCATAGTTCGAATAGTAGCCAAGCCATGAAAACCACTCCATCAGCCACTTTGCCGATGAACGGTAGCCGTTCCATACGTCGACATGATCGCCCGTGCCGCGGCCGGGCGCCTCGCCTGAACGACGCCAGTAGTCCTTGATGAAAATGATGCCGGTCCGCCCGAACAGCTGCGGATAAAACTCAGCAACATCCTTGGCGACGATTTTCTCCGTCGGGCCGATACCCTGAATGTTCCCTCGTGCCAACGCGCTGGCCACTTCATGCGCGCGGATATAGTGCATATGCTCGGGCCCATGCGCCGAGCACGTCAGACAGCCGGTCACCTGGCCTGGCTGAACACCTGCCCGTTTGAGCGATACCCCCATGCGAATGGCACATTGATTGGCAAAAGTCGGAAACCCCTTGCGCGCCGACCGCCCGTGATAGACGCCATCGCGTGGTGCAATGCAAGGCGTTTGCACGCTTTCGTTGATCGGATGCCCGTACCAGAGATCCTTGAATTCGACCTTATCGGCCATGTTGGTGCTCACTCCCGGCGATGGGCGCGGATGCCCAGGTTCTCCCTAAGACTATAAGACCATTCTGGGCAACATTGAAGCATTGTGGAGCAATCGTCATATCGAAGGCAGTCCATCATCGGATGATTGGCTGGATGGCGTTGACAAGCACTCTCGCCAGGCCTTCAATGAACCTAGATTCTGACATGGAGACCGTTATGACCGTAGATACGCAATCCTATACTCTTGATGCCTTGGCCAATGACATTCGCGCGGCGTTGAAGGCCGATTCCGGGATGGACGGCAAGAACAAGGTCGCATCATTGGTATCTCGCGCACTTCTCGACAAGGAATTCGTCGAGGAGCACCTGAAAGACCGTGCACCGGGCGAGCACCCACGCGAAGTACTCTTCGAAGATGATGAGACCGGGTTTTGCATCTGCGGCCATGTTTACGATGGCGAAGCGATTGGTGAACCGCACGATCACGGCTCAAGCTGGGCGATCTATGGCCAGGCGGTCGGCCAAACCGAAATGACCGACTGGAAAATCGTCGAACGCGGGACCGGCGACAAGCCACACCTCGTCGAAGCAGAGCGGGTCTACGCGATGAACCCCGGCGATGCCAAGGTCTACGATGTCGGCGATGTGCACTCTCCGAACCGCGTCAAGCCGGTCAAACTGATCCGCATTGAGGGCTCTAACCTGGATCACGTCCAGCGCTCCAATATCGCGAAGAAGTAGCCTGTTCCGGCACTCCGTCTCAGTTTTGAGATTTTGACATGTAGGTGAGCGCAAGGCCCGGTCGTCAGCGGCCAACGCGCGGCGCTCGCCACCCTTACTATCGTGAGCCCTATGCCTCCAAAGCTCGTGATCTTTGATTGTGATGGCGTGCTGGTCGATAGCGAAGGGGCGACCAATGACGTCGTAGCGGCCAACCTGTCGCGCTATGGAGCCGCCATCTCGGCGGAGCAGTGCATCGCTAAGTTTGTTGGCGGCACCATGGCGGATGTCGGCCGTCAGGCGCGCGCCGCGGGTTACGATCTGCCTGACAACTGGATCGATGAGATTTACCAGGAAATGTTCGCGCGCCTTGCCGAAGGCGTTGACCTGTTGCCAGGCATTGTGGACGTCCTCGATCAATTGGATCGATCCGACATACCCTACTGCATCGGCTCAAATGGTCCGATGAAGAAGATGGAGATCACGCTCACCCCCTCCGGTTTGTGGCAGCGTATGGCGGGTCGCATCTACACACCGCACGTGATCGGGATGCAACATGCCAAGCCGGCGCCCGGCCTCTTTTTGCACGCGGCACGCGCGATGAACGCCGCGCCGGAAGACGCGGTCGTCATTGAAGACAGTTACAGCGGTGCTTGCGGCTCCAGAGCGGCCGGGATCCGTTGCTTTGGCTATTGCGCCACGACATCAAGACAACGTCTGCTCGATGCCGGCGCGACACCGTTCGACGACATGGCCGCCCTGCCTAAGCTGCTCAATCTCGGCCCTGTCTAAAGAGCCCCTCAAGCCGATCGATGGGAGGTTTTCAGCGCCGTCCTTTCGTACGACCGACCCGTCGTTTACCGACCTCCTTGAAGTTTCTTGAAATTCTTGTTCGTCAAATCATAGTCAAACCTATGAAAGGTGGTCGTCAGGATAAGCAATATCAGGCTGACAAGCGAAGTCAGATGCGCGTGCGGGACTTTGGTCTCTTCCAGAGCGATATATCGCTGCTGGATAGAGATGAGGTGGAAGAGCTATTGGGCTATTGCGACATCGTTCTCGCGGACCCAAGCCTCGCCAGGAAGTCTCGAAAGGCTTGGCATGCCTACAGATCCAGCTTGGTAAACTTGCTCAATTAGAGCGCCTAGCCCCAGCAACGGCTTTCGGCTCGGATCGGGCACCAAGTGTGATGCCGGGCGCGTCGTGGCCCAGCGCCGCTGATCGTCGCGTTAAACATGCCCCTCAATGCGCGATCCGGAACGATGCGCGTTCCTGCGCGTCCATTTGATCGACCAGTCCCAGCTCCCAGGCGAGATAGGCGCGGGCCGCGGCTTCGTCGCCATCGTTGCGCTGGTGGGTGTGGAAAAGGAAATCGATGCACTCGGCGTCCGGCGGATCGTTTGGTGTCGCAACAATCTTAAGGCCGGCCGCCTGCCAGGCCGTCGCGTCACCCTGGAGGTGGCGGATATCGGTGTGGCCAAGCTCGCCAAGCCGTTGCGCCGCAAGCGCAGCCGTCGCGCTGCTTGGCGCAATGAGGACAACAGGTCGCCCCGTCTCAAGGCCGAGACGGTCAAGCCGCGGGCGAATGGACCATCGTGCGCCGTCGATATGTCCGGCGCGATAGGTCATAGCGGCTCGCACATCGACGAGTTGGGCGTTGTCCAGTTGCGACGCAACGTCAGCTGCTGAAACGGCTGGCAGCCGTTCCGGCTCGAAAGACGCCGACGGGGCAAGTGCCAGGCCGCGTGCCGCATCGATGCCGCCCTCAAGAATGTAAACCTCGTGGCCCAACTGATGGAGCCAGTGGGCGACCATGGGCGCGCGGATCATGTCATCATCCATAACGATCAACCGAGCGCCGCGCACACCAACCCATTGGTCGGTGGCTTGAACAAGTTGCCCGCCCGGTGCATGCCGACTGCCGGCGACGCCATCGGCTGCGAATTCCTCATGCGTGCGAACATCAAACAGATAGGTTGTGCGATTGCCATCAGCGAGCCACGCGCCAGCTTGTTCTGCCAAGGCATAGGGCACGCCGGTTGCAGCGGCACGCGCCTTGGATTGCGCACGCAGGGCGTCAAGCTCGGCCGGCGACTTTGGCGCGTCCGGATACGATCGGTTGGCACCCTCCTCGCGGTCCAAGCCAGCAAGGAACCAGCCCTGCGTGCCATTCTCAAGTGCGTAAACCGGATTGGGCACGCCCATGTCGATGAGCGTCTGGGCGCCAAGGATGGAGCGCGTGCGGCCGGCGCAGTTGACGATGATCGTGGTCTCCGGATCGGGAACGATCTCCTTGATGCGCAGCGCAAGTTCGCCATTGGGGCAGCAGATCCCACCTGGAATGTTGAACTTGGTGTACTCCGCCCAGGGGCGCCCGTCGACGATGACATGGTTGGCGTTTTCCTTGGCCAACGCCACGACCTCTTCGGACGACTTGCGCGGTGTGTGGCGCTCAATTTCGAGCAACTCGCCAAACGTCTTGCTTGGCAGGTTGACGCCTTCATAAAGCGTGAAACCCGCAGCGCCCCAGGCCGGCGCACCGCCAGCCATGATCGAAATGTCGCTATAACCCAGCGCCGCGGCGCGCGCAGCCGCCATTTCGGCAAGCCCGTCAGCATTGTCGTAAAGCACCATGCGTACCGCACAGTTGGGCACGACATCCACCAGGCGCGTCTCAAAGACGCTGTAGGCAACCGGAATGCCGAAGAACGGGTGACCGTCGCCATACGGGCCATGCTCCCGCACGTCGATGAAGGCGATCTCACCGCCGTCCGACAACCACTGCTTAACCTCGGTCGGTTCAACCATCTTCGTCATTGCTCATTGCTCCCTATATTTTTCTTGCGGCGCCGTCCTTCGAAATAGGTCAGGCGCTTGCGCAGCTCTCGTTCGAATCCGCGTTCAGGTGGATCGTAGTAGGTCTCGCGTTCGATCTCATCGGGAAAGTAGTCCTGGCCGGAAAACCCAT
>JAGDYV010000183.1:0-8991 GCA_049116495.1 Hyphomicrobiaceae bacterium | reverse complement strand
TCTTCATATTCCCTTCCCTTCCCACGAAACATTTTCCGCGATGCCAAGCTATCAGTGGCTGCTGCGGGCACTGCTTGAGTATGACCTGCTCGGTTTTCAAACGACGCCGGACGTCGAAAACTTCACGCACTCTGTCCTGAGTGAGGGCGAAGGCTATTCGTTCTCCAGTGATGGCGTCATCAAGACGGCACAGACGCAAACCAAAGTTGGCCGATTTCCGATCGGCATCGACGTCGAGGGGTTCCGACAGGTCGCGAACAGCCAGGAGTCGAACGAACAGATTGATTACCTGCACCGCCGAACAATGGGGCGCCGCAATATCATCGGCGTCGACCGCCTGGATTATTCCAAAGGGCTTCCCGAGCGCATGCTCGCATTTCGCCGGTTGCTGCAAAAACATCCGGACGTCCAGAAACGCGTCACCCTGATGCAGATCGCGCCACCAACGAGAGAGAATGTCGAAGCCTATGGCGACATCCGGGAGGAGCTTGAGAAACTATCGGGTGCGATCAACGGAGAGTTTGCCGATTTTGACTGGACGCCTGTTCGCTATATTCACCGGCCGATTCCGCGCCACATCCTTGCTGCGCTGTTTCGTGGCAGCCAGGTCGGTTTCGTCTCGCCGCTGCGCGATGGCATGAATTTGGTCGCCAAGGAGTACGTCGCCGCGCAAAGCGATGATGATCCTGGTGTGCTGGTGTTGTCCAAGTTTGCCGGGGCAGCGGAAGAAATGGAAGAGGCGGTTTTGGTCAATCCGTACGATATTGACGAGATGGGGGAGCGGCTGCACCTGGCACTGACCATGCCGCTTGAGGAGCGCCGCGAACGGCAAAGTGCCCTGCTGGCGCGTATTCGTGCGAGCGATGCGCGGCATTGGCAGGCAAGCTTCATTGATGCACTGAAGGCTCAGGGAAAGGCGCGATAGCGATGTCTGCGCGATGGCGATTGCTCGCCGATATTGGTGGAACCAATATTCGCTTTGGTTTGGCTCGCGACGGGCAGCCAGTCGGTACGGCTTGTGAGATAACGGATCTCCAGTCATGGCCGTCTGAAAATTTTTGTGATTTCGATGCGGCCTTGCGCGCCTATCTTGACGGTCTTGATCGTCAGGGAGTTCATTTCACATCTGCTGCGATTGCAGCTGCCGGACCAGTGACGCCACAGGCTATTTCGCTGACCAACAAAGACTGGACGATCACCGGTGACCAACTGCGCCAAGTGCTTGGTCACGATATCAAGACGCGTCTGCTGAATGATCTTGAAGCGGTTGCCTATGCGCTGCCGTTTCTGACATCCGATACGATTGACTGGTGGGATGATCGTCGGCCGCCATCGCCGTTGGTGGGGCGGCAACTTGCGCTCAATGTGGGCACCGGCTTTGGTTCGGCCGCTCTCCTCGCGACGGACGGGGGTTGGCTATGCTGTCCGGCCGAGTCCGGTCACATGCACCTAAGCATGGCCGACGCGCACGAACCTGTCCTGCTGCGGGCTTTTGGCAGTGGTGACGTGACGGTTGAGGATGTTCTTTCTGGTAATGGGGCCTGCCGCCTCTGGCGGGCCGTTGCCGAGACGTGCACACAATCCACCGGATCCCTGCAGGAGGACAGGTCATTTGACTTTACGGTGACGGGGGCGGCGATGGCGGAGACACGCGCGATCTTCTCGGCACTTCTCGGGCGCACGGCGGCCAATCTGACACTGGCGGCGACGGCCTGGGATGGTGTCTACCTGTGTGGCAGCGTTGCGATGGCTTGGGCGGAAAAGGCTGACCGACAAGCCTTTCGCCGAGCGTTTTCCGGCACATCGAAGATGCGCCAGCGCTTGACGGATACGCCGATCGGACTGATCCGCCACCCACTGCCGGCGCTGGTCGGCCTGGCGAACATTGCGTTATCATGACGGTTTCGATCGTTTGTTGTGCCGCCGCCCGACATTGCTGGTAGCGGGGGCTGCGATATCGCCGTAACCTGTGTGGATGTGATTTTCTATGCAGGAGCAAAATATGGCCGTTACCTCGGAAAGCCCGCATCCCGTTATTCAGAAGAACGACGCGGCGCCTGAAATCAAGCATCTTGACGATATGGACTGGGAAATGAATCGCTTCGGCTTGCAGTGCAAATTCCCGTTCCACCCGAACCCGGATCGCCCGACGGAACCGAACGCAGGCGTGATCAAGTTTGAACCTGGATCAGGCTTTGTCTTGCACCGCCACGACTTTGCGCAGGTCTGGTATGTCATCGAAGGCGAGTGTCAATACGGCGAAGAAACGTTACGTGCCGGCAGTATTGTGTTTCATGCCGACCCGCATTACGAGCACGACCTTTACACCGAGGACGGCTGCTCGATCGTGTTTATGCAATACCCGGGCCCGACAACGGGAAGTGCGCCGCTATACGATGGCCGTATGAATCTGGAAGAGCCAGAAACGTCGGAAGAATTTGACCTCAAACTGTGAGGTTTGACGTGTCGAACGCGGCATCGCGCTCAAATCCGGCGCGCGCGCTTGTGGCCTGCCCGTAAGGCTGAGTGCAAGGCTGACAGCCGCCTCGGGGTCATCTAAGTTTGCGAGCCGAGGGGATTCGCGGCCTGATCTGTGTCGGCCGCCAGTTAATTGGTTGCTTCCATAGTGGGGTCTACGAAGGAGAGAGCATGCACCGAATTGGAATTATTCCCTTCGATATGCGCGATGATGCGGTTGCCTTGCTGTTCGTGACGTCGCAAACGCGTGGCCGCTGGATTCTGCCCAAAGGCAAACCGAAGCTCGGCGAGACGCATGTGCAGACCTGTCACCGGGAAGGCTTTGAGGAGGCCGGCGTGCATGGCATCGTGTTGGAAGATTTTCCAACTACGGTTCCTATCGGCCGCCAGACCGCACGCGGTATCGAAAAGATCCCAGTGACCTACTATCCCTATCTGGTTTTGAACCAGGCGGATGAATGGCCGGAGAAACATAAACGGCAGCGCCACTGGGCATTGATCGAAGACGCGTCAAAGGTCGCCTACCGTGTTGACTACCTCGCGTTGGTGCAACACTTCGAAGCCATGCGTCCGTGGATCATAGAAGTTGCAGAAGGCCATAAACAATTGCCGCAAGAGCAGCTGTCGCCGGCACCGTAATCACCCAAGCCGCCGCGATCGACCAGACGAATTGGCGCCGGACCAGATGGCGCGTTTTGCGAATGCCGCGACTGTTAAACGCATCGTCCGCCGTGGCATTGAGTTTGTGTCCCGGACGCAGTTTCCGCCGATTGGGGTTCTCCGAGTACTCGCGCAGGAAGCCGACCCCGAAGACGGCGCCAACGGCAATGTGCGTCGAGCTTACCGGCAAGCCCAAAGTCGTGGCAATAAGGACGGTGATGGCTGCAGAAAGCGCCACACAATAAGCCCGCGGTGAGTTAAGCCGAGTGATCTTTTCGCCGACGACGGCAATGAGCTTGGGGCCAAACAGACCAAGGCCGACGGCAATGCCGAAAGCACCTATGACCATGACCCATATTGGAATCGTCACCTTGCCGGCGATTCCGGCCGGCGATTCCAATGTCGAGACGATTGCTGCAAGCGGACCGACCGCATTGGCCACGTCATTGGCGCCGTGAGCGAACGACAGCAGTGCCGCACCGATGATTAGGGGGACATCGAACAAACCGTAGATATCTTTTTTGCGGTTCTTTGATCCTTCGACCTGTCTTGCGATATATGGCCGGGCCGCCAGCCAGGCCAAAAGGAAGGCAGCGCCAGAGAAGGCAATGATCTCCAGCGTAGATGGTTTCCAGATCTTCTTGAGGCCCTTCATGGACATATAGGCTGCGAACGCCGCTGCCATGACCGCAATGAGTAATGGCACCCATTTTTTCGCTGCCGCCAGCCGATCTTCAACGTTGAGGACCTTGGCCTTGATAAAAAACAGCAGGGAGGCCGCGACGGCTGCACCGAACACGGGTGAAATGACCCAGCTGGCGGCGATTTTTGCCATCGTCACCCAATTCACCAGACCAACACCGGCGGCGGCGACACCGGCACCGAGTACGCCGCCGACAATGGAATGCGTTGTCGAGACAGGCGCGCTCAGAAGCGTTGCAAGATTGATCCACAGCGCTGCGGCCAACAATGCGCTCAGCATGAGATAGCGAAAGTCGACAACAGTGATGGCATCGCCGGGCGTGATGATGCCCTTGGATACCGTTTTGACCACGTCACCGCCGGCCAACAGTGCGCCTGCGCATTCGCAGATCGCCGCGATTGCGATGGCGCTGGTGATTGTGAGCACTTTGCCACCGACGGCGGGACCCATGTTGTTGGCTACATCATTTGCGCCAATGTTTAACGCCATGTAACCGCCGACGACTGCGGCGCAGACCATCAGGAAAACGCCCTCGCGTGACGATCCAAAGCTCTGGCCAACGACGATCGCAATAACGATCAGGAAGAGCAGTGCAATACCAATCGGCATGAACGTGCTCAGCGTTCGGCTGGCCTGCGATTGGATAAAATCGTGGCGGCGAAGATCGTTGATATAACGATGCTCAGGATTCTTGGACGCGCTGGTCATGGGCAGTTAGAGGGCTCGTTTAGCCTTGGTTCCGGGCGGAGTCGCGAGTGCTTGCGTCGCCATGCCTAGCGGGCATTAGGACACGTGTCTTGCAAGATCAGCGCAATTCAATGGGTTCTCCAAAGATTTCGTCGATAAAGTCGACTTAGGCAGCGCAATCACGGTGTTGGCGCGATAATCTAAGTTTCGCGTCGCAATTATCTGTCATGTTCGACTTGGGCCTCGATAGCGGTTGCTCACTTCCGTTCAGTCGTTTCACAGTTCAGCAACTGCGTTGTTGCACTTGCACCACATCGGGTGCAAGCCTTCTTTCTGCATCGATGATCGCAAACGAACGAGGTATCCGAATGACTCGCCTGGTTGCAGCCGAACTGCACCACCTGAGGTTGCCATTGCACACGCCTTATCACCTGTCTTACCGCACTTTCGATGAGTTTGAGCCTTACCTCGTTGTTGTCCATGACAGCGACGGTCGAGTGGGCTTCGCGGACGGGCATATTTCGCCGGGCTCGTCGAGTGAAACGCGCAAGGGCGGCTGGCAGTATTTGATCAAGCATCTTGAGCAGTTGATTGGTATTGAACTCGATGATGCCAAGCAACAAATGCTGCATTCCAGCGCGCGCAGCAAGGTCGCGGCAACAACGGTTGTGACAGCGATCGAGGTTCTCGAAGGTATCGATTTGCTCGAGGTCGAAAGCGAGCAGCTGCAGCCCCTGCTTGCACCGACCAGCGCGACGACACCGCAAACCATCCATGCTGAAGTTGAGCGTCGTCTGGCTGAGGGATATCGGTGCTTGAAAATTAAAGTCGGGAAGGATGTCGACGGAGACCTTTCTCGGGTCGGGTACTATCAGGCGGCGTTCGCTGGCCGTGGGACTTTGCGCATCGATGCCAATCGTGCCTATAGCCGAGAGGCCGGGATGCGGTTTGCGGGTAATCTCAATCCAGACGGGATCGAACTGTTCGAGCAACCGTGTGCAGCTGATGACTGGGATGCCAATGCCGCTGTTGCTGCCGTGTCAACGGTGCCATTGATGCTCGATGAGCCGATCTGCTCTTTGGAGGATATCGAGCGGGCAGCGACGATCGACGGAGTTGGCTTTTGCAAGTTGAAACTAAAGCGATCGGGCAGCCTGACGCGTCTTGCCGAAAGTCTCGCACTCGTGCGCGCACGCGGCATGGAGCCGGTGCTTGGCGATGGTCTTGGCAGCGATATCCATGCCTGGCTGGAAGCGTGCGTGGCGCGGCACCACATTCGGAATGCCGGCGAATACAACGGTTTTTTGAAGTGCATTGACCGACTGCTTGTCGATCCGCCAACCTTTGACAATGGCCAAATGCGGCTTGCTGCCGGAGCAAAGCCGCTGCTTGACCGGGCCGCAGTTGACCGCCTGACGGTCGCGCAATGTTCATTCGGTCGGCTGCCTTAAAGCCCACTCAGTCAAACTGACTGGCCGGCTCCTGCAAACCGTAGTGGTCACGCAGTTTATCGCCCTCGTAAGCGGTTCGAAACAGACCACGCTTTTGCAGGATAGGCACGACTTCATCGACGAATACATCGAGCATGTTTGGCAGCACCGGCGGCATCACATTGAAGCCGTCGGCTGCTTCGGTGTTGAACCAGTCTTCCATCAAATCGGCGACCTGTTCTGGCGTGCCGGCGAATGTGTGGTGGCCACGGGCGCCAGCCAGCTTTGCCAGCAACTGTCGGAGAGTTGGTTTGTCGCGGCGTACGATATTGATGATCACCTCGGTACGGCTGCGGGCGGCTTCGACGGTGTCGGGATCGGGAAAGTCGTCCGGTGATAGCTGTGCATCGAGATCGAGGTGGGAGAAATCATGTCCGCCGAACCGCGCAGACATGCGCTTGCGGCCTGCTTCCGGATCAGCCAACTCGCCGAGTTCATCGGCCAAGCGTTTAGCCTCTTCCTCGGTGGATCCGATAAGGGGGCTGAGGCCAGGCAATACGAGCGCCTGATCCGCCGACCGTCCGGCGGCAAGCACACGCGCTTTGAGATCCTTGTAGAAGTCCTGTGCTGTGGCCTTCTCCATCTGGGCGGTGAAGATTGCTTCGCCATGACGCGCAGCAAAGTCGCGCCCGGTTTCCGATGAACCGGCTTGGACCAGCACCGGACGGCCTTGCGGGCAACGCGGTAGATTGAGCGGGCCGGTCACCTGGTAGAACTGCCCTTCATGGTTGATCGGCCGGATGCGCGTTGTGTCAGCAAACCGGCCAGTTCCGCGATCATCGACCACGGCATCCTTGGCCCAACTGTCCCACAAACCCTTGACGACCTTCATGAACTCTTCGCCGCGTTGATAGCGGTCTGCATGCGTGAGAGGGCCACTACCGCCAAAATTGCCGGCGGCCGTGGCCAACCATGATGTGACGATGTTCCAGCCTATGCGCCCGTTCGACATGTGATCCAACGACGCGAACTGGCGAGCCAGGTTGAACGGTTCTGTGTAGGTCGTC
This sequence comes from Hyphomicrobiaceae bacterium, assembly GCA_049116495.1. Taxonomy (GTDB): domain Bacteria; phylum Pseudomonadota; class Alphaproteobacteria; order Rhizobiales; family Hyphomicrobiaceae; genus CAJQQK01. The sequence goes on along the minus strand of JAGDYV010000183.1, from coordinate 1,966 downwards.
GATGCGGTGGAGATCATGCCGATCCGGTTTGTCGAAACCGCAATGGCCGCAAGCAACGTAATGGGCTCCAGTCCGGTCCGTGGGCCGTTTGCGATATCATCAGTCAGGGCCAATTGATCGGCGAAAAAGATTGAGTCAAACAAACCAGCTTCCGCCCGCTGGGCCAAGCCTTGGTAGTAGCGGATATCGTAGACAGGGAGCGGTGAAGCCTGCGGGTGGCGCCATGCTGCCTCGTGATGGCCGCGGCTATGGATGAAAAGATTGAGGTGTATCTGGCGGCGCATAAACGGATATCCCTTGCCGATTGTCGTTCGTCGATCTTGTCATAGCGAATTCGTCAAATGCATTACAATGAATTATTGTCACCGTGCTATGTCGAAACAGCATTTGGAGGCGTTGCGTTGGGTCCGATCCAATTCCGATGGATAGAGGCGTTCCGTGCCGTGGCAAGAACCGGTAGTACCACGGATGCGGCCGAGATCCTGAAAATTGACCAGTCCGCGGTCAGCCGGCATATCAAGGCACTTGAAGGGCAACTCGGCCTGATGCTGTTTGAACGGCGGCAACGTGGTTTGCGTCTGACGTCCGAAGGCAGCGAACTGCTCGGAGCGGCGGACGGCGCCATTGATGCATTGCGCCGCTTCCAGTCACATGCCCGTCAACTCGGTAAACTATCAGGCGGTCATCTCCATATCCTGACATCCGCGACGCTGGCCCGCGGCCTTTTCCCGGATGTTGTTCGCCGCTTTCGTGATGCGCACCGTGATGTCACCCTCGAAGTTGAGGTGGTTGCGCGTTCGGAACTGGAGCGAAAGGTTGAGATGCAGCAATTTGATATCGGGGCGATTGCAATGCCGTTTGCCTATCCTGCCGAATTCACATTTGACCTTGGCAGTTTCCCTGGTGTCTGTCTGATCCCACGCGAGCACAGGCTTGCGCAAAAAGCCGCTGTAAAAGTGGCGCATCTGCATAGTGAGCCGATGGTTGGATTGCCGGTTGGCACGGTCGGGCGTGTGCGGATTGATGATCTGTTTCGTGCTGATAAGCTCAGCTATCAACCGGCCGTCGAAACCACCGCAGTAGCCCTTGGAGAACACGTTTCCGCTGGTGTTGGCATTGCCATCATGGATCCATTTTCCGCCCGTGCGGCCGTTGGCGATGCGACGGTGATCCGACCGTTGGCGTCGACGCTCTCGTATGAGTTCGGCCTGTTGTTTCCGCGGGACCGCTTGCAAACAGCGCTGGCGTACGCCTTCGCTGACGCGGTGAAATCGTACATTAAGGAACTCGAGGATTGCGGCGGGCAGCAGTGCACAGGAAACGGCGCGGCTTGTCGCTGAGAGCCGCAGAGACAACGGTTCAAGTGCTGCTTTGGATCCTTCAAAATATCGTGCTCAATTCGACTGGTCTGATATCGAAGAGCGACCGTTTCCTGTCTATCCGCTCCGCAATGGGGTGGGGCGAACAATTCACAATTCGAAGACAGGGAAGACCTTCATGCGTAAGATTTTTGCAGCTGCTGTTTTGTCACTGACGGTTGCGGGCGCGAGTGCCGCAAATGCAGCAAACATCGTTGAGACGGCGCAAAAAGCCGGCACGTTCGGCACCTTGATTGCGGCGGCCAAGGCAGCGGGGCTGGCCGGGGCGCTTGCAGGCGGCAAGAACCTGACCGTGTTCGCGCCGACGGATGAAGCATTTGCAAAGCTGCCCAAGGGGACCGTCGAAACGCTGCTTAAGCCGGAAAACAAAGCTAAGCTGGCGGCCATCCTGTCGTATCACGTGCTGCCACGCAAACTGACTTCTGGCCAGTTGCCCCACAAGGCGATTCATGTGCGCACAATCAAGGCATCAGGCGATCGGTTGTTGCGCGTAACCAAGTCGCGTAACGGTGTGACGGTTGATGGTGCAAACGTCGTGTCGGCCAACATTCGAGCGAGCAATGGTGTCATCCACGTCATCGACAAAG